>CAKVLD010000010.1 GCA_934755305.1 uncultured Clostridium sp. | reverse complement strand
AGATAAAATTTATGTTTTTCTTAAATTCTATCAATGTAATACTCTTGATTTCTAGATACCAAATCTTTGACTCTTACTTTTAATTTAGTGGCGAAGACATTTTTTATAATTTTTATCCATAATTAAGCTGGGTTTTATTTAACTTTATACAATTGACATGAATGTAAAAGTAAATTAGTATGTTTTATAATATTATTTTTACAAAATTATATAGGTTTGGGGGGAAATGTATGTATTATATAGCAATATGTGATAATGATAAAACATTTATAAAATTTATAAAGAAAATCATCTTGAAAAGTGGTTTGAAGAAAGAAGAGGTAATATTTTATGAATATTCTTTAGGAAACGAGATGATAGAAAAGTTACAAGAACTTGAATTTTGTGATTTATTAATTTTAGATATTAAAATAAAAGAAATAGATAGTTATGAAATAGCTAAATCTTTTAGAAAAATATTTAAAGATTCAATATTAGTTTTTTGTTCAAGTACATGTGCACCAACAGAGGAATGCTTTAAAGTAACACCATATAGATATCTATATAAGGATTATACTGATAAAAAAATGTTAGTTGAAATGAAAGAAGTTATAGAAAAAGTAAAGATGAGTAAAGATGATAATGAAATATATATTGTTGGAAGTTATTATTACAATATCGTAAAATTAATGCCTAGTGATATTTTATATATAGAAAACTCAAAACATGGGAGTATGATACATATTTGTAAAGAGAAAATAGAGTATGAATTTGAAAAAAAGTTGACTACAAATTATAAATTAGATGAACTATATAGGAGACTTAATAAATATGGATTTGAATATGGACATAATAGTTATTTAATTAATTTAAGGTATGTAAATAAAATGTTATCAAAGGGGGAAGTAAGGTTATCAGATGGAACTATATTATCTATTTCTCGTTCAAAGTTAAAGAAATTTCGTACTGCACTATTAGATAAATTAAATAATTAGAATTAATGAAGTAATATTATTAATACAAATCTAAATATTGCAAAAATAGACCTTCATATTGATAAAATAACCATAAATGTTGAAAGATGGAATAAAATTAAATAATATAAAAAGTGTATGAGAATATGGGGAAAATATGAAGTTTATTTAAAGAAAGAGTAGAATAAGGAATTATGATAGGAGGAAAATATGAAAGCGTTAGTATGGAAAAATGAAGAAGGATTAAAGTTAGTAGAAAGAGCAGAACCTCAAATAATAAATTCATCAGATATAAAGATTAAAATTATTTATTCAGGGATATGTGGTAGTGACTTACAGGTATTAAAAAAGAATCAACAAATTGTTACAGATATTATTATAGGTCATGAAGCAGTAGGAGAAATTGTAGAAGTAGGAAAAGAAGTTACTGAATATAGAGTTGGTGAAAAGGTAATAATTGATCCAAATCAATATTGTTGTGATTGTTATTATTGTAGAAAAGGTTTAACGAATTTTTGTGAAGCTGGAAACGGTTTGCAAATAGCTGGGATAAATATTGATGGAACTTTTGCAGAATATTTTGTTTGTAATCAAAGATATATTTATAAAATTCCAGAATCTATGAGTTTAAAAGAAGCAGTATTAATAGAGCCTTTGGCATGCGTTATTAATAATATAAGAGCAGCTAAGATAAAGGAAGATGATAATGTTCTTATTCTTGGATCAGGACCTATGGGAGCTTTGTGTCAAATGGTTGCTAAGAGAGAAGCAAGACTTGTTGTAGCAACAGAAAATTCAGAATATCGTAGAGATGTTTGTGCAGGTTTTAGCGATATTATACTACATTCAGATGAATTAACTATGAATAAGGTTAATGAATTAACTGATAATAGAAAGTTTGATGTAATAATAGATACCGTTGGAAATCAAATGGAATATGCTTTAACAGTTGCAGGAAAAAATGCAAGAATAGTTCCTATGGGTATGAATAGAAAATATAACTTTCCTTTAAGTCCTTATGTATTAATAGATAAAGGTATTCAATTGATTGGTGCAAGTGAGTACAATATGTTATTTATAGATACTATTGCTGCTGCAAGACGTTATAGTGAATTAAGTAAGCTAATTACAGGAGAGTTTAGTATTGATGATTATGTTTCAGCCTTTGAAAGTGTCTTAGGATCTACTTTAGATTTGGCAGATAAAAAAGATATTTCTAATGAGAAAGTAGTATTTAGTTTTTAAAATAGGAGTAGATACAATGGAAGATAGAGAGTTTAGAATATTTAAAGAATATTTGGAAAATAAAATAGATGAAGAAAAAATATATATACCTACTGTATGGAATAAATATATAGGGTTTAATGAATTTACTTTAGTTGATGATGAAGTAATTTGTGTTGAAAAATATAGTTTTTATAGAAAAGTAGTAGATAAAATTGAAGAAATGAAAAGTGAAGTTGATTTTGATTTAAAACATTCTGGTATTTACTGTGCATTACCAAGATATTCTACAGCTTGGGATATAAAAAATAATGGGGAGCTTAGTAATGGTACTTTCATTAGAATGTTAATTTTACTTCCTATGATAAAGTTGTTAGGAAATAATGTTTTGTATCTTCTTCCAATTACTGAGTATAGTAATAAAAATAAAAAAGGAGATATGGGCTCACCTTTTGCAATAAAAGATTTTTATAAATTAGATGAAAGCTTACATGATTCTATAGTAGATGAAATTTTTGATTTCTCAATTAATGAAGAATTGAAAGTATTAATTCAAGCATGTCATGTAATGGGAATACGTGTAGTTATTGATTTTATTCCAAGAGTTACAGCTAGAGATAGTAATTTAATAAAAGAGCATCCTGATTGGGTTTATTGGATAAAAAAAGATTATGATAAGGATTTTAAAACACCTGAAATTCCTAATATAGAATTTTTTACAGAATGCACAAAGGAGAATTTAGCACAAGTATATAGTGCAGAAAGCACTAAAAAACATTTACAACAGTTTGTATATCCACCTAATGAATTAAATCCTGAGCTATGGGAAGAAATAAAAAAAGAAGCAGAACAAAATGGAAAAGATTTATTTGATTTGGTTGAAGAAAAAATGAATATAACAACAATGTCTGCACATTCTGATTGGATTAATGATGTACAGCCTATTTGGACAGATATTACATTTTGGAAGTTATATATGGATAATCAACCTTTAGCAGCAGAATTAGTATCTAAGGAACAACCTCCTTATGTAATGTTCGATACTATTAAAGCAAATAAGTTTCCTGCAAAGATTCCAAATCAAAAGCTTTGGGACTTATTTAAAGATGTATTAAAATACTATACTGTAGAATTTAGTATTGATGGTTTTAGATTTGATATTGGGCATACCTTACCAAAAGAATTATTAAATAGTTTATTTGAAACAGTTAAAAAGTACAAGCCAAATGCCATTTTTATAAGTGAAGATTTATTTAATAGAAATCACGAAAATGCTTATAAAACTGGTTACAATATTATGTTAGGTAGTAGTTGGCGTGAAGTAGCAGACATGAAAAAAAGTACATACAATAAGTTTGTTAAAGAATTAAAAGATTTAAAATTGTATGCATATGCTTGTGCTGAAACACATGATACACCTAGAATTGTATCAAGAAAAGGAGGAATGAAATTATCAAAAGCTTTAGCGATAATTAACAGTTTCTTACCTCATGGAATTCCGTTTATGTTAACTGGATATGAAGTAGGGGAAGAGCAACCAATGAATTGTGGCTTGGCTGATAATACAAATGGAGCACCTATAAAGAAGGCATTTTTCAACAATATAAAAATCGATTGGACTAATAGGGTTAATTTAAAAATGATTGATTTTTTGGAAGAGTTAAGTACATTGAGAAAAGAGTTAGATAATATAACATCACCAGAACAGTTTAATGTTATTGATACATTATCTAATACTTTAGTTTTTGAATATAGTAGGAATAAGTTGGTAGTTATATTTAATTATGATTCAGAAAATGAGCTTGTATTTAATGGTGAAGAGATAAATGAGAACCTTGGAGATTATAATACAAGAATATTAAGTGATAAAGATATAATACTTAATAAAGCTGAAAATACTATTAAGTTACCAGCACTTGGGGCTGTACTATTATATAAATAGAATATAAAAAGATTGGGGGCTGTATTTTGGCTAAGGAAATAATAATATGGCATGAATTAGATGGATTTGGTGATACTAGTTTAAAGATGATTGAACACATATGTAATGACATGTATGAGCAATATAATATATCTATAAAATTAGTAAAGATGAATATTGTAGAATTCTTAGATAAATTAAAAAACTTAGATAAGGTAAAAGAAAAACCTGATGTAGCTTTAATAGCACAAGATATGGTTGGAATTGGAATTAAGGATTTGTCTGTTGTGCCAGAAGAATATTCTAAGTATATGGATAGAGAAGTTTGGGATTCTATGAAGTTAGAAGGTGTGCAAAAGGGACTTCCATATTTACAAGGAAATCATGCAATTATTTATTATAATAAAGAATATTATAATGATAAACCAAAAGTTTGGGATGACTTATTTAAAGTAAAGAATGAACAAATAATACCATTTTCAGTTGATTTAGATGTTGGATATTGGGTATTACCATTTTTATATACATTTTCCGCAGGGGGTAAGGAGAATAAATTAATAACTAAAGAAGGAGTTCAACAAACAATAAACTTTATATCAGAAATGTATACAAGTAAAAAGATGATTTCTGCAACTGCTATTTCTGATATGTTAACTAAATTTGAGAATGGAGAAATTGCCTCAATTTTAAATGGGGAATGGTATTATAAGTATTTGCTGGAAAAGATGGGAGATAAATTAGGGGTGTGCGTAATTCCTAAAATTAATGGAAAGCAAGTTATTGGAGCATCTTCTAGTATTGGAATGGCTTTTCCTAATAATTCTTTATATGGGGACAAGAAAAAAGAAATGCGTTGTTTCTTAAATTATATGTTGAGTGAAAAGATTCAATATACTTGGTATAAGGATTATTATAGATTACCAGTTAATAAAAAAGTTTTATCAGATTTAAAAGTTAAGCAGGATGAAGTAAATGATATTTACAAGCAAATGATGCAAAATGTAAGAATAGTAAATGAAGAATGTACAGTTGAATTTTGGGATAAGTGTAAGAGCATATTTGATAAATGCAAAGATAGATAGGGGGCATATTTATGAAAGTAACTTTAGTAAGTCAAGTTTCTATTGACGGTAAAATAACATTAGGAGAAAAGACAAGTAGTAAAGAATTATTTGCTTTATTAACGGAAGATGATATGAAATTTATCCATGGAATTCGTGGAGCAGTAGATGGTATTTTGGTTGGAATGAATACAATACGATATGATAATCCATCGCTTACATGCAGGTATAATGGTGGAAAAAATCCAATAAGAATTATTCCAACTAATAGCATGAATATACCAAAAGATGTTACAATAGTAAAGGATAATGAAAGTACAATATTTATTACAAATAAAAAGAATAGTGATAAAGTTAAATGTTTTGATAAATATGATAATATTTCATGTATCCTTTGTGGTGAAGATAAGCTAGATATTGTACAGGCGTTTGAAATTTTAGAAAAAGAATATCATATTAATCATATTATGCTAGAAGGCGGTGGAGAGTTAAATTGGAGCCTTGTAGAATTAGGGTTAGTAGACGAAATAATTGTTATGCAACTTCCAGTAATAATAGGTGGAAGAAGTAATATTTCCTTAGTTGGTGGTGAAGGATTCCATTTTATAGATAAAGTAAGAAAATTCAAATTGGCAAGTGTGGAGATGAGAGAAAACATATCCATTCATAAGTATGTAAGAAAATAATTGTATGATTGGAGAGTTTTTTTATGAGACAGGGAATTATATTTGATTTAGATGGAACACTATGGGATGCTACTTCGCAGATAGTCAATGCTTGGAATAATGTAATAGCTAAAAAAAATATTAAAGCTAATATATCAATAGATCAAATGAAAAGTTGTATGGGAAAGAATATTGAAGATATTGTACAAATTATACTTAAAATAAATGATGAAAAGCTAAAAAAAGAAGTAATTAATGATTGTTCTGCGGAAGAATGTGAATATTTAAAGAAAAATGGTGGAAAGTTATTTCATGGAGTAAAAGATGTATTAGTAAAGTTAAAAGAGAAGTATGAATTATTCATTGTGAGTAATTGCCAGGAAGGATATATAGAAGCATTTTTGCATTATTACGGATTTGGAAATTTGTTTAAAGATTATGAGTCTTCTGGAAGAACAAAGGAATCAAAAGCTAAAAATATACAATCTATAATTCTAAGAAATAACTTGGAAGAAGCTTGTTATGTTGGAGATACTATTGATGATTTTAAAGCAACAAATGAAGTAGGAATTAAATTTATTTATGCTCAATATGGATTTGGAGAAGTAGAAGAGGCGCAATATTGTATAAGTAAGTTTGAGGAAATATTGAATGTTTTAGAATAAATAGGAGGGATAACATGGCAAAAGATCTTAGGAAGTTAGTATTAAAACAAGATATAATAGACGGATTAGTTAGGTTAGGAATTACTAATGGAAGTACAGTTATTGTTCATACTTCTTTAAAGAGTATGGGCTTCGTATGTGGTGGTGCTCAAGTGGTAATTGAGGCTTTATTAGAAGTAGTTGGTGATGAAGGAACAATAGTTATGCCTACACAAAGCTGGAAAAATTTAGATCCTGAGACGGGGGTTCATTGGGAAGAACCAAAAGAATGGTGGCCTATAATAAGAGAAAATTGGCCGGCTTATGATAAAAAAATAACACCTACTAATACTATGGGAAAAGTTGCAGAGATGTTCCGTAGTTGGCCTGGAGCATATAGAAGTGATCATCCAGCTCGTTCAGTAGCAGCAGTTGGTAAGTATGCGAACTATATTACAGAGAATCATGATTTATCAAATATTTTTGGAGAAAATTCTCCTATAGATAAGATTTATAAATTAGATGGTCATGTATTGCTTATAGGGGTTGGCTATGATAAAAATACATCTATTCATTTAGCAGATGCGAAAGCAGAGTACAAATCTAAACATAATGTAAAAGAAAGCAGTGCTATTATGGTAAATGGAAAAAGAGAATGGGTTACCTATGAAACTTTATCTGTAGATGGAGAAGATTTTGATCAAATAGGGGAATCTTTTGAAAAGGAATGTAATGTAAAGAGCACTTATATAGGAAATGCTTTGGTAAAGTATATGAGTCAAAGGGAATTAGTGGACTATTCTATTAAGTGGATTGAAAAAAATAGAATATAAATGGGGAATGTAATTATTATGCAAGATAAAAGTTTTTATAAAAGAATGATAAAAATAGCATTACCAATTACTCTTCAAAGTTTATTACAAGCTACACTTGTATTGATAGATGAGATAATGGTTGGGCAAATGGGAAGTGACAGTATCGCAGGAATTGGGCTTAGTAGTAAATTTATATCTTTATTCACAGTAACAGTAACAGCTGTTGTTACTGTTGCAAGTATCTTAATAGCTCAATATATAGGTAACAAAAATAAAGAGGGTGTTAATGATAGTTTTAATTTTAACTTATATATATCATTAGGCATTACAATTTTGTTTATGATAGTTTCAATTTTTATACCTTCAAGTATTATGGGTATATATTCAAATGATAGTGCTACTATAGAAATAGCGGCTCAGTATTTAAGAGTTGCATCAATTGGATTTCTCCCTACAATATTAACACTTATGTGTTCAGCTTATTTGAGGAATATTGGATATGCAAAGATACCTATGTATGCTAGTATAGTTTCAGTATTTACCGATATTGTATTAAATTACTGTTTGATATTTGGTAATTTTGGTTTTCCTAAGTTAGGAGTAGTTGGTGCGGCATTAGCAACAACAATTGCTAGATTTGTAGAATTTGCTATTGTATTTATTGTATTTGAGAAAATTAGAAAAAGAAGTGAGCATACTTTATGGCTAACTTTTAAGTTTACAAAACCATTTATGATAAATGTTTTTAAGATACTTTTTCCAATTTTAATGTGTGAATTTTTATGGAGTTTAGGTGAAAATGTGTATGCAGTTATCTATGGAAGAATAGGTACTGAACAATGTGCGGCAATGACATTAACTTATCCTGTTCAAAACTTGATGATAGGATTATTATCAGGTGTAGCAAGTGCAACTGGTATAATGATTGGATATTTATTGGGTGCAAATGAAGAGGAAAAAGCTTACGAAGAATCAAAGGAATTTGTTAAGGTTACTATAATAATGGCTGTTGTTATTAGTTTAATAATTGTATTATTTAGTAAATTCTATGTGAAGATATACAATGTTCCTGATGATACTATGCAAGTAACTATATATATATTATATGCTTATGCAGTAGTGTTTATTGCTAAGGTAGTAAATATGGTATTAGGTGGTGGAGTGCTAAGAAGTGGTGGAAAAACAAAATATATTATGCTTATAGATATAGTTGGAACATGGATAATTGGTGTACCAGCAGGAATACTTACTTCTTTTATATTTAATTTACCAATTTATTGGGTTTATTTTATATTATCTTTAGAGGAATATGTAAGAGTAATTTTGGAAGTTAAATTATTTAGAAGTAGAAAGTGGATTAATAATGTAGCAGATGCTTAAAGAGAGTGGTATTATATGAAAAGTAAAATTAATTATTCCAATACTATAAGAGCTTGTTTTGTTGGATATATTGTACAGGCAGTGGTAAATAACTATTTACCACTTTTGCTTCTTACCTTTAATAAATTTTATCATATAACTTTAGCAGAATTAACGTTATTAGTAAGTATTAATTTTATAGTACAGTTAATAACAGATTCTTTATCAGTACTTTTTATTGATAAAATAGGTTATAGGTTATCTATGATAATTGCACATATTTTAGCTATGATTGGATTAGTTCTATTAGCAATATCCCCTAATATTGTAGATGATTCTTTTCCGATAATGCTTTTTTCTGTTGTTATATATGCAATAGGTGGAGGTTTGTTAGAAGTTTTAGTTAGTCCAATTGTTGAAGCATGTCCAACTGAAAGAAAAGAATTGGTGATGAGTACATTACATTCTTTTTATTGTTGGGGACAAGTAGGAGTTGTATTTTTTTCTACTATTTATTTTAAAATTTTTGGAGTAGAGAATTGGACATTTCTTACTTTGATATGGGCAATATTGCCTTTAGCAAATGCAATAGCCTTTATGAAGGTTCCTATTATGCCTCTAATTCCAGAAGGCGAGGAACAAAAAAAGGCAAAAGAATTGATTACTTCTAAAGAGTTTTTTCAAATGATAGTATTAATGATTTGTGCAGGTGCTAGTGAACAATCGGTAAGTCAATGGGCATCAACTTTTGCGGAGGCAAGCCTTGGTATAAGCAAAACTATTGGGGATCTTGCAGGTCCAATGTTCTTTGCTTTATGTATGGGGATTTCTAGATTTTTTTATGGTAAGTATGGTACTAAAATAAAACTTGAGAAGTTTATGTTATTTAGTATTGTAATGTGTATTTTTAGCTATTGTATGATTTCATTTACACACTATGCACCTTTGGGATTATTAGGTTGTGGTTTATGTGGATTGTCAGTAGGTATATTGTGGCCAGGAACATTTAGTTTAGCTTCTTCAAAAATAAGAAATGGAGGAACACTAATGTATGCATTATTAGCCTTAGCAGGTGACTTAGGATGCATGGCAGGACCAATGTTAGTTGGAAGTATTACCAATAATGTTGGAGGAGATATAAAAAGAGGAATTGCAGTTGCTACTATTTTCCCTATAATAATGTTAATAAGTAATATAAGAGCATCAAAAAGTTAGTTATATTAGGATAATAGCAAAGCCTAAGAATCTAGTAAAAAAATATTTTGACTAGATTCTTAGGCTATAATTAGTTAAATTAATAAAAATTTTACCCTATATATTATAAAGCCAAATATCAATAATATATAGGGTTTATAGTTTTTTATTACATAGAAGTTATAACATTAGTTAATGGTGGTATAACTTGTTTCTTTCTTGATAATACTCCAGGAAGGAATGCTGTTGAATCTTCTAGAGTAACATTGAAAGTCTTTTCTACTACTTCTTTAGCATCTCCAGCAACTAATATTTGAGAACCTTCAGTTAGGATATCAGTAAGAAGTAATAACATTGTATCAAATGATTCATCTTTAGCCTTCTTGCTCATATAAGAAAGCATGTCTTCTTTTAATGGCATAAATCCATCTATATCCATAGTGTTAACTTGAGCAACACCTATTTTCATATTTCCTATTTTGAATGGTTTAAAGTCTTGATTAAATATTTCTTCAACAGTTTTACCTTGAAGAGAAGTTCCAGCTTTAAACATTTCTTTTGCAAATTCATCTATATCAGAGATTCCTGCTATTTCAGCAAGCTTTTTGCAGATTGTTACATCTTGTTCTGTACAAGTAGGACTTCTGAATAATAGTGTATCTGATATTATAGCGCCACAAAGAAGTCCAGCTGCAGCTTTAGAAGGAACTAAGTCTCTTTCAAAGAAACATTTAGCTACTATAGTTGAACTACTTCCAAGTGGTTCATTTCTAAAGTAAATTGGATTATTTGTTTGGATATCAGCTACTCTATGGTGATCTATAATTTCTAGAATTTCTGCTTCTTCTAATCCATCTACTGATTGACCTCTTTCATTATGGTCTACTTGAATTACTTTCTTTTTAAAGTCAGAAATTAAGTGGTATCTAGAAATAGTACCTAAAACTTTACCATCAGTATCAGTTACAGGATAACTTCTGAATCTAGTTTCTATCATTGTAGATCTTATATCATCAACTAATTCATCTTCAGAGAAAGATACTAAGTTTTCTTTAGCCATTACATAGCTTACAGGAATACTTTGTATTATTAATCTTGAAGTAGTAAATGAATCATGAGGTGTGCTTATTACATTAACACCATTAGCTTTAGCTTTTTCAATTAATTCAGGAGTTAATTCATAAGAACCAGCTATAATCATTAAAGATACCTTTATATCTATTAATGCATTTTGTACATCAGGTCTATCGCCAACTATAGCAATATCTCCTTCTTTTATAATTGCACTTAAGCTTTCTGGTTGCATTGCAGCTACTGCTATTTTACCAGGGAAGTTTTTAACTCCTTCATTTATGTATATCTCTTTAGCTGAAAGAGTATCAAGTATATTTTCTATTGAAGTATTACTTTTGCTTAATATTTCATTATCCCATATATCCATATAAGAAGATGTTAAGTTAGATATTGATAAAACTCCAACTAAGTGATCATTTTTATCTGCAACAGGAAGAGATTTAACATTTTTATCTCTCATTATATTCCAAGCCATCTTTAAAGATATATCAGGTGAAATAGCAGCTATTTTATCTATTTCTAAATCTTCAACCTTTAACTTTACAGTTTCTAAGTATTCAGGTGCTTTTACGTCAAATCTATCTAAGATATATTGAGTTTCTCTGTTTACATTTCCAAGTCTAACTGGAACAACAGGGATTTCGCTAGTTTTGTTTTTTAGTTCTGCATAACCATAAGCAGCACATATTGAATCTGAATCTGGATTTTTATGTCCAGTTACGTATATAACGTTCTTCAAAATAGTTCCTCCTTTAGATACTAATATAAATTTACATATTATATTTTAAGACTAAATAGTCAAAAAGTAAAGAAATGAGAAGTAATTCATAGGATATTGGAGAAAAGGAAAGGCATATTTTAAGGTAACAAATCATAATATGGTAAATTGAAGTTTTGATGTTATAGAAAATTTTTCTTGATGATTATATCTTAATTAACATTTAAAGATTATGTTCTAAGTTACTTTATGATAAATATATATAATTATAGAGTTTTATATAAGGAGGAAAAAGGGTGATACAGGAACAAAAAGTAGCTCCAGGATTATCTACTAGAGAAGCTGAAAAGCGAATTAAAAACTTTGGATTAAATGAATTACAACATAAGAAGAAGATTTCGCCTATTATTATATTTTTATCTCAATTTAATGATTTTATGGTTTGGGTATTGCTTATGGCAACAATTGTTTCAGGTGTAATGGGAGATACAGCAGATGCAATAACTATAATAATTATAGTTATAGTAAATGCTATATTAGGATTTGTACAAGAATATAGAACAGAAAAGTCTTTAGAGGCTTTAAAGAATTTAGCAGCTCCTACATGTAAAGTTTTTAGAGATGGAAGAATTAAAGTGTTAAATTCTTTGTATTTAACTATGGGTGATGTTGTAGTATTAGAAGCAGGAGATAGAGTGCCAGCAGATGGAAGTCTTTTAGAGTGTTCTGGTATTATGGTTGATGAATCTTTATTAACTGGTGAATCAGTTGGTGTAAGTAAAGATTCTTCTGATAAAAAGAATAATGTTTATATGGGAACTACAGTACTAAAGGGAAAAGGTTTGTTTAAAGTAACTGGTATTGGAATGAGTACTGAGATGGGAAAAATAGCTAATCTTTTGGATAATATTAAAGATGAAAAGTCTCCTTTAAAAGAGAGATTAGAATCCTTAGGTAAAGTATTAGTTATTATGTGCTTAGTAATTTGTGCATTAGTTACTATTTTAGGTATTATAAGAGGAAATAATATTACTGAAATGTTTTTATTAGGAGTTAGTTTAGCAGTTGCAGCTATTCCAGAAGGTCTTGCAGCTATAGTAACTGTTGCATTAGCTTTAGGTGTTTCTAGAATGCTTAAGAGAAATGCTTTAATAAGAAAGTTGCCAGCTGTAGAGACATTAGGATGTACTACTGTTATATGTTCTGATAAAACTGGAACGCTAACTCAAAATAAAATGACTGTTAAAGAAGTATATCTAAATGGTAGGATATATGAATTAGATAATACTAAGTTAGAAGATGATGACATTTTAAGAAAGGCTTTTGTATATTGTAATGATTGTAATTATGATTTTAATGAGAATAACATAGATAGGGCTTTGCGTGGAGACCCTACAGAAACAGCTTTAATAAAGTTATTTTTTAATAATGTTAATGAACTTTCTAATTATGTAGGTAAGGCTAAGAGAATATTTGATATTCCTTTTGATTCAACTAGAAAAATGATGTCTGTAATAATGAGAGAAGGAAATAAGGAAATTTGCTATGTAAAGGGTGCTCCTGAAAGGTTAATTGAAAGATGTTCATATATACTAGAGAATAATAAGGTAAAACCTTTAACTCTTCAAAAGAAAAAGAGAGTTGCTAATTTTATTGAATCTATGTCTTCTAGAGCTTTAAGGTGTATTGCAGCAGCTTACAAGGAAGAGGGACTTGTTAAAAGTGATAAGTTAGAAGAAGGTCTTATATTTATAGGAGTTGCAGGAAGTATTGATCCACCAAGAATAGAGGCGAGAGATGCTGTACTTAAGTGTAAGCTTGCTGGAATAAAACCTGTAATGATAACAGGAGATCATAAAAATACTGCCTTAGCTATAGCTAAATCTTTAAGTATATGTAATAGTGATGATCAGGTTTTGACAGGAGAAGAATTAGAAAGATTAGATGATAGAGAGCTTAAGAAGAAACTGAAAAAGACCAGAGTATTTGCTAGAGTATCTCCAGATCATAAATTAAGGATTGTTAGAGCCTTTAAGAGTACTAATAATGTAGTTGCTATGACTGGTGATGGGGTAAATGATGCACCAGCTATAAAGGAAGCTGATATAGGTATTTCTATGGGGCTTTCTGGTACAGATGTTACTAAGGAAGCTTCTTCTATGATATTAATGGATGATAATTTTGCTACTATAGTATCAGCAGTAGAAGAGGGAAGAGTAATTTACGATAATATAAGAAAATTTATAAGATATTTATTATCATGTAACTTAGGTGAAGTATTAACTATGTTTTTAGCTTCTTTGTTTACATTACCTAATCCACTTACACCTATACAGATATTATTTGTTAATTTAGCTACTGATGGATTACCAGCTATAGCTTTAGGGGTAGATCCTCCAGATAATGATATAATGAGACAAACACCTAGAGACAAAAAGGAAGGTATATTCTCTAGAGGATTAACAGAAAAGATATTAGTTAGAGGTTCTTTAATTGGTATTTGTACGTTGCTTTCGTTTATGGTTGGTAGATATTATGGAATGGATTTAGCTACTTGTAGAACTATTGCTTTAGCTACTCTTGTAATGAGTCAATTATTTCATGTATTTGAATGCAGATCAGAAAGACACTCTATATTTGAAATAAAGTTATTTACTAATATTTATTTAGTTGGAGCAGTTAGTATATCTATAATAATGTTATGTAGCATAGTGTATGTTCCATTTTTAAGAGGAATATTCCATACTGTGTCTTTAGCTTTTGGACAATGGTGTATAGTTTTGTTTTTCTCTGGAATTATAGCTATGATTAATAGTTTATATTTATTTATAAAAACTAAATAATAAAGCATTGTATGTATGATTATTAGAAAAGGCTGCCTAACAAAATATTGATAGGTAGCCTCTTTTAAGTTAAAAATTAATATCTCATTCTTCCTGCTTGTTGACGAGATTTCTTTATTTGTGAATGATCTACTGGAACTAAATCTCTTTTAGTAGTTAGGTTAAGTACGTTTTGGATAGCTATAACTTCTGAGTCTTTTTTGCCTTTAATACCTTTAAGGCCCATTATCATGACTTTATGACCAACGTTAACAGGAATAAAGTCAACTTTTTTAAACCATCTATTTTTTTTGTATCTTGCTTTAACTATAGCTTTTCCTATTTCAGGCTTAATAACCATATCCACAATTAATCTATGAAATAAAATATAATTTTTTTCAGTAAACTTAATAGACACAACTGTACCTGAAGTACTTGCTATTCTATCACCATATTTTTCAAAATATGAATCTTGAAAATATTTATTAAACTTATCTTTAAAACTCATAGTATTGCTCCTTTTCTTCAACTAAAATAAATAAGTGTTAAGGAAGTTAAACCTTAACAATGTGTATTATATCATAGTTTGTAGCTTAATGAAATACAAAGAATATTATTGAAGTTTTTCAAAATATGTTTTATTATTTAAATCTATTCTTACAGCTTCTATGAATTTTTTATTTTTAAATATAACTTTAAATAGAGGATAACCAATTATAGTCATAATTAAAAATTCTCCTAAAGCTATAGTAATCATATTAAACCAGAAAGGTTGAGAGAAGCAGAAATATAATTCAGCAGCTACAAATACACAATTTATAACAGGCCATAGAGATGCTATAAACATGTTTTTACTCTTATACATTAAGTATGTTGATAGTAAAGTAGCAATGCTTCCTACTAAAACATCTATAAGTCCAAAAGAATAGAAGTTTGAAATAGCACAACCTAAAGTTAAAGCAATTATATATAGTGGATCAATAAAAGCTAGAAAGTTTAAAAGCTCAGATGGTCTAGCTTGTATAGGTCCAAATGATATTTCTGAAAATACTATTGTTGTTACTATATATATAGTTGCTACTAAAGATATTTTTATTAGGCCAGCGATACCTACTCTTTTCATTAATTTGCTTGTATTCATTTAATTTTCTCCTCCAACGCCAAAGTCAGTATTATTCCAAAGAATTTCTATGTTTTCATTAGATTCTAAGTAATAATATTTTTCTTTGAACCACTTCACAAGCTCATTGTCTCTTTTAAAACCAGTTGAATTTTCAATCCAAATATTTATGCAACCTTTTTTGAAATATTTTAATAAATATTCAATATCTTTATCTATACTTTCCTTTGTTTGTCCCTTTATACCTACCATAAGGCAAATTGAATCATAGTATTTAGAAACATCAGTAGGATGATTTATTATAATTCCTTTGTTTAAAACATTGTTTCTAAAGTTATCATCAAAAGTTTCTAGTCCAAGTTTATATATTACAGGAATATTAAAGAAGTCTTTTAATTCTTGAAGTCTTTTTCTGTATATCCAATGAGCTTCAAATATTAAAAGTTTAATATCCTTTTCTTGAACTATTTTTTTTATGGTATCTAGGTTCTTTTTAGGAAGTTCAAATATACTACCAGAGTTTATAACTTCCAAAACTCCAAATTCTCCAGTTACTTTTTGAAGTTCTTTTTCATTAGTTTTTATATTTTCTTCTTCATTTTCGCTATTATCTAGTATATAGTCGCAAAATTTACATCTTCCCCATTTACAAGGAGAAGCTTTTAGAAGAAGTATTTCTCTTTTATTTTTATTAGTTACTTTACTGTATCTCGGAAAGTCCATTTAATTACTCCTTTCTCTTAATGTAAAAAAAGGTCTACCTTAAAAAGGCAGACCTTAAAAAAGCTATATAGAAATATAACTTGAATATTCAAAAGGTGCCTTAGTTTTGTTTTAGTACAGGAGGCTTGCGAACTGTATCTATTTTATTTTTCTATATGATTATATATTAAGAAATGTGATAATACAAGGGTTTTTTAGACATTATTTATTTTTTATTTCTAGTTATTTATTGTTAAATATCGATAAATATTTAGAAAAAGGATTAGAAAATAGATTAGAATTAGAGCCTTTAAAAAATATATATAATTTATATAATGTTTTAGTGTGAAAAAGAGTACCTTTTTATGGAACTCTTTTTTAATAATTATTATTATATAACTTACTTTTTATTTTAATTAATAATATAATATTTAATTTTAGGGTTTATGCTCTTACAGTATAATATTTAGTGTAAGATTCACCACCATCAGTAGTTGTTACTGTAATATCAGCATGACTTAAACCAGGTAAACTAGCTTCAAAAGTTGGTGCTGAAAAAGGTGGAATATCATATTCTCTGAAGGTTCTATTAATATCGAGTGTACCATTTCTATAGATTTTTATATTAACAACCATACTATCAAGAGAGTCTATAGCAACATTACGAACAGTTACTTTCACTGTACTACCATATATACCACAATTTACAGTTATATAGTTAGTAAGAATATTTTTTTCTACAGGATTGTTGGGTATTTTATAGTAAAATCTATCCTTAATTATACTATTAGAAGTTGTAGTTGTGTTTTGAATGGGTTCTTGTGCATTGGCATTAGTACTAAATACGACTGAAGTAAATACTAAAATAGAAAATATAATAGAAATAATTTTGAGTGTTATTTTTTTCAATATAAATCCTCCTTTTTGTATAAAGTGTTATATAATATAAGTATATCTTAAATTTTAACAGATATTTCCAAAAAAGAAAGGTTGATGGTAAATGTGTAATTTTATAGATAAACTATTTATAATACTAAGCAGACAATTAGTGGAGATTCACGAAAAGGGTTTATGTGAATCTAATAATTTTATTACTGAAAACAAAATGGTTGATGACTTTTTAAAGCTTGCTTTGAACTTGTCTAAAGAAGGATATAGATCTGATATTATAGATTCAGAACTTTCTTTTAATATATCTAAACATATATTAAATAAAGATATTGATGAAATTATACTGCATTCTATGGAGATTATTAGAAAGACTTTGCAAGCAATAATAGCTACTGATTATTCCTTTTTAGTATCCTACTCAAGATATTTATGCTCTGATAAAGCTGTTCGTGAGATACAATATGATATTTTTGATGTTTTTAGCAAAGTTGATAGTGAAAATGAGAAAGAGTTATTATGGAATAATTCAAGAACTGAAGAGAGTGTAGAATATACAGATATAATACCTAGAAAAAATAAAGATGGTGTATGAAATAAATAGATTATAAAGTCAATTAATGATATGCAAAAGATTTAGAGTAATTTTCTAAGTCTTTTTCTTTTACACAAAATTAATTAAAAGGAGGACACCAAATGTCAAAAACACTAAGAAAATTAAAAAGAATAGAATACAGAGATAAAACCATAGAAAAAGAGGAGGAAACAAGATCATTAGCATATAAGAAAGTAGTTAAGAAAGAAAAGCAAAAAGAAGAAAGAAGTCAAGAGCAAATAAACAACGAAGAACTTAGAAGTATTTTTAAAGAAGAAAGAGAAGCAACACCTGCTATGAATACTGGAACAAATGAAGAAGGTGGTTATGTTATTAATACAGAACTATCAAAAGAAATTATTAAAGAAATTAAAGATAGAAGTGATGTATATAAATTTTTTAATGGAACAACAGTAAAAGGAAATTACAAGATTCCAAAGAAAACAGCTAGTGGAAAAGCTGAATGAGTAGATGAAAATCCTGCAACTGATCCTACAGCTACAATTCCAAAGTTAGAACTTATAGAATTAGGTCAAAATAGACTTTATAGAGAATCAGCAATTACTAAAAGCATGGTAAATGTTGAAGAGTTAGACTTACAAGGATTTATAAAAGATGATATTGCAAATAGTATGATCGATGCAGTTGAAGATGCAATATTTAATGGAGATGGTAAGAAAAAGCCTACAGGAGTTATTTCAGGAATTAAGAAAAAGAATCAAATATCTTTAGAAGGAAGAAATATATTTACCATTGATGCCTTAAAGAAGACAAAGGCAAAATTAAAACAAGCAGTAGTTAAAAAAGCCAAGTGGTTTATGAATTCAGATACTTTCCTAGAATTAGATTTATTAAAAGATAGCATGGGTAGAAGTTTAATTCAACCAGATCCAACAAGTGAAACTGGATATGTATTATTAGGTTTACCAGTAGTATTAACAGATGCTTTAAAGTCCCCAGAGGATGCAGGAACAAATTGTTTAATAGTCTTAGCAACACCTGCAGCTTATCACACTAATACACAAAGTCAATTAGCTTTATATGTTTATACTGATTCAGCTTACACAAGAAAAGGTCTTATAGGATATGGAGCTGACTTATACATGGATGGTAAGCCAAAAGACGATGGGCAGGTAGCAGGAATTTATAATGTAGCAGAGAAAGCAGTATAGAATATGAAGTTTAGTGAAGTAAATATTTATGATTTAATATCATACTGTAATGCATATGATGATGAGAAAACAAAGAATGAAATGAAAATAATACTTGAAGGAATTAAGTCTTATATGAAGTCATATACTGGACTCAATGATGAGGAAGTAGAGACAAACGAAGATTTAACTCTTGTTTTATTGGCAATAAGTTCTGATATGTTTGACCATAGGGAGTTTAGTATTGAAAGTAAAAATGTAAATTCTCTTTATAAATCAATTTTAGATATGCATAGTATGAATTATTTGTAGGTGATGTTATGTACACAATAGATCCAGGAGAATTTAAACATCCAATAGAAATACAAGAGCTTAAACAAGTAAAAATAAATAAAATTGCTACAGAGAAATGGGAAAGTATTTTAAAAGCAAAAGCTAAGATTATAAATGTAAGTGGTAAAGAGGTACAAACAACTAATAGTATTCAAGAAGAGTATTCAAAAAGGTTTATTATTAGATATCCAAGAGGAATTTCTTTAGATTCAGAGGATAGTAAAAAATATAGAGTCATTTACAAAGATAGGTCTTATGATATTTTTTATTTAAGTGATATACAAGATTTAAATAAGTATTTAGAAATTGTAACAAAGAGGATAAGTTAAGATGAGTTTAGATATAAAAGGAATAAATAATCTTATTAAAAAACTTGATAACTTATCTAATATTGATACTAAATCCGTAGTTCATAGAGTTGCTGAAGATATGACTTTAAGTATACAGGATGAAGTAAAGAAGTTCTCAGATAAGTATGAATATGTAGGTCAATGCCATGTTAGATGTTATAGAAAAGGGATTTATATAGATGTTGGATTAAGTAATGATTTAGATCCGTGGGATGATTGGAAAGAGCTTTGGTATCATCAATGGGGATATAGAGATTATGGGCTTAATTTTTCGGGTAGTCCTTTTATAGATGTTCATAAGATGTGGTTTGATATAGCAGTTAAAAATGCTGAAACAGAAGTTAAAAAAGAATTAAAAGAGAAACTTAAAGAAGAGATAGATAAAAATATAAAGAAAGGATGATTTATATATGTATGAGATTATTGGCCAAGCTTTAGATAGTATTAATTTAGAGAATTTTTATATTTTTAAAGGTACTTATGAAGGGGAATGTGCTGTTTATACATATATTGAGTTTCCTTCTTATTATGCTGATAATACAAGGCAAGGAACTGAGTATAGTATTTTAGTTAATCTTTATGTATCAGCTGAAAATTTAGAAAGTACAAAAGATAAAGTAATTAAGATATTACATAAAGCAGGAATAAAGGGAGGTAGAGTGCAAGAGCCAAGGAAAGAAAAAGATTTATATAATGTTCCTATTGGGTTTAAGGCATTTAAAAGATAATATGTTTTTTCATTAAATATTCTTTGTATAAATTTTTTGTGCTAAAATTAGTTGGGTAATATTATAAAAAATTACAAATTTTTTAGAGGGAGACATGTAATGAAAAAAATAAAAATAAAATTAGTTCAATTAGGAAAACAACAGCATGAAGATGTATTTGAAAAGCTAAAAAATTATAAAAGTAGTATTTTTGAGGTTGAGATATATAGAAAAAATTTACCTGAATGCGATTATGAGTGGGGATATAGGTTTCATACATTAAAGGAGTTACTAAATGCAGAAAATAATAGTGACTATGATATGTGTATTGGATTTATTGATACTATTATTGAAAATAATTACTTTGGAAAAAGGTTAGACGAATATAAAACATATATAATTTCTTTTTATGAAGTAGATGAAATTTTACAAAAAGAAAATATAGATATATTTAATTATATACTTTTAACAATGTATAAATATATTACAAGATATAAATTGAGAATTTCAGGTGAGAAATTAGTGCACGATGAGACAAGAGGTTGTATTTTTGATATGTGTGGAGATAAAAGAAATGTTATATATTCATGTAATAAACCTATTATTTGTAATGAATGTAGAAGTAAGATTTACAAATATGATTGTGATGAAGAGTATATAAAAAATTTAGAAAAAGAATTAAAAAAAATAAAGAAAACAGTCTATTATAGAATTAGCGATTTCATTAAAAAAGAGCCAATACTATCATTAATAATAGGTATAGTATCAAGTATTGTCTTGAATTTAGTTTCATGTGCTATATATGATTTTATAAAACTAGTATTAGGTATTGATAAATAAATTTTAGAGAGCTTTAATAGTTCTCTTTTTTAATACAAAAAAATAAGAAAGAAGGTAATTTATGAGCAGAAAGAAGACAGGCTGTAAAAACTGTATGGCAGCCAGACAAATAACAAAAAACGGAGTAATAACTTTTGAAACTCCAGAAAAAATAGAAGATTTAGAAGAAGTTAAATACACATACAATTATGCAGAAGCATCAAACTATGCAGACAACAAACAAAACATATACAAGAAAAAGAAAACAAGCGTTGACCTAGAGTGAACAAGAAGTTAATAATATCTCAAATAGAACTAATGAACTATGTAATAACATTATAGAAGCTATTAATAATCATAAAGATCCTGCATATCAAGCTATGTATAACTTGTTTGTTGGAGATGGAGCAATAGATGATGCAGAGAAGAAATTATTAGATTCTATTAATAAAGGTGCTAATGCTCAAATAGAAGAAGTTAAGAAAGGTAAGGAGCAAATACAAGAAATATATCATAAAGCAGCAGAAGAACATAGAGCAATAACAGAAGAAGAGCAAAATAAAATAACTGAGATTCAAAAATCATGGCAGGATATATCTTTAAAGAACTTAACTATGTCACAACAAGAATATGAAAATGCAGTAAGGGACTTTAATCAAAGATGTGTATCTTATAACACAGAAGGATTAAGTGAAATAGTAAAGACTGAGAAACAATCGCATACTGAATCACTTCAAGCTATAAAAGATAAATATGAAAAAGCCATAAGCATAGCACAAGAACAACTTCCAAACCTAGAAGGACAGGCAAAAGAAGAATGTGAAGCAAGACTTAATCAATATAGGGAAGCTTATAATAAAGAGCTTGAAAATGAAAATAAGTTATATGAAGGTAAGATGGATATATGCAACACAAAATACCCTGAACTTATGAATAAGATAAATCAATATACTGGAGAAGAGCTTCAAAGAGGAGAAGCCCATAAACAAGAAATGCTAGAAAACTTAAAATCTCAATATGATAATTTAAGTTCAATTACTGAAAGTGGATGGTACACCATGTACAATACAACAAATGATTCACTTCAAAATATAGCAGTAACAGTTGATAGTACAACAGGAGAGATAACAGGAATATATGATACTTTCACAGGCAATGTTGGAGCATATACAAATAATATTGCTAATGATGTAAAAGGAATTGCAGATCAACATAATGTAACTAATTCACAAGTTAAGTCAGCCTTAAATGATATGGCCAATAATACAATAAATGCTTCAGGTCAAATATGTGATGCAGATGGAAGGGTAATAGGAAGTCTTCAAAATGTAAAACAAAATACAGATGGTACAAGGTCAGGAATATTAAATTTAAATGGTACACCAATACAGATACAAAGTAATGCAGATGGAACTATAAGAGATGTTAATGAAGTTCAAGATGCTATAAGAAATATTCCAGGATCTAAGACAGTTACAATAAAAACATTATTTGAAGCTATAGGTGATGGAATTAAAAGTTTCTTTGGATTTGCGAATGGTACAGATAATGCACCACCAGGAGTTGCCTTCGTAGCAGAAGAAGGACAGGAGCTTATTTTAGATGGAAGAAGGGCTATTTTAACAGGAGATTCGGGGCCACAACTTTATAATTTCAAAGGTGGAGAAAAAGTAATAACAGCTCCAGAGACTAAAAAGCTTTTATCAAAACAAGTTAATGGAGGATTCTTTAGTCAAAATAGTACTTTAAGTAAGCAGCTAATTAATAATACAACTAATAATTATAATAGTTCATATTCTAATGATTTTAATATGAACTCCATAGCTCAAATGATAGCAGAAGCAACAGCTGCAGCAGTAGCAAATGCTATGAGTAATGTAACACTTAAGAGTAATGTTTATTTTAATGAAAATGCTTTAGCAGATAGAATTGGTGGTAAGCTTGCAGCAACTAGAAGGAGGATAAGATGATAGTAAATGATATTGATATAAAAAAGTATGGAGCAAGTGTTAGTAGTAAATTAATTCAACCTGCAGAGATTGAGATTAAGAAGAGTAAGATAGGCAATATTTATACTCAGCTATCAAGTGAAGTAGGATTTAAAAAGATAACTATAAAAATATTATTTGAAGCCATAGACAGAAATACAGCGTATAAAAATATTTCTGATTTTATGGCTAATTTTATTGAGGAAGCTGATATTAAGTTTAATAATTTGGAGCATTACTTTCATGTTTATTTAACTAATTCTTCTATTGAGGATACTGAGTTTGATGAGTGGCTTTATTTAAATCTTGAACTTGATGGATATGAATATGGGGAAGAAGTAGTTGAAGTTATGGATGGAGTTACTGAGAAAACTATTTTTGTTAATGGTAATATGGAAACACCTTGTATTGTTGAGATTACACCTAAGGCAGATTTAAGTGAGATTACTTTAAAGGGATTTGGTGATGATCCTATTGTGGTGAGGAATTTGGTTAAGGGAAATACAGTTGTTATTGATGGCATAAAGGGAAAGGTTACTGTTAATGGTGTTAATAAGTTTGGGGATGTTGAGATGTGGGAATTTCCAAAGTTAAATTTAATGAAAAATGATTTAATAGCTACTCGAAATATATGTAGTATAAAAGTGAGATATAGATTGAAATTTGTTTGAATAAATTATAAGGTATTAATAAAAGCTCTTAACTTATACAATATTAAAAGTTAAGAGCTTTTACATGCCTAATTAATTAGCAATTCTAATATTAATAGAATCAGATGCTATTGGACAACCAACACCACCATCTTTTACTTCAACAGTATTAATCATGTTAGGGTATAGATTAGTAACAAGTAAAGTAACATAACAGTAATCGCCTAAATTCTTAAAACCGATACATCTTGGATTAGTACTTACACAAGAACCGTTAACCCATAATTTAGCACCAGTGTGATAGTTTGATGGTATTTTATATTGTAAGTGTGCAACTTTACTATTAACTGTATATGTTTTTCCTATACCTTTTACTTGTTGAGGATTTATTGCTTTATAGGTATTATATCCATAGTCTCTTGTATCACCAACTTGAGTAATAGTTAATCCGTTTGTTGAAGCAGATGCTTGAATAGAATTAGTATTAAATAATAACGCAGTAGTAATAAGTATTGATAGTGTAAGAATTAATGAAAGTTTTTTTGAAATTTTCTTCATTTATATCACTCCTTTAATTTTGTATAGAAGAATTATAACAAAAAATAAAATAAATGTAAAATAATAGTTTTTGGTTATAAATATTGAATTAAAGTTTTAAATTTACTTATCGATAAATATAAAAGGGAGGGGTTCTTATGAATAATATTCAAACATATATCAATTCGATGAAGATGAGTAATTATCACATAAATAAAGGGCGTTTAGGAGAAATTAATAACAGTATTTCTGCAGAAAAAGAAGTATTTAATAAAGAAGACAGTATTGAAATAAATCAAAAGAATAGTCTTTTAATAAATACAAAGAAAGCATGTGATGCTTTAGAAGCTACTAGTAAAGAAATAGGAAAAACAAGTTGGGGCGGATATGATTATGATGATATAAGATGTGAATTTTTTACAATCTGTGATTATATGGAAACTAAGGGGATTAAAATTCCTAATTTTATTTGCGATAGTAAGGAAGTTGGAAACAATAATGATTATTTAGGTTTTATTGAAAGGGTGGAGGAGTTTGTAAGAACAGATCCAGATCTTAAAGATGATTATCCAGATAAATTTTTTGATTTTACTAAGTTATTTAAAGAGAAGTTGATTCAGTTTGGATGCAAATAAAATATTAAGTATTAGATAAATATAAAAGATAAAGAAAGTAGTACAAGTTATACTACTTTTTTTGTTCAAAAAATTAAGGAGATGAACTAAATGTTAAACATAAAAGAAAGCATAAACCTAATAGGAGAAAGTAAAATAAAAGAAGAAACAGTAGTTTACATGACAGCCACAGTAACAACAGATTCAAGTGGCACACCAACAGTAGTAACTAATGTTTTAAATGAAGAATTATACAAAGAAAACAGAAAAGAATGTAGAAGTGATATAAGTAAATTCACTGACAATGTATATGAAATTCAAGATAGAATTTTTGAACAAGGTACAGAAGAACCAAAGGAGGAATTAAATATTGAAGCTAACTAATAAAGAAATAGTAAACAGTATAGAAGCATTAAAGAATTTATCTACCAAAGAACTAAATGTTAAGACAAGCTTTAAAATAGCAAAGAACATAAAAACAATAGATGAAATAAGCAATATATTTATTGAAGAGAAAAGAAAGCTAGTAAGTAAATATGGGACTAAAGATGATAAAGGAAATTTGAAGCTTGATGATAATGGAGTAGCAGAAATAGCTAAAGGAAATTTGTCGGAATGGAATAGATCCTATGCAGAGCTGTTAGAAATAGAAAACAATATAGAAATTGAAAAAATAAAATTAAGTGATTTAGATGTTAGAGTATCAGCACAAGAACTTTTAGCAATTGAATATATGCTTGAAGAATAAGAAAATATATGTTTTTTAGAATATGTGTGAAAGGAGGGCAACATTGTTACAACTTTACGATAAAAATCATAAAAAAATAGAGGGGTTAATTAGATATGAGGATTACAAGATAGAAAGTGTATTAGAGAGCTGCGATAAAACACTTTCTTTTTTATACCCTAAAGTAGCAGCACAAAATATTGAACTTGAAGGATATATTCAAAATAAAACAGATGAATTTGTAATAAAAGAAATTTCTAATCATGATGAAGATTATATTTCTGTATTATGCAAAATGAATGTTGAAGCTTTAGAAGGTAAAGAGTGGGATAGATTTGATACAACAGAGCAAACTATAAAGGATTCTTTAAGCTTAGCTTGTGCAGGAACAGGATGGACAGTAAATTTAATAGATAAGCTTACAAAGAAAAGAACTGTAAGAAAAACCTCCTGTTCCTCATGGGATATTATCCAAGAGATAAAAAATATCTATAGAGTTGAACTAATCTTTGATAGTTTAAATAAAGTAATTAAAGTTTATGAGAAGATAGGACAAGATAAGGGAGTTTATTTTATGGACTCTCTTAATCTTATAAGTTTAGATTATAACAATGATACTAATGAATATTACACTAGGATAAGAGCAGAAGGAAAAGATGGTTTAAAGCTTGATGGAAAAGGATATTTAGAAAATTATCAGTATTCTAATAAGATAAAAACTTTTTACTGGAAAGATGAAAGATACACTATTTTAGAAGATCTAAAAGAAGATGCAGCAGCAAAGTTAGAGGATCTATCTAAACCTAAAAAATCTTATAGATGTGATATTCAAGATTTAGCAAAAATAAATAAAAAAGAATATAGTATTTTAGATTTTAACTTAGGTGATATTATAACTCTAATTTCTAAGAAAGATAGATTTAGAGATAAGCAAAGAATTGTAAAGATCATAGAATATCCAGATGAACCAGAAAGAAATGAATGTGAATTATCAAATACTATGGCATCCTTTGAAGATATTCAGAAAGAAGCAAAAGAAGTATATGAAACAGTAGATAATATAACAAGTGATGATGGGACAATATCAGAAAGTGCTATTAAAGATGTAGTAAAGCATATAGTTATTGATAAAGCAGACATTAATAGTTTAAATGCAGTTAGTGCAAGGGTAGGAACATTAGAAGCAACCTCAGCAACAATTAATGATTTAAAGGTATTTAAGGCAGATGTAAATAAGTTAGCAGCAACAAAAGCTGATATAACAGACTTAAATGCATCTAATGCAAAGATTGGAGTTTTAGAAAGCAGCACAGCATTAATAAATAATTTACTTGCAGGAAACATAACAGCAGATATGACACAAACTATTCATCTTACAGGGAAAAATGTTGTTATTGATGAAGGCATTATAAAAAGTGCTATGATTGAAAGTTTAGATGTAGGAAAGATTAAAGCAGGAATTATTTCAACTAATAAATTTCAAATTAAATCAAGTACTGGTGGTATAGAGATTGTTGGTGAAACTCAACAATGGAGGGATGAAAAAGGTAAAGTTAGAATGATAGCAGGAAGAGATGCTAATAATAAATTTACCTTTGGTGTTTTTGATGAAACTGGACAAGGTACTTTAATAGATTCTACAGGAGTAAAAGAAAAAGCATTGGCCAATGGAATTATTAAGGATCGTATGATAAATAGTAATGAAATTAGTGGGAATAAGATTAACATAGATAGTCTTATAACATCAATAAATTCTAATAGTTCAAGTACAATAAAGTCAACAAAAGTCTTTCTTAACGAAGATGGTCAAACCTTAGATGTAGCATTTAAGAAAGTTACAAGTAATGTATCTAGTATAAAAGAAAGTACAACAGCACTTCAAACAGAAATAAAAGTGCATCAGGGTAAGATAGAAAGTTTAATAAAGAATACTACAATTTCAAGTAATGGTAATACAGTTAATTTAAAAGATGATTATGTATCACTAAAGGCTACAGTAAATGGAATAAACTCCACAGTATCATCAGTTAATAGTTCTTTAAGTTCATTAAATAGTAAAGTTTCTAATCATGATACAAGTATAAAGCAGCTTAATAATTCTATAAAGTTAAAGGTAAGTAGTAGTGATGTAATAAATTCAATTAAAGAAATTAATCTTAATTCACCTAACTATATTAAAAATGGTTGTTTCTTAAATGGTTATGATAACTGGAATGAAGCTTTAGAAAAGAATTCAACTAAAAGTATTATTGATAGTACAAGTGGTTATAAGAAAGCTTTTAGGATTGTAACCAATGGTAATAATCAAAACATAATGCAAACAACTGAAGCACTACCTTCTAATTCAACTTATACTGCAAGTACTTATTGTTTTGTTCAGGAGGGAGTAGCTTCTTTAGTAATTAAGGTGCAAAATCATGAAGGAAAATATAAAAATTATGAGGTTAAGTCTTCATATTTAGGATGGCAATGGCTTGAATTAACTTTTGAAACTGAAGTCACAAAGCCAGTATCTTTGTATTTAGGAAGTTGGCAAAATGGTATTTTAAGTTATGGAACTTATCAATTTACAGCAGTAAGTATAGTTAAAGGCAAGTACAGAAATGATTGGCAGGAAAGCTCTACTTATATTAATACAAGTTTATCTAACCTGAATGTTGAGAAAAATAAAATATCAGCAAGAGTAAGTAGTGTAGAAACTACAACTACAGCTATTAATAAAAATGTTAGTTCACTAACTACAAGGATGTCTTCAGCAGAGCAATCAATAACTCCAACAAGTATAATAGCAAAAGTTACTTCAGGAATAACAGGGGGAAGTCCAATAAGTACAACAGCTTGGAAATTAGAAAAGAATAATTTTAGTATCTATAATGGAGCTTTAAATGTCTATAACAGTAAAAATATAAAAGTATTTTATGTTGATACCTATGGTAATGCAAGTGCCAGAGGTAATTTTTATAATTATGATAGCAACAATGTTTTAAGAGCTTCAATAACTAATAAAAAACTTAATCTTTATAATGAAAGTGGAAGTTATATTGGAGGACTTGGAAGTAATCAATATGCAGGTAATACTTCAATTAAAGGTTTGACTATGGATCTTGATATGGCAGGAAAATATATATCTTTTGCTATAAGACAATCAGCAAGCTCCAATACTTATAATACAGTATTTGCTTATCATAGAGCAGGAAGCTTTGATACAGAAGGTTTAAATGGTTATGCTAATTTTAATATGCATGGTTATAGCATAACTAATTCAGGAAATTTAATAGAATCAACTCATATTAAGGCTATGGAATGGATAAGTAGCGATGGTTCGGGAGGGACAAATTATATAAGAGTTGTTGTTAATAGAACATCTAATCAATTTTTAAGAGGAATAACAACTTGGGCATCAGATGCAAGACTTAAGTTTAATATTAAAGATACTGAGAAAAGTGGACTTGAAGAGATAAGTAAATTTAAGCATAGACAGTTTAACTGGAGAGAGGGTGGCAAACATCAGGATATAGGATATATAGCACAAGAACTTGAAAAGATAAATCCTGATTATGTGCTTAAGATAAAACAGTTAAATGGAGATTATTTATATCAGATAAAGCCTGAAATGATTATTCCAGTTTTATCTAAAGCAATTCAAGAGCTTAAGGAAGAAAATAATATTTTAAAAGAAAGAATAGATAAGATTAGAGGAGTGTAAAAGCTTCTTTATTTTTTATATTTAATTTTAGGAGGAATAGTATGGATCAATTAAAAGGAAGTATAGCAATACTTGGAACAGTTTTTACATGGTTATTTGGAGCTTGGGATATGGCTTTAATAGTTCTAATTTCATTTATGATTTTGGATTATATAACAGGGCTAATAAAAGGATGGAATAACAAAACTCTTAGTTCACATATTGCATCTAAAGGAATAGCAAGAAAGTCTTTAATATTTATTGTACTTATTGTAGCAGTACTTTTAGACAGGCTTTTAAATACTGGAACATGGGTGTTTAGAACTCTTGTATGTTATTTTTATATTGCTAATGAAGGAATAAGTCTTTTAGAAAATTGTGCAGAGCTTGGAGTACCAATTCCTGATAAGATAAAGGAAGCTTTAGTGCAACTTAAGAGTAATGAAGAAAACAAAAAAACAAGTAAATAAAAATACTTTGAGACAATAGCAAATTTATAAATAAGCTATTGTCTTTTTAAATAATTTAGGAAAGAGGTTTTAAGATGAAAATTAATTTAGATATGGGACATACATTAAGAGGAGCAGATACAGGAGCAGAAGGATGTGGAAGAAAAGAACAGGATTGTACAAGAGAAATAGGATATAAAGTAAAAGCAAAGTTAGAAGCTTTAGGTCATAGTGTTTGTGTATGTAGTGTTGATAGTGCTTCAACTTTAAGTGAAAGTTTGTCAGCAAGAGTTAATAAAGCTAATGCAAATGGAGGAGATCTTTATGTATCAATTCACCTAAATGCAGGAGGTGGACATGGTACTGAAGTTTATACATATCAGGGAAAAGAACTAAGTGCAGCAAGAAATGTATTAAATAATATATGTAGTTTGGGTTATAGAAACAGGGGAATAAAGAATGCTAACTTTTATGTGATAAATCATACCAAGATTCCTGCTATGCTTATTGAATGCTGTTTTATAGATTCAAATGATGATATGGCAATATATAATGCTGAAGATATAGCTAATTCAATTGTTAAAGGATTAGTTGGGGAAACAAGTAATAATACAGTCAATGTTACAGTTCAGCAAAGTAATTCAGGAGTAAGCAGTGACTGGGTAAGAAGATTGCAGGAAGAGTGTAATAGACAGGGATTTTCTAATCAAGTTGTGGATGGGATTCCTGGGCCTAATACTTTGGCAGGATGTCCAGTGTTGAGGTATGGAGCAAGAGGAGAGATTACTAGGTTGCTTCAAGAAAGATTAGTTGAATTGGGATATGATACTAATGGAGTTGATGGAGTTTTTGGAAGTGGGACATTGGAGGCAGTGAAAAAACTACAAGTGAATAGTGGATTAATTAATGATGGAATTGTAGGAAATGTTACGTGGAAATATATATTACAAATATAAATATGCATATAACTAAGTATTTATATTATTGTTAAAGGAGAATTTTATATAGATAAAGATTTTAGTAGATAAGGTGAATAGTTATAGAATATATTTTGCTTTTAATAATATGTAATATTATTAAATAATTACGCTTATATATAAATATGATATTTATAATTAAAGAATTCTTAGTGAATTCATCACTCTTCAACATATTACAATCAAATATAGACAAATAGTACCAAAAGAGTTAAAATTGAATAAATATATTTAATTTTAACTCTGTTATAGAGTATATGGAGGTATGTAAATGGATATGGAAGGAAATATAGACATAATAAGAGCGATAGTTCATGTATTAGATCAAGAAAACAAGATTCAAATATTAAGTGATTATGATGTTGAAATAGATGAAAGATTAAATGTATTAATTATAAACTATATAAGACAAGCCTTTATACATAATTCAAGAGTATTTGCAAAATTTTCAGGAGGAAATAATGAAGTAGAGGAATACTGTATAAATATATTAAGTGATGATAATGTATTTATTTCAGAATCAAAAAAAATTGCAGATGCTTTATTTAAAGCTATGAGTAGTACAAATGCATCGTCTGCTAATTTACTAATATGTAAATATAAGCAATGTGATAAATTATTTATAGCAATAATGAAATTAGATTTTAGTGAAAATTTTTATACTGAAAAGGTTGAGGAGAATGGTAAAGTAAAAATAGTAGTGAAAATAAACGGAAATGGATTTAGTAAGCTTCAGAAGTTAAGAAAATGTACAGTAATAAATCAAGACATAATTACAGATAAAAATGCTGAAGTATTAGTAGTAGATACTCAAAATGGAGGAGAAATAAGTGATTATTATAGAGTTGGTTTTTTAAATTGTGAATTAGTTAATGATGAAAAAATCAATACAAGAAATATGATTAAAGAAATTAATTCATATATTAATGATGTGTATAAGGATAGTTCTAAGAAAATGCTAGTAAAGACATATGAATTTACAAATATATTAGAACATAATGAGCAGTTTAGATTAGATGAAGTGTTAACAAATTTATTTAATGAAAGTAGTTTAAGAGATGAATTTAAAAAAAAGATAGCATATAAAAATATAGATTGTGAATTTGATATAAGTAAATCAGAGGTTGAAAGACATTTGAAAAATAGAACTTTAGTAACTGAAAATGGAATATCATTGAGAGCAAAAGCATCATTATTTAATAGTAATGATATTGAAATAGAAGAAAAAAGTAATGGATTATCAGATATAATAATAAGAGATGTAAGAATAAATAAAAATAAAATATAATTATAGGAGGATATATTATATGGATATGTTATACAAAATTATAAGTGAAATAAAAAAACATAAGAGAAATATTATTTCAGAGAAAAGTATAACAATCCAATTTAATTATTTTAATGGATTAAAAAGCTTATTAAATTATGAAGATATAAAAAATATATTTGAAGAGATAGAGTATTTAAATAATAGTTTTTTAAATGTAGTAAGTTTATATATATGTATCGAAGAAAATAATGAAATAGATATTTTTGATTATATAGATGATAAAGATGAATATAGGGATGAGGTACTAAATAATATAATAGATAAATATCAATACAAATTGATAGTAGATAAGAACAAGTTATGTAAGCACATTGTTAATAATAATAATATGAGTACAATAATGTGTTTAGATGAAGATGAACTAATATCTAAATTAAATTTGGGTCAGTTAAATTATAGTGAATTAGAAAAGAATATTTTTAAAACAGAAAAAAATATAATTTTAATTATTGATTCAGATATATATTTATTTAATAATTCAATTTTATTTTTAGGATTTAATAATGTTAATTTGCAAGCAATAATAAATGATTTCAATAATTCTGTGGTATATAAAAATAGAGAAGAAGAAATTCAGTTGAGAAATACTGTATGTAATTGGACTGATAGCACCAAAAGATTAGTACCAAATGATTTGTTTTTTGATTTTAACAATAATTTTAGATGTAGTCAACAAGTAATGAATAATCTTTTTAGAATACAGGTAGAATTAGTTATTATGTTTATAAGTAATTTTACTGGATGTATTGATGGCAATGTAAAAAGTGTGATTAATAGTAATAAAAGAATAGAAATTAAGTATTCTAGTGTTAATAGTTGTACTATAGATAGTTATAAAAATTTTAATAGAATATATAAATGGATATACAATGGAAAATCATTTAGCGATAAGTTAAATATATGTAGAAATGTTATAGGTGCAATAGTTGCGGCTAAATGTCAGGGTGATGAGTTAAATGTAATTGTAAATAATAGTGATAGGATATTAAAGTCATTAAATGATAATTTGGAAGAATTTACAAAAGGAAATATTAAAGAGTATTTTGATAAAAAGGAAAAAATATCAAGTGAGATATTAAAAGATATAGATGGAATTAAAGATAAGATAAGTGTATTGATAAAAGTATTTATAAATGGTATGACTTCTTTATTGGGGATAAGTATTGCAGGTGTAGTAGGCTATATAGCAAAAGGTGATATTAAGTTAGTAAAGATTTTAGCTATACTATATATATTTCAACTGGACATTAATATATTATTACAAATACCGATTAATATTGTTAATTATATAGATATTAATAAAGATTTTAATATAAAAAAAGAAAAGTATATAAATATATATTTTGGGGATGATGATGTTGTTATATATGAAAAAAGAAAGAAGAGAGATACCACATTGTTAATTGCATATATAATTTTCACATTAATAGTAGTAATAGGAGTTCATTATCTTATTTATAAAATAGTGTTTGTTGAAAGTTTTGTTACATGGATCTTAAGTAAATTATAAAAGTATAATTAATAATATGGGAGCATTAGTTATGAAGGTATTTTTTAAATTCATAAGTATAAATTTAATTTTAATTATTTTTACAATTATAGGTGGATATATTCGTATTAGAAAAATTGCAAAAAAAACATCTGTATCACAAGATGAAATAATTAAAATAATTAAAAATGAATTTTTTAGATTTCATGAGAAATTGTTTAATAAATCAATGATGAAACAATCAATAACACTATGTATACCTAATAAATTGGTATCTATAGCGTTTTTTGATTGTAATGAATTTGACTTATGTGAGCATGTACATAGTGAATATTATGACATTTCGTTGTATAAGATAATACTTAAAAATGATGGTATAAAAATAATGTATAAATTAAGTGATAAAAAAGGAAGAAAATTAGCAAAGAGTAAAACAAAGATATCTATTAATGGCTCTAGTATTTCACATAAAAGGAAGTCTTATGGAAGTAAAAATGTAAAAATTACTGATGATTGTATATCAACATCTGAAATTACTGATAGAGATATTTTTTGGAATACTGAAATAGAGGTGGAAACTAAAGTTAAAAAAATAGGTAATGTAATTAAATTTAAATTTAGAGTACCATTTAATGAGAAGTTTAATATAAATTCAATTTCAAGAGAAACTTATTGGAGAATTTGTTCAGGTGGTGGTTTTTTTCGATATGGTTTCCTCATAGTTATGTGCATTTCAATAACATATATGATATTAGGTACAATATTTGAATCAATTAAGTATATGTTACTGTATGTAATTGTACTTAATTTCATAATATATAGGTTGTCAGAAAATTTAACATTTAAGTTATTTAAAGCAATTATAAATATAGATAATGAAGGTATGGAATTACATTAATGATTATGTCAACGATTTGTCAACACTGACCAAGTTTTATAAAAAGACAGTAAATGAAATATAGTGTAAATAGAAATTATGTAATCTTTGAAAAGCAAGTAATACCAATGCTTTAAAAAGATTGCATATGTTTTATAGTGACAGTAAATTTAACACCCATTTATATGGGTAACAACCTAATAGTGGCATAAATAAATTGTGAATAAAAATTTTATAGCTATGTTAGTTATGGAAACATTAAAAGGTGTTCAAAACGAACACCTTGTTTTATACCTAAAAAAGATTAGAACATAGATTAGAAAAATATAACTAGCTATGTCTAAACCCTTATATAATCTTATTCTTAAATAAGCGTTACAGTTGGCTTGCGAACTGTATCTATTTTATTTTTCTATATGATTATATATTAAGAAATGTGATAATACAAGGGTTTTGTAGATATTATTTATTTTTTATTTCTAGTTATTTATTGTTAAATATTTAGAAAAAGGATTAGAAAATTAAGTGCTATTGGAGTATGTAAAAAAATATATGCATCATAAGAATATTTTATGTAAAAGAATATTCATAAAGTTATAGAAGTATGACGTAAGATGTATTTTGATAATTAATCCTACAATAAATATTGATATAAAATATTTTAGTTAAATTTGTATTATTAATTACCTTAAGTACATTAATTGGATGCAGTTCTAATACTGTTTCTAATATTGATATACATTCAAGTGAATATAGTAAATTTGATAATATCTTAAAAAATCAACAATATACTAAACCAATAAATTCAACAGTAACTTATTCATGGAATACTGTTAATTTTGATAAAAATTCATTGTTTGAATTAAAAAACACCTCAACTGTAGATTTACTTCATGATACTAAAGATATTAATATGTCAGAGGGTGTTGATGTTTCTAGACAGAATTTTTACTTTTCTACAGTAAATAAAAGTTCTCAAAGTATAGATTTTGAATTTAAGTTCCTGCAATATCATCTTTGAAATGATTCTAAAAATAAAAATTTATTAAAAGAGATTTAGGAAGAAATATCTAAGTCTTTTTCTTTTATTCAAATTAATTCTTAATAAAGATGACATATTACTGACAAGAAAAAGGTTTACAATAAAAATAGAAATTAAGAATTAAATAAGTTTTTAACGTATACGAAATTTAAAACCTTTTTTGAGAGGAAGCACTGATTATTACTAACTTCCTGATATGTGAGTTGTCAAATACGTTAAAAAGTAATTATAGTGCCGCAAAAGAACCAAAAAGAAAAATAAATAAATGGAATTTTTATAATGAATTATTTTTCTTTTAGAACCTTTTGCATGGCTGAAAAAAAGTGACTTCAGTTAAAACTAAATATAATAAAAGTGCTTTTATAAAATTAAGATGTAATTTAGTTAATAGAAGCATGGCGAAGCCACTTTTTTTATTACTTTATTATATGGTAAAATAAAAACATAGTAATTCTATTTTATGAAAAGAGGAATTAAAATGAAAGATAAATTAATTAATGTTTGTGATAGAACAGTAGATAATTATAGATTGGCAAAGGAAGAATTAAGATTTGATGGTGATTATATAAATCATTTTGCTGCTTTAACTTATGGATGTAGAAATGAAGAAATTCCAATAAAGAAAGTTAAAGAAATTAGAAGTGTTATTAAAAAAGAAACTTCAAGAATATCTGTTTTTAGAGGTGATATTCTTTATATATTATCTTTTTTATTAGCTTTTGAAGGAAATATGGATAATATAATTAAAAAGTTATTTGTAACTTATGGAGAGCTTAGAGAATTTGGCTTTAGAGATAGTCAGTATTTAGTACTAGCAAGTTATTCTTTAGTTAAATATGTTAAAGATGAAGAAAGATTTAAGTATATGGTTAGGATGAGGGAAATTTATGATATTATAAGAAATAATTATAACAATGTTACTAATCATGAAGATTATTTAGAATGTGCACTTTTAGCTATTAATAATATTTCAGATGAAGAAATTTTAAGCTTTATGAAAAAGCAATACTTAAGATATGATAGAAAGGGAATATTGTCTAATAATAGTGTTCAAGCATTAAGTATGACTTTGCTTTTAAACGATAATAAAGTGGCAGATGAAAATATATATAATTTATTAGTAGATTTTGAAAATACAGATTTTAGAGTTTGTCATCAGTTCTTACCTTTATTAGGTGTAAGTGAAGTGAGTGCAGATACTGATGAATATATAAGAAAACTTAATGAAGTTATTAGATATTTATGTGATGAAGAGGGTGAATACGAATTTTACATGGATAAGAGCTTTAGGGTATTTATAGCTATTATGCTAATTGAATGTTGTAGAAATCATAAAAAGGAGAGATATTTAAAGGAGCTATTATCAAAAGGTGTATACTCTTTGTTAGTAAGTAAAAATCAAGGAGTAATTTCTGAGGGGTTAGCTTAAAAATTAATTATGGAAAGAATTATTTTACATGTAGATATGGATGCTTTTTTTGCAGCTGTAGAACAAAAAGATAATCCAAGTCTTAGGGGAAAACCTGTTATTGTAGGTGGTACTTCTGAAAGAGGAGTAGTTAGTACCTGTTCTTATGAAGCTAGAAAATATGGAGTTCATTCTGCTATGCCTGTATTTTTAGCAAGGAGTAAATGTCCTATGGGGATATTTGTACCTGTTAGACATTGGAGGTATAAAGAAATATCTAATAAGGTTTTTGAAATTTTTAGAGAAGTTACTTCTAAAATAGAACCTTTATCTATAGATGAGGCATTTTTAGATATAACTGATAGTGAGTTTAGATCAGGAGAAGAGGCAGCTAGGTATATTAAAGATAGAGTTAGAAAACAACTTGGTCTTACTTTGTCTATAGGAATATCATATAATAAATTTTTGGCAAAGCTTGCTTCAGATTGGAATAAGCCTAATGGAATAATGATAATAACAAAAGAAATGATACCAGATATTTTAATGCCTTTATCTATCTCTAAAGTATTTGGCCTTGGAAAAAAGTCTGTAGCTAAACTTAATAATATGGGTATCTTTATAATAGAGGATTTATATCAATTGCCTAAAGAGTTTTTTGGGGAGACTATGGGCAAGATGGGCCTTGAAGTATATGATAGAATTAGAGGAATAGATAATAGAGAAGTAGTATCTACAAGAGAGCGAAAGTCTGTAGGTAAGGAGAGAACTCTTAGGGAAGATACTATGGATAAAGAAGAATTATTAGAATATTTAAAGGAATTTTCTAAGGAAGTTTCAGATATATTAATTAGTAAGAATGTTACAGGAAGGACTGTGGTATTAAAATATAAAACTGCTGATTTTGAAAGTCATACTAGAAGTAGAACTTTAAAGGAATATATATCAAGTGCTTCGGAAATTTATGAAGTGGTTAAAGAACTTTTATTAGCAGAAGAGCTTAAAGAAGAAGTAAGACTTATTGGGGTAACAGTTTCATCCTTTAAGGAAACAAAGGTTGAACAATTAACATTATTTTAACGTAAGGGAATTTATAAATTTTTTTGATAGTGAATACTGAATATTACAAGTTTTCAGTTATGTAAGATGGCAAATACGTTAAAAATAATTATAGTGCCTCAAAAGAACCAAAAAGAAAAATAATTAAATGGTATTTTTATAGGTATTATTTTTCTTTTAGAACCTTTTGAATGGCTAAAAAAATATTGACATAAAATGGAGAACAAATATATAATTATATTAGGAAAATTTGTAAAAGGTAAAATCTTTGACTAAAGATAGTACTTTTAAGGGAAAGTCAAAGCGAGCTGTGAGTTTGGTGAAATGCACAGTACTTGGAACTTATTGGGAATGGGCTTTAGTAGATGCGATGTGAAATTTGTTATAAAGATTAGCTTAGCCGTATCCAAGCGTTATTTTGGTATAATGCAAAAGAAATTTTGTTTTATAAAATTGAGGGAATTAATATAATTTTATTAATTCTAAATATGGGTGGCACCACGAGTATATCGTCCCAAGGGATGTGATATGCTCTTTTTTTATGCCAAAACTAGTACAAAATATTCTATTAAATAATTAGGGGGCAAAATATTATGGAAAAATTTTATGGAGAATATGGTGGGCAATATGTACCACAAGAAGTATTACAGGTATTAAATGAATTAGAGGAAGCTTTTTTAAAGTATAAGGATGATCCTTCTTTTGTGAATGAATATAATTATTATTTAAAGCAATATGTAGGTAGAGAAAATCCTTTATACTATGCCGAAAGATTAAGTGAATATGTAGGGGGCTGTAAAATTTATTTAAAGAGAGAGGATTTAAATCATACTGGTGCTCATAAAATTAATAATGTATTAGGACAAATGTTATTAGCTAAAAGAATGGGGAAAAAGAAGGTAATAGCAGAAACAGGTGCAGGACAACATGGTGTAGCTACAGCTACAGTAGCAGCTTTAATGGGTATGGAATGTATTGTTTATATGGGTGAAGAAGATATGAGGAGACAAGCTTTAAATGTTTTTAGAATGGAGCTTTTAGGTGCAAAGGTAGTTGCAGCTACTAAGGGTACTAAAACTTTAAAGGAAGCTGTAGATCTTGCTTTAGAAGAGTGGATAAAGGATGCTAAAAATACTTTTTATGTTTTAGGATCAGCAGTAGGACCACATCCATATCCAGCTATTGTAAAGGAATTTCAAAAAATTATAAGTGTTGAAGCTAAAAGACAAGGTTTAGAGGCAGAAGGTAAACTTCCAAATGCAGTTATTGCATGTATTGGGGGAGGAAGTAATGCTATAGGTAGTTTTGCAGATTTTATTGATGAAGATAGCGTTAAGCTTATTGGAGTAGAAGCAGCAGGAAAAGGATTAGATACAAATATGACAGCTGCATCTATGGCTAAAGGTGAGGTGTCAGTTATTCATGGTATGAAAACTAAATGTCTTGTAGATAAAAATGGAGAGGCTAAGGAAGCATATTCTATATCAGCTGGATTAGATTACCCAGGTGTTGGGCCAGAGCATGCATATTTAAAAGATATTAATAGAGCTGAATATGTACCATGTACAGATGATGAAGCTTTAGAAGCTTTTAAAATATTATCAAGGCAAGAGGGAATAATACCTGCTATAGAAAGTTCACATGCTATTGCTTATGCTTTAAAGTATGCAAAAAAGGTAGATAAAGATGATTATATAATAGTAACATTATCAGGAAGAGGAGATAAGGATGTTCAGGAATTAATGGATAAAATTAAATAACTAAGCTTACTTAGGTGGTTTCTGAAAAAATTTGAATATTTTTTTGTATTTTTTCAAAAAGTTATAGCTAAATCGTACATTTAGGAATATTAATATAGTAGATTATTAAATAAGGAGGGAACTACTTAAGTAAGACTGTTAAAAGCAGTTTTTAAAGTGGGTAATAATTAAGAATGAAAAAAGAGTTAACTCCAAGTGAAGTAGTATTTAATATTAATTTAAGCGAGGGAGACGGTGATTTAAGACTCAAAGATATTACCAAAATAAAATCTGCCTATAAGAGAATAGAAAGAGCTATTAAGATTAAAGAAGATGGTTATAATTTATATTTAATAGATTCCTTTTCTAAAGAGAAACTAGATGATTTAGTTACTTTTATTAAAGGATTATATAAAGATAGTAAAGAGCCAAAGGATATTTGTTATGGTACTATTGATGATCCAAGGAAGCCTAAGGCTATTTTTTTAAGTAATGGAAAAGGTAAGGAATTAAAAGAAGAGGTTGAAAATATAAAAAATAGTTATTTTGAAGTGGCTATGGAATTTTATAATACTTCTTCAGAATCAGAAAAAGATAGCATAATTGAAGATATTCATACTAAAAGAAGTGGATATATAGGTGAGTTAGTTGAGATAGCAAAAAAAGATGGCTTTGATGTAAAAGCAACTACAGGAGGTTTTGCTTTTATACCATTAAAAGATAATGAAGCTATGACTGAAAAGGAGTACGATGAACTTCCAGAAAAGGAAAAAGGTAGTATAATTGAAAAGGCTGCAGAATTAAAAAAGAGAGCTGAGGTTGTACTAGAAAACCTTAAGAATATAGAAATTACCTCACTTAAAAAACTTAAAGAAATATATAAAGAATTTTTAAATGTAGAATTAGAACCAGAAAAAGAAGCTTGTCTTATAAACTTTATCGATGATGATGATGCTTATGAATATTTAGAAGAATTATTTTTTAATATAGAAGAAAGTTTGGTTGATTGCTATAGTATAAACGTAGAAGATGATGAAAAGGCTATAAATGAAATTTTAAATAAGTTTGATATAGCAGTTTTGGTGGATAATAGTAACTATAAAACTCCTAGAGTTATTTATGAGGAAGATCCAAATGTGGAAAATCTAATAGGAACTGTAGAATATGAAAGTCATAATGGATCTTATAAAAGTGAATTATCTTTAATTACCCCAGGTTCTTTGATATTAGCTAATGAAGGTTGTGTAATATTAAGGTTAAGTCAGCTTGTAAGTAATCCTAATAGTTATTACTATTTGAAAAAGTCTTTAATAACAGGTAAAGTAAATATAAATACTAGTAAAAGTTATTTGGATTTACTATCTATAAATGGAATAAAACCTGAAGCTCTACCAGTTAATGCCAAGATTATTATAATTGGCGATTATGAAAGTTATGATATTTTATATGATGCTGATGAAGATTTTAAGAAGTTATTCCCTCTAAGAGCAGAATTTTCAAAGTTTATTGATTATGATGAAATTAAGGGTAAAGCTTTAAAAAATTATGTATTAGAAAGATGTAAGAAATATTCTTTAACTAATATTGATGATAATGCTATAAAGGAAATAATAAAATATTTATTTAGAATAGCTAGTGATAAAAATAAGTTAAGCTTAGATAATAATGACATAGATAAGATAATAATATTAGCTAATAACGAAGTATCAGAAAGAAATATCATGGGTGAGGACATAATTAAGGTAGCTTATGAAGAAGAGCTTATTGAGAATGAAATAATGTCAATGTATAAGGATAATAAAATCTTACTTTCAGTAGAAGGACGTAAAATAGGAACAATTAATGCTTTAGCAGTATTAAATTCAGGTTATTATAGTTTTGGTAAACCAATGCGAGTAACTTGCGTAGTTGCTATAGGTGATGGAAAGATAATAGATATACAGAAAGAAAGTAATTTATCTGGAAATATACATGAAAAATCTATAAATATTCTTTCTGGCTTAATAAGTAATTTGATAAATCCTTATGAAAAGCTACCTGTTAACTTTCATTTGAGTTTTGAACAGACTTATGGAACTATAGATGGTGATAGTGCATCAGTATCAGAGCTTTTATGTATGTTGTCTGCATTAAGTAAAAAAGGAATAAGGCAAGATATTGCAGTTACAGGTTCAATAAATCAATTTGGTGAAGTTCAACCTATAGGAGGAGTTAATGAAAAAATAGAAGGATTTTATAAGACATGTAAGCTTTTAAATAATACAAAAAATAAAGGCGTTTTAATTCCTTCAAGCAATAAAGATGATATTATTTTGGAAAAAGAAGTGGAAGATGCAGTAGAAAAGGGTGAATTTCATATCTATACTATGGATACTTTAGATGATGCAATAGAGCTTATGATGTTAGAAGATAATGAAAGTATAGATTATTTTTATGAGATTATTTGTAAGGAGATAAGAAAATATAAACCTAGTATAAATAAAAATAATATTAAGGATGTATAAGAGATTTAAGCGAAGTTTCTGAAAATTTTCAACAAGCTTCGCTTATTATATTTTTGTTTTATGGGAATAGATGTAAAAAGTTTTACTAAAGATTGACTTTGGCTTTACAAATGTGCTAAAATATGGGAAAAGAGCTTAAGAAGAGGAGGTGAATTACTCTAGGGAAGTAACCTATAGGGTAACATAATATGTATCTAAGTTTTGATAATAGAGATGAAAAACTTATTATTAATTTAGTTGGAGAATTAGATCATCACAGTGCAGAGGAAGTTAGGGTGAAAATTGATGATAGAATTGAAAGAGATAATATAAAAAAAGTAATACTCAATTTTTCTGGAGTAACCTTTATGGATAGTTCAGGCATAGGGGTTGTAGTTGGAAGATATAAAAAGTTAAAGCAAATTGGAGGAAATCTTGCAATAACTGATGTGAAAAAAGGAGTTAGTAGAGTATTTGAACTATCGGGCTTATTTAAAGTGATAAATTGTTATAACGATGTGAGAGAAGCATTAAAGTATATTTAATGGAGGGGTTTTTATGGAGGATAATAAAGTAAAAATTGAATTTTGTAGCAAGTCTCAAAATGAAGGGTTTGCAAGAGTTGCTATAGCAGCTTTTGTATCACAACTTGATCCAACTTTAGATGAATTAACTGACGTAAAAACAGCAGTATCTGAAGCTGTTACAAATTCAATAATTCATGGCTATGAAGGAAAAGAAGATGAGAAGGTAGTAGTTGAAGCAATTTTAGAAGAAAATGAAGTTACTGTAAAGGTGATAGATTATGGAAAAGGAATAGAGAATATAGAAAAGGCTAAAGAACCATTATATACTTCTAGACCAGATTTAGAGAGATCAGGAATGGGATTTACTGTTATGGAATCTTTTATGGATAGTATGGAGGTTTATAGTAAAAAAGGAGAAGGTACACAGGTAGTATTAAAGAAGAAATTTAAATCAATAAGTTAGGTGAAGGGTATGGATAAAGAGAATTTTAAGAGAGTGGAATTTAACTATGAAGATAATTCTGAGTTACTTCCTTTAGCTAAAGATGGAAATGAAATGGCTATGAATAAACTTATAGAGATGAATCTTCCCCTTGTATCCTCTTTGAGCAAAAAATTTTTAAATCGTGGGTATGACTATGAGGATATATTTCAAATTGGTTGTATAGGCCTTGTAAAGGCTATTAATAATTTTGATGTAAAGTTTAATGTGAAGTTTTCTACTTATGCAGTACCAATGATAATGGGTGAGATAAAAAGATTTTTACGAGATGATGGTATGATTAAAATAAGTAGAAATGTAAAAAGTATGGCTAGAAAAATTCATTTTGATAAAGAAATTCTTTCTAAAAAATTAGGGAGAGAGCCTACTATTGATGAAATTTCTAGTTATTCAGGAATAGAAAAAGAAGATATAATTTTAGCTATAGAATCTTCTTCGAGTTTACAATATTTGTATGATACAATACATCAAGATGATGGTGCCCCTGTATTATTAATAGATAAACTTAGTGAAAAGAGTAATGATGATAATGATATGATTAATAATATTGCTTTAAAGGAAGCACTTAAAAATTTAGATGAAAAAGCTAGACAAATTATTGTACTTAGATATTTTAAAGATAAAACTCAAGTGCAAGTAGCTAAAATGCTTGGAATAAGCCAAGTACAAGTTTCTAGAATTGAAAAAAAAGTATTAATGTCTATGAGAGAAGAACTTAAAGAATAAAAATATATTTACAAAAAATTGAGAATTTAGAATCTAAATTCTCAATTTTTGGTATCTAATATTTAAATTTTGATATATTTTCTTTCAGATTAGTAGCTAAATCAGACATTTCATCTATAGAATTATTGAATTCTGAAATAGAAGCAGTTTGTTCTTGAACTGATGCGGCAACTTCTTCTGTAGAAGCAGCATTTTCTTCTGCAATAGCAGAAAGTGATTGAACTATATCTGTAATAGAATCTCTATGTTTTTTTAATGTATCAGTAGTAGTGTTTAATGTATTTAATGCCTTCATAGAAGAAGAGATACTATTAGAAATGCCATTAAATTTATCTAAAGTTAGATTAAATACTTGGTTTTGCTTAGTTACAGTGCTTCGTATAGATTCCATAGTAGTTACAGATTTTTCTGTTTGCTTAGTTAAGTTATTAATAATTTCTACAATAGTATTAGTAAAGTTATTAGATTCTTCAGCAAGCTTTCTAATTTCTTCAGCTACAACTGCAAATCCACGTCCTGACTCTCCAGCACTAGCAGCTTCTATAGCAGCATTTAAAGCTAATAGATTAGTTTGCTTTGCTATACTTAAGATCATTTCGCTAGCTTTACTAATTTCTTTTGCTTTATTATTTGTTGTGTCTATAACTAAACTTATGTCATCTATAGATTTATTTGTATTTATATTTTGTTCTTTTAATTCTGCAAGCATGTCCATCCCTTCTTTTGAATAGGATACAACTTCTTTCATATCAGAGTTTAGCTTATCCATGTTGGAAGTAGTATCATTAATACATTTACTTAATCCTAAAATTTTAGTATTTCCATATTCCGTATCTTTGGCTTGTTTATTAGCACCATCAGCTATTTGAATAATAACATTAGATATATCATTAGCAGTAGCTGTTACTTGTTTCATATTTAGTTCTAAATTCTCAGAATGATTAGTAACATTTAAAGTTAATGTATTAGCATTATTCATAAAATTTCTTAAAGTTAAAATTACAGAATTGAGTATTTTTGCCATATTACCAATTTCATCTTTTAGATTTAGAAGTTTATCTGGAATATTTTTAGAAACATCTAGATTTTCAATATTTTTAAAAGCTTCCACTAAAATAAGTAGGTTTTTAGTTAGATAAATTGCTATATAATTACTGAAAAATAAACTTAATATTATTGATACTGCAGCAAGTATTAAAGATATTTTAGTAAGGGAAGCTAAGGCAGAAGATACAATTTTAGTAGAAGTGGTAGTTGGAACTCCTATAAAATATGCTCCTATTACCTCGCCTGAATAATTTTTAAAGGGTTTATATATGGTGTCATATTGGTTATTCAATATTGTTGTGGTTCCTGCATAATCTTCACCTTTTGATATAGCAGCATAGGCTTCAGAGTCAGTATCTAGAATGCTATTAATAGCTACATCTCCAGAGTCATATTTCATATTTGTACAAACTCTAATGAAGTTATTACCATCTTTTCTAAAGACAGTTGCTATGTCACCAAAATCAGATGAGATAGAGTCTATAGCTTTACTGTCACCCTCAATATTTTTATTATTTGAATCAACAAAAGTATTATTTTCTAACTTTATATTCCCATAATTTAATTTTATATAAGTTTGAAAGGCGTTATAAGTATCTGATAAATTCTCTTTTATTTGATTATCTGATAGTTTTCTTAAATAAGATTTACTAGTAGTAAAAGTAAATAAGCATAATAAAGTTGTTATGGCAATAGTTAATATAGCTATTGTTAATGTTATTTTTTGTTTCAAACTTTTCATTTTTACATTCCTCCTTTATACCATTTAAGAATATTATACCAAATAAACAATAATTTTGAAAATAACACGGAAGTTTGTATTGATACATAATATGAAATTAAAAAATAGCATTAAAAAAGCAATATAAAAGTATCCTAAACTTTTATATTGCTTTTTACTTTTTTAATATTTAAATCTAGATATATTACTTTTTAGGTCATTGGCGAAATTAGACATTTCTTTTATGGATTCATTAAATTCAGATATTGAAGCTGTTTGTTCTTCAACAGAAGCAGAAACTTCCTCAGTAGAAGCTGCATTTTCTTCAGCTATTCTATAAAGATTTTGAAAAAGGTTTATTATAGAGTTCTTATTTTTTTCTATGATAGAAGTTGTCTTGTTAAGAGATTCTAAACTTTCTATAGAAGATTCTACATTGTAAGATATACCATTAAATTTATCAATGGTAGTACTGAATATTTCATTTTGGTTTTTAATTATATTAGTTAAAAAATTCATGCTGTCTACAGCTTCTGTTGTTTGTTTGGTTAAGTTATCTATTATTTCTTGTATGCTATTTGTAAAACTATTAGATTCTTCAGCAAGCTTTCTAATTTCTTCTGCAACTACAGAGAATCCTTTACCTTCTTCACCAGCACGTGCAGCTTCAATGGCAGCATTTAAAGCAAGAAGGTTAGTTTGCTTGGCTATATTTGAAAGACTTTCAATAGATTTTCTTATATCATTTGCTTTTAGATTAGTGGTGTTTATTACAGAAGCTATATTACTTATAGATTCATTAGTATTAGTGTTTTGATTTTTAAGGTTAGATAGCATTTTCATACCTTCATTTTTATATTTATCAACTTCTTTCATAGCCGAATTAAGTTTAACCATATTTAAGTTATTATTTTCTATGCAGTTATTAAGTTCTGTAACCTTATTGTACCCATCCTCTGTATCTTTAGCTTGTTTACCAGCCCCATCAGCAATTTGCACTACAACATTGGAGATTTCTTGGGCTGTAGAATCAACTTGGTTCATAGTAAAAGATAATTTATCAGAGTGTACAAAAACATTATCAGCTAATAGATTTGAGGTTTCCATAAACTCTTTTAAATTATTTATAACTATATCTAAAGCTCTAGCAAGATCACCTATTTCATCTTTTAAAGTTAATAATTTTTTAGGGATTCCTTGCGAAATATCAAGGTTTTCCATATTCTTTGAGGTTTTTACTAAAGTTTTTAAGTTTTTAGTTAATTTATTACTCATTATAGCAACAAAAAATATATTTATTAAAATAGAAATTATTGAAATAGCTAAGCAAATTATACGAAATGAATTAAGTGCTTCTGAAACTATTTTTGAAGAAGTAGAAGTAGGAACTCCAACTGCATATGCTCCTATGACTTTATTTGATGAGTCTAAAATTGGTTTATATAAAGTGTTATATTCATGATTAAGTATTGTAGTGGTACCAGAAAATTCTTTACCATCAATAAGTGCTTTGTATACATCGGAATCTTTATCTAAAGAACTATATAATGTTTGTGCATTTGAATCATATTTCATGTTTGTACAAATTCTTGAGAATTTAGTTCCTGACTTACGAAAAATAGTAGCTATACTGTTAAAGTCAGCTGTCATTTTATCTACTACTTCATTATTACCATCAATGAGTTTGTTATTAGAATCTACAAATCCTTGAGGTGTTAGAGTTATTTCACCATAAGAAGATTGAATGTAAGTTTGAAATGCATTATAACTGTTAGAAAGTCTTTCTTGAATTTCTGATTTAGAGAGTTCATTTAGATATTTCTTTGAAGTTAAAAATGTAAAAGTTGATAAAGTAGTTATTGCAAGTGTTATTAAAATTGTAACTAAAAAAATAATTTTGTGCTTTAAACTTTTCATGTAGCGCCCCCTATAATTGTTATTAAGAACATTATATCAAAAAATGGCAAATCGTAAAGATTATTACAAAAATAGAATAAAAGATAAGAATTTAAAGTATAAATTTATTATTTTTTTAGTTAAATATAAAAAAATAGAAAAGGGGTTGTCGCATTAAATTCTTAATTACTAATTGTGCGACACCCCTTTTCCTTTGTTAATATTTAAATTGGGATATGTTTTCTTTTAAATTATTTGCTAAATCACTCATTTCTTCTATGGATGTGTTAAATTCAGAAATAGAAGCAGTTTGTTCTTCAACGGAAGCTGCAACTTCTTCAGTAGAAGCAGCATTTTCTTCAGCTATAGCAGAAAGATTTTGAACTAATTCAGTTATAGAATTTTTATGATTTTCTATTAAAGTTGTTGTATTATTTAAGGAAGATAAAGTTTGTATTGAATTTTCTATGTTGTTAGAAATACCATTAAATTTTTCTATAGTAGAATTAAAAGTAACATTTTGATTTTTTATTATAGAAGTTAGGGTATTCATACTACTTACTGCATTTTCTGTTTGACTTGTTAAGTTATTTATTATATCTTGAATAGCTTTAGCAAAATCATTAGATTCTTCAGCAAGTTTTCTAATTTCTTCAGCCACAACTGCAAATCCTTTACCATCTTCCCCTGCACGTGCAGCTTCAATAGCAGCGTTTAAAGCAAGAAGATTTGTCTGTTCTGCAATCTCAGAAAGACTTTCACTAGATTTTCTTATTTCATTTGCTTTTAAATTAGTGGTATTTATAACTTCATTTATATTATTTATGGATCTATTTGTAGTATCATTTTGAAGTTTTAAGTTAGAAAGTAAATTCATACCTTCGTTCTTATATTTTTTTACTTCTTCCATAGCTAAGTTAAGCTTATTCATATTATAATTGTTATCTTCAATACATTCATTAAGGTTACAAACTTTTATAGCACCAGTTTCAGTGTCTTTAGCTTGTTTACTAGCACCATCTGCAATTTGAACAACAACATTAGAAATTTCTTCAGCAGTATTGTTAACTTGATTTATACCTATAATTAAATTATCAGAATGCTGTGCTACATTATCAGCTAAAATATTAGCTTTATTCATAAATTCTTTAAGATTATTAATTATAAAGTTTAGGACTTTTGCAAGATCACCAATTTCATCTTTTAAGTTAATTAAGTTTTCTGGAATACCTTTAGATACATCTAGGTTTTCTATATTTTTAGAAGCATTAAGTAATTCCTTTAGAGATTTGGTCAATTTTTTTGCAATTATGGTTGCTACTATAATAGTTAATATAATAGATATTATGGCTATCATTATTGCGATTATTTTTAAAGAGGATAGAGCATCAGAAACTATTTTTGTTGAAGTATTAATAGATACACCAACTGAGTAAGCCCCTATAATTTCACCAGAGGTATTTTTTAAAGGTTTATATAAAGTATTGTAGTCATAACCTAAGACAGAAGTAGTACCTACATATTCATTACCTTCTGAAAGTGCTTTGTAAGCTTCAGAACTTTGTTCTAAAGGTGTATTTAATGCTCTAGAGCCTTTATCATATCTCATATTAGTTGAAACTCTTATGAAGTTATCGCCATCTTTACGAAATATAGAAGCTAAATTGTTAAAATTAGCAGACATTTCGTCAACAGCTTCAGTAGAACCTTCAATATTAGTATTATTTATATCTACTAAAACTCCAGAAGACAATTTTAGCTTTCCATGCATTAAATCTATATAAGATAAGAATGCATTGTAGTTATTTTCAAGAGTTTCTTGAATTTGTGTATCTGATAATTTTTTTAGATATTTATTGCTTGTAAAATATGTGCAAAGTGATAAGGCTAAAATAATAAATATAGTTAAGAGAGTAATTGATATTGTTATTTTTTGTTTTAAACTTTTCATTAAGAAACCTCCTTTAGTATAGTGATAGTGTAGTTTTACATATTATACCATTATGAAGAAAATAATAATATTAGTTTATATGCATAATATTATTAGTTGAGGGTATGAATTTTTTGATAATGTTTATAAAAATATTATTTAGTATAATGAAAAAATCCTAATATATTTAACTTTTACTTAAATATATTAGGATTTCCTAGATTTTATTTATGGGTACGATTCTATATGAACAGTAACAGTTTTACGGCCAAAAGCTAAACAATCAGCTTCGCTATTCATATATAAATCTATTTTCATATTTTTTATAGCAGATCCAGTATCTGATGCAATAGCGCGTCCATAACCTTCTACATATACTATACTTCCAAGAGGGATAACACTTGGATCTACAGCTACAGTACTAAGACCATTAGGATTTCTAACAGGTGTCATACCCATAGCAGTTGTAGAATGCAAAGCATAGGCTGTAGCTTCCATAGTTAATGTTTTTAAATAGTTTCCAGATGGAGCTGGAGTAGATTCAATAGTTTGTGCTTTCATAGATTCTTCTATTTCTTGCGCTTTTTTATTTCCTGTAGAAATAGAATTTTTAATTTGTTCTATTACTTCTGGAGTAGTTACTTGAGCTTCTAACCCCGTAAGTATACTAACTGATTCTTTTATTGTATTAAGGTCAGATGAAGAATTTATATTATTAATGTATTTACTAACAAGAGTTTCTTCATTCCTTTTTATTGCATCTTTTAAGTTTGCAAGTTCTGTAGATAGCTTGTCTTTGTTATCAGATAAAGATTTTTCTTTTTCTTGAACTTCTGAAAGTTTACTTTTTGTATCTTCATTTAAAGCTACTAAAGTTTCTTTTTGTTTTATTATGTTTTCTTTATCTTTATTCAAAAGAGCTACATTATCATTAATTTCAGAAATTAATTTTTTATCCTGTGTAATTACAACTCTACAAGCAGTTATTCTATTAAAAAAATCACCTAAGTCTTTGGATTCGAATAAAAAAGAAATATAATTTAAAGAAGAGAAACTTCCACTTTTATAAATTTCTCTAAGTCTTATAGATAGAGCTTTTTCGCTTTTATCAATATCTTCTTCTAATTGTGAAATCTTATTTTCAGTATTTTGAATTTCTTGTTCTACTTGATAAATATTATTTTCATTTTTTGATATTTCATTATTTAAACTTGAAATTTCAGCATTAGTATTTGCAATTTCTTCATCCAATTTTTTTAATTCATCAGAAACTTGGCTAAATTGAACTTTATTATTTTCAAGTTCTTTATTATCAGTAGCAAAGGTTACATACATTAAAGTATTAATAGTAAAAGTAACTCCCGCTACAAATAAGAGTATTTTTTTCATGTAATCACCATCACTCATCTTTTTATATAGTCTTTTGTTCTGGAACTATATATTATAATAACATATTTAAGAGAAAAGGACAAAAAGTGTCCAATATAAAAAGGTTGTTGGATTTATTCACGTTTGAAATTTATGAGTCTAGATACTTTGAAGAATCTAGGCTCTTTTATATTAAAAAATAAAGTAATATTAGTAAATAAAACTACAAATACTATGGATAGTAATATTTGAAGGAGTGATGATTTTATGGCTAAAGAAAAAAAATTGCAAGATAAATTTCAGACTTTAACTAAAGCAATAGATCCTAAACCTAATTATGTGAAAAATTGTTTTAGAGCTTTTTGGGTAGGTGGATTAATTTGCACCATAGGACAATGTGTAGTTGAGTTTTTAAAAAATTATGATTTCACTAAAGATGAAATTGCATCAATTACAGCTATAGTAATGGTGTTTTTAGGTGCTTTATTTACAGGTATTGGTATTTATGCGAAAATAGCAGAATATGCAGGAGCAGGAACAGTAGTGCCTATAACAGGTTTTTCAAATGCAGTAGTATCCCCTGCTATAGAATTTAAAAAAGAAGGTTTTATATTTGGTGTGGCAGCTAAAATGTTTACTATTGCAGGACCAGTTTTAGTATATGGTATAGGGTCTTCAGTAATAATAGGAATAATATATTACATAATAAAATATTTAATTTAAGGAGTTTTACATATGGAAAATAATTGCGAAAAAAGAAGAGGGGAACAAACTGTTGAACTTAAAAATCCTCCTAAAATAATATCAACTTTTTCTGTAGTAGGTCCTAAAGAAGGAGAAGGACCTATAAAAGATTATTTTGATGTTATCTTAAGTGATGATACATGTGGAAAAGCTAGTTATGAAAAAGCTGAAAGTGAACTTATTCATACAGCTATTACAGGGGCTATAAAAAAAGCTAAATTAACTGAAAAAGATATAAATTATTTATTTGCAGGAGATTTATTAAATCAATTAATGTCTTCAAGTTTTGCAGCAAGAGAGCTTGCTATACCATTCTTTGGTTTATATGGTGCTTGTTCTACTATGTCTGAATCTTTAAGTTTAGCTTCCATAATTATGGATGGTGGTTTTGCAAATCATGTGGTAGCAGCTACATCTTCTCATTTTAGCTCTGCTGAAAGACAATTTAGGTTCCCTTTAGATTATGGTTCTCAAAGGAGTAAAACAGCACAATGGACTGTAACTGGTTCTGGAGCTATGGTTTTAGGATATGATGAAGGTGAATATCCTAAAGTAAAATATGTTACTACAGGAATAGTAAAAGATTATGGAATTAAAGATCCGAATAATATGGGAGCTGCAATGGCACCAGCTGCTGTAGATACCATTTATAGACATTTTGAAGATTCAGGAAGAAAACCAGAAGATTATGATTATATAGTTACTGGTGACTTAGGAAATGTGGGAAAGAAATTAACAGATCAGTTATTATTAGAACATGGATATGACATAAGAAAAAATCACATGGATTGCGGAGCACTTATATTTAATGATGAATCACAAAATACAGAAGCAGGTGGAAGTGGTTGTGGATGTTCAGCTGTTGTAACTAGTGGTTATTTATATAAAAAGTTAATGAAAAAAGAAATTAAAAGAATATTTTTAGTATCAACAGGAGCTTTACTAAGTACTACATCTTCACTTCAAGGAGAAAGTATACCAGGAATAGCTCATGGTGTATCTATAGAAATGGAATAACTAAGGAGGAAAATATATGGAATTTGTTAAAGCTTTTATAGTTGGAGGCTTAATATGCGTAGTAGGTCAAATTTTAATGGATACAACTAAGTTAACTCCAGGAAGAATATTAGTTATGTTTGTTACTTTAGGAGCTGTATTAGGTGCTTTTGGAGTTTATGAAAAATTAGTAGATTTTGCAGGAGCAGGAGCTACTGTGCCTTTACCTGGTTTTGGGAATAGTTTGGCAAAATCAGCTTTAAAAGAAGTAGATGAAGTTGGACTTCTTGGAGCTTTTACTGGGGGTATTAAAGGGACTGCAGCAGGAATTACAGCAGCTATATTTTGGGGATACTTAGCAGCTTTGATTTTTAATCCTAAAACTAAAAAATAGATTGTTGTCTTTTAAAACCTCCAAATTAGTTTTTGGAGGTTTAGTAATGTAAAAAAATATATGATGAATATGATGCAAAAAAATATTTTATGCAAAAAAATATTTTATGCAAAAAAAATTGTTACTATAGGGAATAATATATTATAATAAAAAGGTTGAGAATTTTAATTGAGAATGGAGGAAGCATTTTGAATATTTATAGCAACAATTCTTGGAAAAAAGTTGTTGAAATCCTTAAGGGCGATATATACAGAGGATTAACAGAAGAGGAATGTGAGCTTAGAAGAACATCATCTGGAGACAATAGTATAAGTTTTCCAAGTGGTAATAATATAATTTCATTAGCAAAAAGCTTTTTTAGTATACATATTATTTTAAGCATAATTATAATAAGTATTTTATTCTACTTTAAAGAATATGTTTTAGCCGGTATTTCTTTAATAGTTTTTATATTATCATTATTCTTAAAAATACTACATTTAAAAAATCAAGCAGATAAAGTGAAATTTATGCAAAAGTTAAATAATAGTACTACAACAGTGCTTAGAGATAGTGTTGAAAAAGTAGTAAAGTCAGAGGAGTTAGTAAAAGGAGATATAGTATTATTTTCTAAAGGATCTTTAATATCAGCGGATATCAGAATCATTTCTGCTAAGGACATAAAGGTAGATGAAAAAAATATAACAGGTGAAAATTTCTTAAAAGATAAATTTGATAGTAAAATTGATAGTAATGTTCAATCTGTAGAAGAAGCAAAGAATATGCTATTTAAGGGATCTGTAATAAAAGAAGGAGAAGGTTCTGGAATAGTAGTTGAAATAGGTGAAAAAACTCATCTAGGAAAAATGTTTAGTATGTTAGTAGATGCAAAAAATAATAAGCATACTTTAGGAAAAAGATTAGAAAAAAAGGTGAGCAAATATATGTTTATCTTCTTTATAATATCTATAGTATCTTTTTTTGCTACTATGAATTTAGGACAAGCAGCTAATAGGTTATGTCTATCCCTATTTGCAATAGAAGTTACTCCGGTGATAGTTATAGCATTTTTATATTTCTTTGTACTGAAAAAAGAACTTAAATCTAAAGGGATAGATTTAATAAATATGTCAACTTTAGATATTATAAATGACATAGAAATTCTATTTTTAGATAAAGTAGGATCAGTAACTAAAGAGGAAATGGTAGTAAAAAAACTATATGTTAATAATAAAGCTTTTACTGCTAAAGAAATAGTTTATAATAAGGAAATTACAATAAAAAGATTAATAGAAACTTTAGTTCTTTGTAATGATGCCAAATATAATAGAGAAACTGAAGAGTCTAGTGGAGATTTGTTTGAAGTAGCATATTTAAAGTTTGCTGATAGAAAAATGGCATATAAAGAAGTATTAGACAGAGAAAATAGAAGAATTTTTGAAGTGCCAATGGATTCTGATAAAAGAATGATAACTACTGTTAATAAGGCAAGAAAAGGTTGTAGAGCTAATAGTAAAGGAAATGTTGATGCTATTTTAGATAGATGTAAATATATTATGATTGATGGTCTTGAAAAAGAAATAACTAATGAAGATATAGATAAGATAAAGGCTATGGATTATAATTTTTCATTAGAAGGGCTAGTAACTCAAGCAGTAGCTTATAGAAGCTTTAGTTATACACCAACTGTAGAAGAAAATGTTGAAAATAACTTAGTATTTATAGGACTTGTAGCCATGGAAAATCCACTAAGTGATGATATTCATGATGAAATTGAGGAGCTAAAGGTTAAGGGAATAATTCCTATAATATTTACTGAGGATAATAAGATAACAGCAACAACTTTAGCTAAGAAGGCTAATCTTATTAGAAGCAATAATAGAGTAATAGCTGGAGTGGAAATATATTCTCTTGATAAGGATGAGCTTATAGATACAATATCTAAAACTAGAGTATTTTCAAGAGTAAATCCAGAACTTAAAGCTAGAATAGTAGGACTTTTTGTTAAGGATAATTATAAGGTTGCAACTAGTGGAGAATGCTTAGGTGATTTACCTAGTTTAACTATAGCAAAGCTTGGAATAGGAAAAGGTAATGCTCCTAAGATAATAAAAAATGCATCAGATATATATATAGAAAAGAATTATCTAAGAGGATTTTTAAATCTTTTTGATGTATCTAATAAGTTTAATAGAGGAATAGGTAAAATAGAATCTTTTATTTATACCTTGTTATTAACAGAATTATCTATAATTAATGTGACAAATATAGCTTTTGAAATGTCAAGTTTTAATTATGTATCTATAGTACTTTTAAATGTGTTATTAGGAATTCCATTATCATTAACATTAATACATTCCTCAAAGGATAGAGAAAATAGATTTTTATTAAGAAGTATTTTATATGCAGGTTGTATTTTAGGTGCTATATATTATAATCCAGGGTTAGTTGATGAATTTATTTTACCTGTACTTGGAGGAGTGTTACTTATAAATGTATTATTCCAATGTAATATATCTTTTAAAGAAATAAATATAGAATCAACTTTATTTTTTATATCTTTATTGTTATGGGTTGGGATATTAGGAATATCAGTATTTTCGTATATGAATTTATTTACACAAACTAATATTATAATAATGTGTGGAATATTAATAATATCTATAATATTTGAATTAATAAGTAAATCTTGGAAAGAATAAAAGGATGAGGTGATTCATCCATGAGTATAAAAGATATAGAAGGAGTAAAAAATCCTATTGTATATATATCTTTAACATTAGTATTTAGTTCAATATTTTATGGGTTATATAATGATTACTTATGGCTAGCAGGTATATCTGCTAGCTTTTTTATAATATTTGTATATTTAAATACTAATTTGATTTTTTCTTTAGTATTAAGTATGTTTTTTATTTTAGGAATTTTGAATAATGTTAATTATTATAACTTAGAAAGTAATGATAGCTTTTATAGAGAGATAAAGGTAACAGAGAAAAGTAGTTATTACTATGTAGGGGAAATGGGAAATAGAAGAATATACTTAGAAGGTGATGGGTTAGATGATTCTTTGGGAAAAGAACTTTGCCTTAAAGGAAACTTTACTTTTGATAAAGATATTGAAAGAGGTATTCTAGGAAAATTAAAGATAGATAAGATATATTGGAGTAAAAAAACCTTAACAAGTTTTTTATATGATATAAGAGAAAATATTTATAAAAAGCTTAAGGAGAATTTAGGGCAAAGAAAAAGTGCTTTAGTAACCTCGGTATCTTTTGGATATTCTGAATATTTGGATCAATATGATGAAGAAGAAATGAGAAATCTAGGAGTTATACATGCTATAAGTGTATCAGGATTACATGTTGCATTAGTTTATGGAATTATAAAAAAATTTCTTGGAAAGAATATTAGCTTAATAGGTACATTTGTATATATTATTTTAACAGGTGCAGCCTTTTCTTCTATTAGAGCTTTTATAATGATTATGGTTCTTAGTGTATCTTTTAATCTTAGAAGAAATTATAATTCATCAAGTGCACTTGCTTTAGCATGTTTATTAATAACTTTAGTTAAACCATATGCCCCTTTTAAGTTAGGCTTTATCTTATCATTTTTAGCAAGTGCAGGTATTATTACTTTTTCAAAAAAGCTTAACAATAATTTATATAGGCTGCCTAATTATCTTAGAGGTACTATTAGTGTGACTTTATCAGCACAAGTTTTTACTTTACCTATTATTATGATAGCTTTTTCTGAATGTTCTGTGAGCTTTTTCCTGGGAAATATTATTATTGTACCTTTGCTAAATTTGCTAATTATTTTAGGAAACTTATTGATATTGGCATACTCAATTAGTAGTTTATTTGATTTTCTCAGTTATGTAATTATTAATGTTATTAAGATTTTAGATATTCTAATGGATAGTTTTTATGATATCAGCAATATTAATTATGTAGTTAATGAAAGTATGATAATGGCATTTACTATGACTTTAATTAGTGTTTATTTTATTAGTAAGGGAATAAAGAAAATGGGAATTCTAGCAGTAGCAGCAATGATTTCAGCTTGTATATATATTTATAGTCCTTTTTTGAGAGTAGATTACTTAAAGGAAGGGGGATTATTAATATCTTATAGAGGGGAAAGAAAAATAGTGACTAATAGTAGAAATGTAGATATGGCAAAATTAAAAAAAATTACCTTAGCACATGATGGGGTTAGAGCTCCTAAAAAAATAAAGCTATTAAATAAGTTGGAAATTAATTCGGAAGGAAAAAATTTTTATATAGAGTTAAAGAATAAGAAGTATTTACTTAAGCTAAATAATAGAGGGTTAGTAGATGAAAGTTATGATATAATTAATTTTATAGATAAAGAGAAAAAGGGATTTTTTATTATTGAAGATGAACTTTTAACATATTAGATAGATGTAGAAATGGTGGTAGAAGCAGTTGATTACTTACGATATATTAGAAAAGGAAATAAAAAATAAAGTTATTAAAAATTCATATATATTTTGTGGAGCTGATGAAGAGCTAATTAAAGAGGGAATAGATACATTAACTAAGCCGCTATTAACAGAAGGTCTTGAAGAATTAAATTATATAAAGATAGATGGATTAAATACCACTATAGATGATATAATGAATGCTTGTGAAACTATGCCTTTTATGGGAGAAAAGAAGGTTGTTCTAGTATATAGAGCTAACTTTTTAAAGGATAAAACAGATTCTTCAGGTACTAAACTTTATAATGAAATAAAAAACTACTTAAAGGATATGCCTGATTTTACTGTGCTTATAATGTATTATACATTTGGAGATAAAAGAGAGACTCCAAAGAAAAATAAAAAGCTTATGGCATTAGATAAGCTTACAGAGATAGTTCACTTCGATAAATTAAAAAGAGATAGATTTCAAAAAAAGGTAGAAGAAATATTCTTAGAAAAAGGTAAGAAAATAGGGAAGGTAGAGCTTAGATTTTTCTGTGATAGAGTACAAAATAATTTCAATATTATAAAGAGAGAAATAGATAAATTAATAGATTATACTAATGGAAGAGATATTAAGAAAGAGGATATAGAAAAGCTTATACCTTCTAAAAGTGAAGAGGATATTTTTGATTTAGTTGATTTAATATCTCAAAGAAAAATAGAAAAAGCTATAGATATAATGAATGAATTATTATTTAAAGCTGATCAACATATGCTTATTGTAACTTCTGTAGAAGCTCAATTTAAAAAGTTATATAAGATAAAAATAGGAATGAAAAGTGGAAAAAGAACAGATGATTTTGTTAAAGAATTAAGAGTACCAGCTTTTGTTTGTGAAAAGTTAATGACTCTTAGTTCAAAGTTTTCTTTAAGACAGCTTGAAGGACTTATAAGGCTATGTGTAGAAGCAGAAGTAAAGCTTAAGTCTTCAGGTGTTGATAAAACTATGGAATTGGAACTTTTGTTATTAAACACTTTACTTGTTAAAAAGTAGAAAAATAAGGATATCGCACTATAAAAAAGTGCGACGCCTTTTTCTATGCAAAAAAATAAATCCTATCCTTTCTTAACCAAATAATATTTTACTTAGTTAGACTTAATGTGTCTGCTACTTTATACTAATACCATATTAATAATTATGGTATCCTGTTTAAATTATTTTATGGATTTTTGTATAACCTTACAAATTTAAATGTAAACGATTTGTGGTATAATTTGGATGTAAAAATATATTTTAGGGGGGAGTACAAAATGAGAAAAGAAAACTTAAAAAAGACGGCTCTCATCACTATGTTTTTATTTATATTTACATTATTTAATAATATTAATGTAAATAAAGTAAAAGCAGGAGATACAGAGGAAGAGTTAATTAATGTTGATACTATTTGTACATTAGTAGGAAATCTTATGAATGCTAATGGACTTGGAGAGGATTGGAGTCCTAGTAATGTTAATGGGAAGCTTAAAGAATATAAAAATGGAATTTATGAATCTACCTATACTTTAAAAGCAGGTAATTATGAATATAAAGTAGCAGTAGATGAAAGTTCAGAAAAGGAATATGGAAAGAATGGTGAAAATGTTTCTTTAAGTTTAGATAAGGATACAGAAGTAACTTTTAGATTTGATCTTAATAAAAAGGAAGTTTATGATTCAATAAATAATCCAAGTTGCTTTAAATCAAAGGCTATATTAGTAGGAGGGATTTCTGATTGCTTAGGTGGACAAACCTGGGTACCTGGAGATGATAATTTTAAGCTAGACTATATTGGTGGAGGAATGTATTTAAAGAATTTCAAAGTAGTAAAGCCTGGCACAATGGAATATAAAGTAGCTTACAATGGAGCTTGGGATAATGGAGAAATAGCATCAAATACTAGTGTAGAAATACCAGAAAAAACAGAGAATATTACTATTTTTTCAGATTATTTTGGTAACGTTGCCACTGATTCTATAAACACACCTTCATTAAATAAAACAATATCGCTTATAGGTACTGTAAGAAGTGGAAATGGTGACTGGGATGTAAGTAAAACTGATTATGATATGTATAGAATAGACAAAGATACTCTTATGTATACATGTAAAATAGCTGCTGGTTCTTATGAATATAAGGCAGTTAAAAATCATAATTGGGATGAAGGAAGCTATCCAGAGGTAGGTAACAAATCATTAAGCTTAGAAAAAGAAACTAATGTAGTGTTTGTAGTAGATACTGTAACTGGACAATTATATGATTCAGTAAATGATGAAGTAAAAGTTGCAGAAAGTTTAGGACTTAGAGAAAAGGAAATACCGGTAGTTAAAGGTCCTGTTATCAACGATAATGGTACTATTACTTTTAAGTATAAAGATAAAGAAGCAAAATCTGTATATTTAAGCAGCAATATTAATGATTGGAGTGAAAATTCTAATGCATTTACTAAATTAGATGATGAAAATTGGTCTTTAACTCTAAGAATAGGTGATAAAGAACAAGATGTATTTTATAAATTTATTGTAGATGGAGAAGAAATTTTAGATCCTGATAATGAAGAGGTAAAAGATGAAGTTTCATATCTGAAATTTAATGAGTATAAAGGTAGACCTGTTACTATACCAGGTTCATTAGCTGCAGGAATTGAGGGTACTTCAGGTACTTGGAATCCAGCTGATAAGGCATTACAACTAGACTATATTGGAAATGGTAATTACAAAAAGACTTTTACAGTTAAAGCTGGAAACTATGATTATAAAGCAGCTATAAATTATACTTGGGATCCTGAAAATTACGGATTAAAGGGTGTAATACAAGGTGAAAATATACATTTATCACTAGAAGAAAAGCAAGATGTAACATTCTATTATAATGATGATTCTCATATCATTACTTCAAGTATTGATTATAAGGCATTAGATATTGTTTTAAATAATGGAAGTGAAACTTTAGGTAAATTTAATGATGAAAAGTTAAAAGGAATATATACTATCAAAGTAAAATTAAATAAGGGAACTTATAATAATTTATCCTTATCTATAGGTGGAAATGAAGAGAAAGTTGTTAAGATAGATACTTTGGTTTTAAATGAAGATAAAACAGTAACTTTTTCATATGATCCTAAATCTGAAACATGTTTTAATGATGTTGGTGATACTAAGATAGACTTAAATGGATTATATTACGATTCAAGAAATGAGGAGTATAAAAATCCTTATGGAGCTATAAAGGAAGGAACTGCAATTAATTTTGCATTAAAAGCAACTAAAGATATGCTTAAATCAGGTAAGCTAATTGTTGTAGCACCTGATGGAACAAAAATCCTTAATTTAAGGAAGGATGGAAGTTTTGATGATGGTAGCGATAAGTGGACAGTTGAATTTACACCTTCTATTATAGGAACTTATTCTTATTATTTTGTTGTATCTAATGGTTCTGATGTAAAAGGTTATGGAGATGATGACGGAAACTTTGGTACTGGAATTACTTCAGACTTAGATTCTATAATTGATTATGAATTTAATGTTTGTACTAGTGACTTTAAAACTCCTGAATGGTTGAAAAATGGTATAATATACCAAATTTATCCAGATAGATTCTTTAATGGAGATGTAAATAATGATTATACTCAAAAGTATTCAAGAGGGGATACTCCTTATGAATTTATAGATGATTGGTATTCATTACCTAAGGATCCTGAATTATATAAAAAAGCAGGTTTTGATTATCCAGCAAACGCTAATAAGGGAGATATGAGTGCTTGGGCTAATGATCTTTATGGAGGAGATTTAAAGGGTATTGAAAAGAAAATAACTTATTTAAAGGCTCTTGGAGTAACAATACTTTATTTAAATCCTATGGGAAAATCTATTTCAAGCCATAGATATGATACTACAAGTTATTCTGAAATAGATCCACAACTTGGAACTATGGATGACTTTGTTAATTTAGCTAAGGTTGCTCATGAACAAGGTATGCATATTATTTTAGATGGTGTTTACAATCACGTATCAGATGACTCTATATATTTTGACAAGTTTGGTAAGTACATTGCAAAAGGTAAGCCTTTAGGAGCTTATCAATATTGGTCAAGAGTATACGATGAAATGAATAATAATGGATTATCTAAAGAAAATGCAGAGAAGAAAGTAGTTGAATATTATAATTCAATTGGAATAACTGATTTCCATTATAAAGATTGGTTTGTTATAAATAATGAAAAGAATACTGGAAACCCTGATTATTATACTTATGAAGGATGGTCAGGATTTGATTCAATGCCAGTTATTCAAGCATTAGGTGGTTCAGAATATAATGTTAAGTCTTGGGCAGATGAGATTATAGATAGTGATAATTCTATTGCAAGAAAGTGGCTAAGATTAGGGTCAAATGGATGGAGATTAGATGTGGCTAATGAAGTATCATCAGAAACTTGGAGGGCCTTTAGAAAGGTAACTAAATCAGAAGGTGATAATGCATTAATAGGAGAAATTTGGACTGATGCATCTATGTATTTATTAGGAGATATGTATGATTCAGTAATGAATTATAGATTTAGAGGTTCTATGATTAACTTTGTTAAGGGCACTCAAGAAGATAATAAAACTGTTAAAACAGCAAGAGATTCAATGGATGAACTTGAAAAGATGAGAGAACAATATCCAAGAGAAGCCTTAGAAGCTATGATGAATTTAGTAAGTACTCATGATACTCAAAGAGTATTATCTGCTTTAGATGGTTACGCTAAAGGAAAAAGAGACTTTGCTAAAGATGCAACTGAGCTTGCAAAGGCTAAGGTGAAGTTAATACCATTTATGCAAATGACTTATATTGGAGCACCAACAATTTATTATGGTGATGAAGTAGGAATGGTAGGATGCGATGATCCAGATAATAGAAGAGGATTTATCTGGGGTAAAGGAGATAAAGAATTAGTTGAATGGTATGCTAGACTTGCAGCGATTAGAAATTCTTATTCAGCACTTAGAACAGGAGATTTAATTCCAATAGATGTTGAGGATAAATATGCTGATGATGTAATGGCTTATGTAAGAAGTAATGAGGATTCTAAGATATTGGTAGCAGCTAATAGACAAGAAAATGATATTACTGTTACAGTAAGTGCTAAAGGAATAGCTGATGGAACTAAACTTACTAATGTTTTAAGTGGAGATGAAAATGAAACTTATATAGTTAAAGATGGTAAAGTAACAGTAAATATTAAAGCTTTAAATGGTGTTATTTTAGCAGATAAGTTTGTTAAAGTTAAAATAGATACTGAAAACTTAAAATCAGCATATAGTAGTGATTCAATTGTAGATAATAGAGAGGTTCCTTTAACTGATGAAAGAGTCATTGAAAAGGTTAATAATGCTAAAGATGGTGATGAGGTAGTTATTTCATATATGGACAATGAAGGTATAAGTTTAAATCTTTTAGAATCAATATCAAACTCAGGAAAAGATATTAAACCTATTATTGAAAGAAATAATTATAGGATAGTTATAAGGGATATTAAAAAGCTAGCAGAGTTAGTAAGATCACAAGGTTTAACAGATTTGTTGGTGAATATAGATAATTTTTGCTATGCAGATAATAAATATGGTATCAATAAAGAGAATGTTAAGAAAAGCTTTGATATAAAAACTAATTTGAAGGATAAAAAATTAGATGTTCCTGTTACTATTATGAATATAATTGGAGAAGTACCAGATGGAGAAACTTTATATGGTTATTATGAAGATATAAATGGTAATTTAATACTTGGAGGTAGCGGTGTAGTTAACAATAGCATATTTACTTTTGATGCTGATTCTGTAGGCGTAATTTATGTATTAGATAAAAATTTAGAAAGTCAAAATTCAGGTCAAGATGTTAATACTAATCCAGGTAATAACCCAAATAATAGTAATATTGAAGGCGACAATAATCAAAATGATAATACCAATATTATAAATGGAGATGAAAACTTAAATTCACAAGAAAATAATGAAAAATCAGTAATTGGACAAAGTTCAAGAACTGGTGATAGCAGTGTTGGAAGCATTATAGTTATAGTGGCTATGATGGTTTTAACCGGAATTGTTATAGTAGTTTATTCAAGAAGAAGAAAAGAAAGTAGTAAATAGTTTTAGCTTAGGTTTCTTTTTAGGATAAATGTTGGTGACTTTATGGTTAATAAATAAGTTTTCCCTATAAATTTATAAAATATATAAAAGACAGCCTTCCAAGGAAAATAAATCCTTAGGAGGCTGCTTTTTTAAGTTTATTCAAATATAGCAGTTACCCATTCATTAGTTTGATGTTTTTCAATTAGTTTATAACCATGGCTTTCCACCATATCTTTAACCTTATCAAAGCTCCATTCTACAAGACCAGATACTAAAAGGTTACCATTTTCCTTTAAGTGATCTTTAATAAAGTCCATAAACATGTGAGTTTCCTCACCGCCTATATTTATATATATCCAATCAAATTTGCCTTCTACAGTAACTTCATTAGAAAGAGCATCACCAACTAAAGTAGTTATGTTATTTAAATTATTTAATGATGCATTAAATTCTACTTCATCTCTAACATCTCTTATGTCTAAAGCAACAACTTTTTCAGCATTTTTTAAAGCAGTAGCTATAGAAAGGATACCAGAGCCAGTACCTATATCTAAAACTCTTTTGCCTGTAAAATCTTTTTCTACAATTACTCTTAAAAGATCTTGAGTAGTTTCGTGAAGACCTGTTCCAAAAGCTCCTTGTGAAATGAAGTTTATTTTCTTTTTACCTTCAAATTCTTCTGTTGGAGAACATAGCACCCATTCATCATTTAAATGAATAGCTGGAAGAGAGAAGTCTTCGTATGTATTAGCTTCTTCAAAAACATCAAATGGTTTTTGACCTAAGATAGAATTAACTTTATTCATATAAAGTTCTAAATCTTCTAAGTCTTCATCTTGACTTTCAAAAGCTACTTTTAAAACTATATCTTCAGATTCTACTTCTTCATAACCATAACCATTTTCGTCAGTAGTTATTTTTAAAAGACTTTCATAGAAAACATCATAAATATCATTTATTTGAAGAGTTTCTACAGCCTCATCCACCTTATCAAAAGGCATTTTATAGCAAATAATAAACATCTTTATACTTCCTTTCAAAATTGATCAATATCATATTATTATAACTTAATTATCATGTAAAGGGTATATAAAAATCTTTTAAACGGATTTTATTTAGCCTATCTAAAGTATAATAAATAATTTACAAAGATTTGCCTTTAGAGTATTATAAAATTAATATACTGTGGAAGGATGAGAGAGTGTGAAAAATATAGTAGTTTTAGATGGAAAAACATTAGGAAATGTTAATTTTGAAAAGTTAAAGGAGTTTGGGGAAGTAACTTATTATGATACAACAAGTCCTGAAGAGGTTAAAGATAGAGTTAAAGATGCAGAAATTATATTAACTAATAAGGTGGTTTTAAATAAATCAAATCTAGATGAGGCTAAAAATTTAGAGCTTATTTGTGAAACAGCTACTGGATTTAATAATATAGATATTAAATATGCTAAGGAAAGAAAGATTGCTGTAACTAATGTAGCTGGATATTCTACCCCTACAGTAGCACAACATACTTTTGCTACACTTTTACATTTGTACAATAAGATTGGGTATTATGATAACTTTGTTAAAAGCGGAGATTATTCAAAGTCAGGATTATTTACGAACTTAGATAAATCTTTTAATGATATAGAAGGCAAGGTTTGGGGGATAGTAGGACTTGGAGCTATAGGAAGAAAGGTAGCAAGTATTGCAGAGGCTTTTGGAGCTAAGGTAGTTTATTATTCTACATCAGGAAAGAATAATAATGCGGATTATAAGAGAGTAGAATTAGAGGAACTTTTACAAAATAGTGATATTATATCTATACACGCACCTTTAAATAATGCTACAGAGGGATTATTTAATTATGATAACTTAAAAAGAATGAAGAAGAGTGCTATTCTTATAAATATGGGAAGAGGTCCTATAGTTGTAGATGAGGATTTAGCAAGAGCTTTAGATGAAGAAGTTATAGCAGGAGCAGCTTTAGATGTATTTACTGTTGAGCCAACTCCAATTAATAATCCTTTATTAAGTATAAAAAATAAGGATAGACTTGTTTTATCTCCACATATAGCTTGGGCTAGTGTTGAAGCTAGAGAAAGATTATTTGATGATCTTTTAGAAAATATTAGAGCTTTTTATAGAGGAGAAGTTCGTAATAGAGTTGAGTTATAGTTTTTAGAATGAAATTGGGATTAAGGTTATAGGAGGATATTTTATGATAAAACCAATTATGAAGGATGTATTATTCCTAGGCCAAAAGTCAGAGCTTGCAACTAAGGAAGATTTACATATTGTTGATGACTTAATGGATACATTAGAGGCTAATTTAGAGGCTTGTGTTGGAATGGCTGCTAATATGATAGGAGTAAGGAAGCGTATTATTGTTTTTTGTGCTGGGAATTTTATTGTTCCTATGATTAATCCTGTTATTGTTAGTAAGAAGGGTGGCTATGAAGCTGAGGAAAGCTGTTTATCTTTAACTGGAGTTAGAAAAACTACTAGATATGAAAATATTGAAGTGGAGTATTTTGATAGAAAGTTTAATAAGAAGAGAGAAAAATTTTCAGGATTTGTAGCTCAGATTATTCAACATGAAGTAGATCATTTAGAAGGAATTATAATATAGGTGAATTTGAAACAAGAAACCCATTGGATTTAGCCAATGGGTTTTTTAACGTAAAGGAATTTATAAATTTTTTTTTGATAGTAAATACTGAATATTACAGGCTTTCAGTTATGTAAGATAGCAAATACGTTAAAAATAATTATAGTGCCTCAAAAGAACCAAAAAGAAAAATAATTAAATGGCATTTTTATAATGAATTATT
>CAKVLD010000009.1 GCA_934755305.1 uncultured Clostridium sp. | reverse complement strand
ATTTATAAATTTTTTTTGATAGTGAATACTGAATATTACAGGCTTTCAGTTATGTAAGATGGCAAATACGTTAAAAAATAATTATAGTGCCGCAAAAGAACCAAAAAGAAAAATAATTAAATGGCATTTTTATAATGAATTATTTTTCTTTTACAACCTTTTGACAGGCTAAAAAAAGTGACTTCAGTTAAGATTAAATATACTAAAAATGCTTTTATAAAATTAAGATATAATTTAGTTAATAGGAGCGTGGCGAAGCCACTTTTTTATAAATAGGATTTGCATTTCATTAATACATATTTAATAATTGTGAAATTATTGCTTGGGGAAGATATGATATAATTAGTAAAGAAGGAGGTGTATAAGAAGAATATGATATTTAATAAGAATATAAAATATAAAGATATATTAATATTAGCTTTAATAGGAATTATAGGATATAAGCTTATAGATAATTATTCATATATATTTGATTTTTTAAAAAAGATTACGTCTATTATTTCTCCTTTTTTATATGCATTTGTATTTGCTTATATATTAAATCCTATTATGAGATTATTTGAGAATAAATTAAAATTGAAAAGGGGAATGGCAATTCTATTAAATTATTTATTAATAGTAGGAGTAATAGTGTTAGTATTAATATTTGTAATACCTAGCGTAATAGAAAGTATTGTTTCAATTACATCAGAAATACCTACTTATGCAGAAATAGTTCAGAATAAAGTAAATGAAATTATTCAAGAAGAAAATATATATGATGCATTAAAAGCGGCTGGAGTATTAGAATATATAAGTTCTATGTCTTCTAAGATAGGAACTATTATTATAAGTATTTTAGAAGGATCAGTATCTTCTATATTTTCAATTACTACTAACTTTGTTAAGATATTATTTGGATTTCTAATTTCAATATATGTTCTTTTTGATAAAGAAATATTATTATCTAATCTAAAAACAGTGACATATATGATTTTAAAGAAAGAAAGAGCAGAAAAGATAATAACAGCTTTAAAAATTTATAATGAAATGATTGGTATATATGTAGGAACTAAAGCATTAGATTCCGCTATTATTGCTATTATAGCATTAATAGGATTGATAATAATTAAAGCTCCATACGCTATATTATTAACTATTATAGTAGGATTTACAAATATGATACCTTACTTTGGACCTTTAGTAGGTGAAGTAGTAGGATTTATTATAGGAATATTTGTATCACTGCCTATGGCCATTGCAATATTTGTATTTCTATTAGCTGTTCAACAGTTTGATGCTTGGTACTTAGAACCTAAATTAGTAGGTAAAAAAGTAGGGGTAAGACCTTTTATGATTATTTTAGGTGTAACTGTTGGAGGAGGATTATTTGGAGCAGTTGGTATGATTTTAGGTTCTCCAACTGTGGCAACATTAAAAATAGCTTATGATAAAAAGGTTAAAATATTAAAAGAATCGAATAAAGAAAAATAAATATAAGAACACCCCTTAATATATATTAAGGGGTGTTCTTATAATGAGTTAGTTAATATTAGTTTTCTCAATTATAACAGAATCATCATCAATTTCTGAAGTATCTTTATTATTGCTAGTATCTAAAGAGTTAACATCTTCTTCTATCTCAAGAAGATTAGAGATGCTATCAGTATTTTTTTCAATATCGTCATTAGATAATTGAGAATCTTCTATATCCTCAATTGAATGTATTTCATCAGTCTCGTTTGTAGGAATGTCTTCAGAAAAAATGAATTGCTTCCAGTTTACAAATATATGATAAAGATTAATAACGTCTTGTTCATTATATAATAGTATGTTGTGTAATTTTTCTTTAGGCATTCTATTTACATAATCTTTATCCTTCATAACTTTATGAAAAGTTTTTGCAAGATTAGAACCGCTCATAACTTCACTTTCACGAATTATACCAAAAACTTTTTCTAAGTTTTTAAGACCTATTGACTTATTTTTTTCTTTTTCATACTCCTTTTGAATATCTACAGATTCAAACTCGTCTTTAAAGTTATAGTTAATATTATACTTCCCAAATAAATAATTTATTACAGTAAAATCATTGTTACCTGAGAAAGTTACTATGGCTTTTTTTCCTTGGTTTTTCATTTTAATAAAATATTTTCGTGCTAAATATAAAATATCAATAGATTCGTGTCTATTTTCTATCATATATTGAGTAACTTGTAATTCTTTAGATTTATCATTAAAGATACAAGCACCAAATACTCCTATACATTTAGGCTTTTTGTAGACGTAATGTTCTAGGTCAAAAAATATTAGCTCCTTAGGTGAATAATTCATATCAGAATGACTAATCATAAATTCTTCATCAATTTGCTTGACCTTTATGCAATTTTCTCTGATTATCATAGTACCACTCTTTTCTATGGAAAATATCAGTTACATATAATTTAGAATATAGGCAACAGAATTAATAAAAAATCCACTTATCTTTAAGTATAATTAAGTTTTTATCTTATTATACCATTTATATAGGAAATTAATATATATTAACTTATTAAATATATATTAGTTATACAAGGGGATTATTGTATAAATATTAAGATTTCTTAGAAAAAAATTAAAAGTGCCAGTTTCGAACATAAATTGACTCAGAATATTATAAGTGCTATAATCTAGTTGAAATTTACTTTCAATTATGAGGTGAAATATGTGTGTGTGTGATTTAAAAATAGGAGAGTGTGCAGTAGTTAAGTTAATTAAAGGAGATGAAAAATTAGTTAAGAGATTATCAGCATTGGGATGTATAGAAGGTACAAAAATTTCTTTGAAGAGGATAGCACCTTTGGGAGATCCTGTAATAGTTAATTTTAGAGGTTTTGATTTAGCAATAAGAAAAAAGGATGCAAAGAATATTTTTGTACATAAGTAGGAGGCAGTATGAGGACTATAGCGTTACTTGGAAACCCTAATGTAGGTAAGACTACATTATTTAATATATTAACAGCATCTAATCAGTATGTTGGTAACTGGCCAGGTGTAACAGTGGATAAGAAAGAAGGTTACTTCAATAATATAAAAATAGTAGATTTACCTGGAATTTATGCAATGGATACTTTTTCTAATGAGGAAAGAGTATCAAAGGAATTTTTAGAAAGTGGAAATGTCGATTTTATATTAAATATAATAGATGCATCAAATATAGAAAGAAATTTATATTTAACAACTCAATTAAAACAATTTAACATACCAATAATAGTTGCTGTTAACATGATTGATGTAGCAGAAAATAAGGGGATTATTATAGATTATAAAAAGTTGCAAGATATATTTAATGTACAAGTTGTTCCAATATCTGCTTCAAAAGGTGAAGGAATTAATAACCTAAAAAATATAATTAATAATATGAATTTTGAAGTTGTTGAGGATAGTGAAAAATTTAAATTTGAAAATGAAAAAGAAGCCTATAAATTTATAGAAAATTCTTTAAAAAGATGTAAAAAGAATTCTGATGATGAAAATGTTTCTGTTTCAGATAATATAGATAAAGTTTTATTAAATCCATGGCTTGCTTATCCTATATTTATAGTTATGATGATAATAACTTTTGCTATAACATTTTCTTGGGTAGGACAACCTTTGTCAGACCTCTTAGATGGAATATTAAATGATACTTGTATACCTTGGATAGAAGGTATATTAGAGAATACATCTCCTTGGTTTAAATCATTATTAGTAGATGGAATAATATCAGGGGTTGGAGGAATCTTAGTATTGCTACCAGTAATATTATCTTTATTTATATGTATCACTATATTGGAAGATAGTGGATATATGTCGAGGGTAGCATTTTTAATGGATAAACTTATGAGAAAAATGGGGTTATCAGGTAAAGCTTTTATTCCTATGATGGTTGGTTTTGGCTGTTCAGTACCAGCTATTATGACGGCAAGAACTTTAGAAAGTGAAAAAGATAGAAAGCTTACAGCCTTACTAGTGCCATTAATGTCGTGTAACGCTAGATTACCTGTATATACAGTTTTTGCAGCTGTATTTTTTAAAGATAATCAAGGTTTAGTAGTAGGATCCCTTTACCTTTTAGGAATATTACTTGCTTTTTTAGTTGGGATGGTATTTAAAAATACATTGTTCAAAAAAGATGAAGAACCTTTTATTATTGAATTACCAGAGTATAAGGTACCAAAGTTAAAATCCATAATTAATCAGACTTTAGATAAGGCAAAAGGATTTATAAAAAAGGCTGGAACAATTATATTTGCTATGAGTGTGCTTATATGGTTTCTTTCAAATTTTAATTTATCAGGAATGGTTGAAGAAGTAAATGAAAGTATATTAGCAAGTATAGGAACTTTTATAGCACCAATATTTAAACCATTAGGTTTTGGAAATTGGCAATCAGCAGTATCTTTACTTTCAGGATTATTAGCTAAAGAATCAGTACTTGCGGCTATGGAAGTAATATTTGCAGGAGATTTGTCTATTATTTTACCTGCTCATTTTACAGCGTTATCATCATATTCTTTTTTAGTATTTATTCTTTTATATACTCCATGTATATCTGTAATTGGTACAATGAAAAAAGAATATGGAACAAAGATTACAATATTTTCTGTACTTTATCAATTAGTATTAGCATGGGTTATTTCTTTCTTAGTATTTAGTATAGGAAATTTAATAATATAAAAGAGGTGTTTTATGGAAATTATGATATCAATAGGTATACTTCTAATAGCACTACTAATTATATATAAAAATATAAAAGTTTCATCAAAAGGCATATGTAATTGTGGGACTTGTTCTAAAAGTTGCCCAATAAATAGAAAAATAAAAAATAAATAAAAATAAAGAACTTTTCTATTAACGGAAAGTTCTTTATTTTTTATATATTTTATTTCCATCAGAACATAAAGTTATAGTACCTTCTATATCTGTTCTTAATGTTTTGATATTGTACTTATTTAATGTATCTAGAGTTTCTTTGTGAGGGTGGCCATAAGAATTATCCTTTCCAACAGAGATGACTGCTACAGAGGGCGTAACAGCTTTTAAAAAAATTTCTGAAGTAGAAGATGAAGAACCATGGTGACCTATTTTTAAAACCATAGATTTTAAGTTAGGGGAATTAGATAATATAGATTCTTCTCCATCCTTTTCTAAGTCACCTGTAAATAGAAAAGATGTATTTCCATATATTAAATGGATTAATGGTGAATAGTTATTATAATTTAAATTTTTAGTATTAGTTAAATTATTAATATCAGAAGTATAAATATTTACTTGGGTTTTATTTCCTATATTAATAGAGTTAGTATTATTATTTAAAATATTAATTTTTAAGTTTTTGGCTTTTAAAGCAGATATCATATCTTCAAAGCATTTACTAGTACTTTCGACTTTAGGAGCATAAAAGGAACCTATATTAAATTTTTTAATTATAGTGCTCATATTACCAATATGATCTTCATGGGGATGAGTAGCTATAAGATAATCTATTTTTGAGAGATTTAATTTTTTTATATAACTTATTAAATTGCTTCTGTATTCTTTAGGGCCTGAATCTATTAGCATATTTTTATTATTAATTTGTATTAATATGGAGTCACCTTGATTAACATCAATATAATGAACTTGCAATATAGAAGAATCTATAGTTTGCATATTTTTTGTATTGCAGTTAGTAAAAAATAAAATAATAAAAATACATAATCCTAAAAATATATTTAACTTTTTAAACATAAATACACCTCCATAAATATTATTATAATGGACATAATTAGGAGAAAATATTCTACTAATTTCTAAAGTGAATAAATAAAGAATATAATAATATATCTTTCTTTTAAGTTAATATAAATAAATTAACTTAAAAATGATAGAATTAAAGTTTGAAACTTTCATTATTAGATAGAAAATAAAGAAAAAGCTAAGAAAAACATAAAAAAATGAAAAAAATATAGCTTTTAAATTGCAAAAAGTATGATATAATGATTTTGTCACGAATAGGTTATAAGAAAAGTGCAATTTATTTAAGAAGATTAGGGGGGCAAAAAATGAGAAAAGAATTCTCTATAAGTAATGATAAAATTATCATTAATTTTACTGCAAAATACTGTAAGACTTTTGAAAGTTTGTTAGAAAGTGAAGGGTTCAGGAGAGTATTGGACGTTTATTTAAAACAAGCTCAAAAAAAGAATAGCTTGTCTTATAAGTATATTAATAAGACATTAAATACAGATGATGTAATTACAATAAGAAAAGAACTTTCTACTTTATTTAAATGTCTTACTGTTATGAGTGCAAAGGAGACTGTAGATATAAATTCTAAATATGAATTTATATTGTCAGAAAAAGATAGCTTTATATCACTAATTGAAGATATATATTTATTTTGGAGAAGATTAGAAAGATATACATTAATACATAGTGGTAGTATTGGTGAAGGCTTAGCAGCAATGAGTTTTGCTGAAGCTAACGATGGTTTTTCTAACTTAATATTAAATCTATATAGAAAAATAGAAAAAAATGTATTAGGTTCAGTACCCAAAGTGTTTAGACAAATACCAGCTGGAGGTAATGCATCTCTTATGATAACAAAAGTAATGTGGCCTATTCCAAAAGGATATGAAATATTAGAGGAAATTCCTTTTATAGATTCAATTCTATTAGAAACACCTTTTATAACTTATCCTAAAAAGAATACAAGAGATGGAATATTTACGGAGATTGACGAAAATCCATTAAAGTATGCCAATATAAACAAGGATCATTGGTTTTGTTATCCAGCTAAGGTTGGGGAATTATTAGCTTATATATATTTCCATAGAGATTATATGGAACATGGGATAACATTATGTAACCTTTTTGAAATGGCTACAAAGGAAGAATGTAGAGGCAGAAGACCAGATATGGTATATGTATTTGGTGCTACAGATGATGGAGAGGCTCTAAAAACTGTATTTTATGATGATGAAGATAATGATATAATGCTTGGTTACATTAATCATTCAGATTTAATAGATTATTTTGGATATATGAAGAAAATGACTTTAACGCTTCATAATTTAATTATGATAAAAAGAGGATACTTGCCAATTCATGGTGCAATGGTTAATTTAACATTTAAGAATGGAAAAACTGCTAATGTAGTAATAATGGGAGATAGTGGTGCAGGTAAATCAGAAAGTTTAGAAGCATTTAGATCTTTAAGCGAAGAACATATATCAGATATGAATACAATATTTGATGATATGGGTATATTTAAGCTAGAAGATAATAAGATAGTAGGTTATGGTACTGAGACTGGTGCATTTGTAAGACTTGATGATTTAGATCAAGGATATGCATTTAAAGAAATGGATAGAAGTATATTTATGAATCCAGATAAAACAAATGCTAGATTAGTAATGCCTATAACTCCATATAAAATTATTACAGCTGGATATAAGGTTGATTTATTGTATTATGCAAATAACTATACGCCTGTAGGAGAAGGAGAAAAGTTTTTAGAGTATTTTAATACTAAGGAAGAAGCTCTAAAAGTATTTAGGGAAGGTGCAAGAATTGCTAAAGGAACTACTACTGAAAAAGGACTAGTTCATACTTTCTTTGCAAATCCATTTGGTCCTGTACAAAAGGAACAAGAAACAGAAGTTATAATGGATAAGTATTTTGAAGCTATGTTCAATGAAGCTAATGTTAAAGTTGGAGAAATAAAAACTTGTCTTGGTGTAAAGGGGCAAGAAAAAACAGGACCTAGAAATGCTGCATTAGAGTTGTTCGAAGAAATAAAGAAATTATAAAAAATAAACTATCTTGAATAAGCCTATTCAAGATAGTTTATTTTTTATAATGTTATTTACTTTTTCTTTAAATAGTTGTAATTTAGTATCTATATTCAAAGCATAAAAACTTGAAGAACATTTATTTATAAATATTTGAGATAATTGAACATTATAATTTAATTGTTTAAAGTTAATTAAATTATTTAATGTAAAATATAAATCAATTAATAATATTGAAATTAATATAAAAAATAATATAGGCTTAAATTCATTAGGAATTAAACTTACTAAGTTAGATACTAAAGGATGAAAAGTTTTTAATATAAATATAGAAACTGCTCCCCACATCAAAGAAAAATGTAAGCATATTCTTCCATGAAGATTAAAAGGGTCTTCGGGATAATCCCAATATTTTTTTTTGAATAATTTTTCTAGCACAAATCCAGTAACATATTCAATAATAGATGTAAGTATAGTTGCAATTATTAATAAAACAAATAGATTGCTATGAAAATTATTTAGAATTGTAATTATAAATAATACGCAACTTCCATATATAGGGCAGATGGGACCATGTAAAAAACCTCTATTAACGAATTTATGTTGATTTTTGTATGCATATAAAACTTCAGCACACCAGCCAAAACATGAATATATAATATAATAAAATAAAATGTTATAAATACTAAATATGTTCATGTGAGCCTCCTTTTACTATTTATAGGATTAATTATATCCTATAAAGCATAAAAAATAATAAAGTAAAACTTAAAAATATCTTAAATTTAATAAAAAATGTAGCCTAAAAAATTAAGCTACATTTTTTAATCTCTACTCATATATTCTTTTTTAGCAAAAAAAGATAAGCAATATAAACCTGCTATACCTACAAGTCCATATACAATTCTACTAAAAGTAGTCATTTCGCCAAATAGTGTAGCTACCAAATCGAATTCAAAGAATCCTATTAGGCCCCAATTTATAGCTCCAACTAAGACTAAAATAAAAGCAATTATATCTAGTATTTTCATTATAAACACACTCCTTTAGTAATAGTATTTACAAGTGTGCATAAATTATTCATTTAAATTATAATGAAATATTTCTATCAATTGGTTGAGATAATGAAATAAATGTATAAGTTCTTTGTATACCAGGAATATTATTGATTTTTTCTAATAGCACATTTTGTAGATCTGTTATATTTTTAGAAATAACTTTAGCAAACATAGAATAATCACCAGTAGTTAAGTGTAGTTCAACAACTTCATCTATCTTTTTCATTTCATCAAAAACTGAATTGAAAGATGATGTTTGATCAACGTATATACCAACGAAACAACAAACATCATATCCAAGTTTTTCTAAATTTAACAAAATTCTAGAACCTTTAATTATCCCTAAATCCTCCATTTTTTTCATACGTACATGAATAGTCCCCCCACTAACGTGACATATTCTTGCAATTTCTAAATATGGAGTTCTACAATCTTTTATAAGTAAATCTAATATTTGAAGATCTAACTCGTCCAATTGAAGTGCTACATTTTCAGCCATATTATCCACCTCTCTATAATGTCATATAATTTTATTCTATCAAATATTATGATAATTTCAAAGGAAAAAATGAAAAAATGAAAAAAATATATTAAATATTTATTATATTAGCAAAAAATATACATAATATCATTTGAAAGGAAAAGTTGATTTTTTATAATATTATAGTAGGAATACTTGAAAAAGCAGCATATTTAATCTATATTATAATTAGATTAACATGATAGGAGGATGCGGTGATTATGGGAGCAATTTTACTAAACATATTATTATTAGTATTTATGTTTGTTTTATTAATAGGAATACTTGCAGTTCTTAAAAAATATGTTTTTTCGAAAATCCGTATAAACAAATATATTCCTTTAGCTATTGCTATAGTAGGATTTATAGCACAATTTGCTTTAAAAATAAGTAATAGTATAGGAGGCTTATGTCTTAGTGCAGTAATTATAATATTCTTTTTTTGGTTTTTAGATATTCACCAAACTGGTGGGCCAAAGAAACAACCTAAAAAAATAGTTATGAAGCCTAAGGCAAAACCAAATAGAGTTAAGAATAATAAATAATTTTATATCTAATATTTAAAAATCTTGATAGATAGTTGTTAAAAAGTATCTATCAAGATTTTTTGTATTTACAGAAGTTTAAATATACAATTATATTAAGTTTTAGCTTATGAATATAGGTGAACTTATAGCTATTCTATTATTATCTTGGTAGACTTTTACTACATACCAAGTTTCATTAAGTTCTCTAGTATGTTTATACATATATTTTATAGAATTTAGGTGAAGATTATCTATTTTTTTTATTAAAGATCCACTATTGGAAATAATATCAATCTGGTTTATTTTTACTTTAGGATCATCTGCATAAATTTTAAAAAGTAAGGTATTTGAGCTACTTGGAAGTATATCTCCCATGAAAGTATTATTGATAGTAAAATAAAATTTTAAAGTTCTAGATTCAGTAGAATAAGTTCTACGTAATCTAAAGGCTTCTATTATATTAGAAATATTAAGTGTAGGGGCAAGAATAACTGTAAGATTTTCGCTATCTCCAAAATTGATTCTATGATTATCCTGCCCATTTATTGCGCCTAATTTCCATCCTTTGTCTAACAAGGAATAATAATATTTATCATGTCTTACATATTTATTGGGAAAAGAACCATTTCCTACTTCAATTGAAGTTATAAGTTTATTTAATAATTCATTATAATCTAAAAGATTAATATTTTTATGAGGATGATTTATTGTTATAACAGAATTAGGGTTATTAATCATCCAAAGAGCTAAAAGATTAATATTATTTATTATTCCAGTAAAATAAGTATTAGAATTTAAAATATTAAAATCGCCATATATTGCTGTTTTAGTTTCAAATCCTACTATAGGTATTAAATTAGTATTTTTCTTTTTGAATTTTTCACTCATGTATAAAGTTGTTTGCCATTTAGAATTTAATTGATTAGTTGTATATAATTCTTTAGCAAGATGTGAATTATGATCAGTAATAGCTAAAAAGTTCAATCTATTATTTTTTGCATATTCAAAAGCTTCTAAAGGAGTTCCTCTACCTGTTGAAAAAGCAGTATGAGCATGAGGAATACCATAAAAATATTTAAAAGAAGTAAATTTATTTTTTGCCAAAGTATAACACCTCGAAAATTGTTTACTATAATTATAGTGCTTAAAGTTTTAAAATAATGACAATAATCAATACTAATGATAAAATAAGTAGGATATAAAAGAAGGATAAAAAAAGGCAGGAGATTTAAATGATATTTATAGGAGAATATAATACTTTAAAGGTAGATAGAGAACTAGAATTTGGTTTTTATTTAGTAGATAAAGAGGGAAATGATATATTACTTCCAAAAGCTCTTATTGGAGATGAAGAAGTTTACGAAGGAAAAGAATTGAGAGTATTTGTATACAGAGATTCAAAAGATAGACCAGTAGCCACTTTAAAGAAACCTTTAATAGAAGTAGGAAAAATAGCTTATCTAGAAATAGTAGGTCAAAGTTCTTTTGGTGCATTTGCAGATATGGGATTAGATAGAGATATATTTATACCTTTAAAGGAACAAAAATTTAAATTATTAAAAGGTAAGAAATATTTATTATATGCTTATTTAGATAAGACAGGAAGATTAGCAGCTACTACATATGTTGATCCGTATATGGAAATTGGAGAAGGTTTTTCAGTAGATCAACAAGTTGAAGCTATTACTTATGGTAAAGGTGGAGAAAAAACAATAAGAGTTGCTATTGACGGAAAATATCAAGCTATAATACTAGGAAATGAACATTACAATGATATATATCCTGGTGAATGTATTACTGGTAGAGTAAAAAGAATATATGAAGATGGAGTAATAGGAATTACAACTAGAAAGAAAAGACTTGATTCAAGAGATGAGTTAAAGGAACAAATTCTAGAATACTTAAATCATAATAATGGATTTATGCCATATAATGATAAAACAGCTCCTGAAGTTATAAAAGAAAAGTTCAAAACTTCTAAAAATTACTTTAAGATGGCTCTTGGAGGATTAATGAAGGAAGGAAAAATAACACAAGACATAGAGGGTACTTACCTTAAAAAATAATTTTATGTAATTTATAGAAACTATATTAAGTTTTAAAATAAATTAAATTTTAAAAAGCTTAATATAGTTTCTATTTTTATTTAAGTATTTATAAAAATAAAAAATTAATTTAAAGCGTAGAATGGTATTGACTAAATTATTAAAAGGGGGTATAGTATTCCTAAACAGGAACACTTTGAAAGAGATGATATAAAATGGATAGAATAGAAGCTTTAATGAGTTTTGGATTAACTAGGCAAGAAGCTAATATATATTTTTTATTATGTAGGGAAGGCGAATTAAATGGATATGAAGTTTCTAAACTTACAGGAATATCCAGATCTAATTCTTATAGTGCATTAGCTGGGCTTGTTGATAAGGGAGCAGCTTATATTATAGAAGATGGAGCAGTAAAATATACTCCAGTAAATATAAAAGAATTTTGTGAAAATAAAATAAAATTCATGGAGAATAATAAAAATAGTCTTATGAAAAGTATTCCAATGAAAAAAATAAAAGATGGTGGTTATATAACTATTAAAGGTAAAAATCATATAATGAATAAATTTAGACATATGATTGTAAATGCTAAAGAAAGAGTTTATTTATTTGTATGTGATGAAATATTAAATTTAGTTATAGATGAACTTAATATATTGAAAGAAAGAAAAATAAAAATAGTTATAATAACTAATTCCTCCTTTGAATTTCAAGGGGTAAAGGTTTATCATAAAGAACAAAATTTAAAACAAATCAGGTTAATAGTTGATTCAAAATATGTTTTAACTGGGGAAATAGAAGATGAAATGAATTCAACTTGTTTATATTCAAGCAATAGCAATATAGTTGATGTTTTTAAAGAATCATTAACTAATGAAATTAAATTAATAGAAATAAAGGAAGGGCGCGATATTTAAATGAATAAGATACCATTTGTAACAAAAGAACAGTTAGATAGGATAGTTAATGAGTTTCCAACACCTTTTCATATATATGATGAAAAGGGTATAAGAGAAAATGCACGTAAATTAAAGGAAGCTTTTAAGTGGAATAAAGGATTTAAAGAATATTTTGCAGTAAAAGCTACACCTAATCCACACATATTAAAGATATTAAAAGAAGAAGGATGTGGAACTGATTGTTCTTCATTAACAGAATTAATGATGTCAGACAGATGTGGTTTTAAAGAATCAGAAATAATGTTTTCGTCTAATGATACTCCTGCAGAAGAATTTCAACTTGCTAGAAAATTAAATGCAACTATTAATTTAGATGATATAACACATATTGATTTTTTACAAAAGGTTGCAGACATACCTGAAAAACTATGCTGTAGATTTAATCCAGGGGGAGTATTTGAACTAGGTACAGATATTATGGATAATCCAGGAGATGCAAAGTATGGATTAACAAGACCTCAAATGACAGAAGCTTTCTTAAGACTAAAAGAACTTGGTGTTAAGGAATTTGGAATACATTCTTTCTTAGCTAGTAATACAGTTTCAAATGAATATTATCCTGAACTTGCAAGAATTTTATTTAAAGTAGCAGTAGAACTTAAAGAAGAAACAGGAGTACATATAGGATTTATAAACTTATCAGGAGGAGTAGGAATTCCTTATAAACCTGATCAAGAACCTAATGATATTTTAGTAATAGGTGAAGGTGTAAGAAAAGCTTATGAAGAAATATTGGTTCCAGCTGGTATGGGAGATGTAGCAATATATACAGAACTTGGACGTTTTATGCTTGGACCATATGGACATTTAGTAACTAAAGCTATTCATGAAAAACATATTCATAAAGAATATATAGGAGTAGATGCTTGTGCAGTTAATTTGATGAGGCCAGCTATGTATGGAGCATATCATCATATAACAGTAATGGGAAAAGAAAATCAACCTTGCGATCATATTTATGATATAACAGGATCATTATGTGAAAACAATGATAAATTTGCTATAGATAGAAAGTTGCCTAAGATAGATAAAGGAGATTTATTAGTAATTCATGATACAGGAGCTCATGGATTTGCTATGGGATATAATTATAACGGTAAGTTAAAATCTGCTGAGTTATTACTTCATGAGGATGGTACGGTAGAGCAAATAAGGAGAGCAGAAACACCAGAAGATTATTTTGCAACTCTTGATTTTTAATTATTAAATAATATTAATTTTAACCTTGTTATATATAATTGTTAGATAACAAGGTTTTTTGTATTGTAAAAAATTGATATGAATAAGTTTTATTGGTAATATTGTGTGGGGTGATTAAATGAATTTAGTAATAAATGATATATGTAAAAGTTTTGGTAAGAAGAAGGTATTGAATAATGCTAATTATAAGTGATGCATTTGTAATATTAAATAACATAATATATTTTATAAGATTTGGGTGTTTTAAAATTAAGGAACCATCTATTTATTTTACTATAACTATAATTGTTGTAACCACTTTATTTGTGCCCTTATCACTTTATTTAATTTATAAATTTGCACCAAAAACCTTTAAAATAAAGCAAAAAGAATAAATTGACATAAAATAAAAAAAGAGTTAATATAATAAGAAAAAGGAAAGTTTAAGGTAGAGGCGCTATTTATAAAGAGTAATTTGTCTTAGTGGGCACATGTTAGAAGATAAACGAAAGGTATAATAGCCGAAGAATAAAATAGTTGCAGGATTTTATTCTGGGTATGTATAAAACATATACATAACTGTCACGAAAGTGGAGGGCTACATAAAAAATTAAAATGAAAAGAATTTTTGTGTATTATTGTGCCCATCATATTTAAATATGATGGGTAAAATTTTTTGAAAAAATTATTAAAAGCCCTTACCAAGTATTTGGAGGTAAGAAAAAATGAATATTAAAGGAATTTGGATACCAGTAGTAACACCATTTAAAGATGGTGAAGTTGATTTAAAATCTTATGAAAGATTAGTAAATCATTATATAGAAAAAGGAGTAACGGGGATTATGCCTTTGGCAACTACAGGAGAAACTCCTACATTATCATCAGTTGAATATGAAAGAATATTAGAAAAATCTATGGAAATTACAGATGGTAAGATTTCGGTATTTGTAGGTCTTGGTGGAAATAATACAAAGGAAGTAGTAGAAAAATTAAAGGTGGCTGAAAGACATAAAGTTCAAGGTATTTTATCAGTAACACCTTATTATAATAGACCAGATCAACGAGGAATATATGAACATTTCAATAGCATTTCAAATAATACAGATCTAGATATTATACTTTATAATATTCCTTATAGAACAGGTAGAAATATAGAAAATGAGACATTATTTAGGTTGTCTGAAAAGAAAAATATAGTAGGTGTAAAAGATGCATCAGGAAATTTTAATCAAACAATAGACTTATTAATTAATAAACCAGATAACTTTAGCGTTTTAACTGGAGAAGATTTATATTTTTATAATTCTCTACTTTTAGGGGGAGATGGAGGAATAATGGCTTCAGCTCATATAAAAACAGAAGAATTTATTAAAGTTTATAAGCATATACAAAATAATGACTATAAATCTGCGCTAAGTATATGGAAAAATCTAAGTAGATTTATTCCAAAATTGTTTAAGGAACCTAATCCAGCTCCGATAAAATATTTATTATATAAAGAGGGGCTAATAGATTCAGGAGAGGTACGACTACCTCTTGTTGAAATAAGTAATGAATTAAGAAATGAATTAAGTGAAATACTATAAAGAATAAGTTTACTTATAAACTTGAAAAGCTCAAAGAAATAACAAAAAAATATTTATATTTTTCTATAAATGTAAAAAATTCAGCAAATTCAACTATTTATCCTAATTTTTAAAGTTTGAAGTTTGAAAGTAGTAGTAGTAGTATATTTACTAGTTAGTAAATAGGTAGAAGTATTAGTCGTAGATAGGAGAATGAATATGAAAAGATTGTCATTAGGATTAGCAATTTTTGCAGCTTTAAGTTTAGCAGGATGTGGTACAACAAATACTGATAATGTTGCACAAGTAGAAAATTATAAAATATCTGATGCAGATGAAGCACTTAAATTATTAAAGGAAGGTAATAAAAGATTTACTGATGATAAATCTGAATTAAAAAATGTAACTGCTGAAAGAAGAGAACAATTAGTAGAAGGACAAAATCCTTATGCAGTTGTTGTATCTTGTTCTGATTCTAGAGTTACACCAACAAATGTGTTTAATACAGGTCTTGGAGAAATATTTGATATAAGAATAGCAGGGAATGTAGTTGATACAGATGCCCTTGGTTCAATTGAATATGGGGTAGAACATGCTGGTGCACCTTTGATAGTGGTTATGGGGCATGAAAATTGTGGGGCTGTAACAGCTGAATATAATGCGGTGAAAGAAAATAAGCCGGTTGAAGGAAATATTGGATCATTAATATCAAAAATAGATTCAAGTATTGAAGGAAGTTCATCTATAGATGAAGCGGCACATAAAAATGTTTCAAATACTGCAAATCAAATAAAAGCAGATCCTGTAATAAAAGAACTTATAGAAAAAGGAAAAGTAAAAGTGGTAGAAGCTTTCTATAATTTAAATGGCAAAGTTACTTTTGAAGATTAAGTATAACTTTTATAATATATTAGATTATATAAGAGATGTTTCGATTTAGAAGCATCTCTTTTTTTAGTGTCTTATATTTTTAAAATTATATTTTTATGATATAATCTATTGGCTAAAAAATTCAAGGAGAAATGTGAGAATTGGAAGAAATCAAATATGAAACAAAAACAGTTTTTAAAATGTCTATACCCATTTTTATAGAGTTGTTATTACAACTTTTAGTTGGAAATATAGATCAATTTATGATTAGCCAATATTCAGAGGTATCTGTAGGTGCTGTAGGAAATGCTAATCAGATTATTAATATAGTTACAATATTTCTAAATGTTATGTGTATCTCTACTACAATACTTGTTTCACAATATATAGGTGCAAAAAATAAAAAGAAAATTTCGGAAGTTTGTACAGTTTCAACTTTTGGAATAGTAACAATTAGTGTTATTATAAGTATTCTTTTAATAACATGTAGTAGAAAGTTATTCATATTATTAAATGTGCCAGATATAATTTTAAATGAAGCTTGTAATTATTTAAACATAATATGTGGTTTTATAATAGTTCAAGGTCTATATTTGGTTATAGCAGCAGCTCTTAGAAGCTATAATCTAATGAAAGAAGTTATGTTTGCATCTATTGTAATGAATATATTAAATATAGTTGGAAATGCAATTCTTATAAATGGATTATTTGGAGCACCAAGACTTGGAATAGTAGGAGCAGCTATATCAACTAATATAAGTAAAGTTATAGGTTTAATAATAGTAATAATACTATTATTAAGAAAAACAGATGCAAGAATAAAGTTTAAATATATTAACCCTTTTCCAGCTAAAACATTAAAAAAAGTATTATCTATTGGGTTACCAACAGGTGCAGAAGATCTTTGCTATAGTTTATCTCAAATGTGTATATTGACTTTTATTAATACTTTTGGAACAGCGGTAATAGCTACCAAGGTTTATGCCAGTATGCTTGCAAATGTAGCTTATGTATATACTATAGCTATTTCAGCAGCAACTCAAATAGTGATAGGATATCTAATTGGTTCTAATAGAACTGAAAAAATAGAAAAGCGTGTATGGAGTACTATGAAGATATCTCTTCTAGTATCATTAACGATAACATTACTTATATATTTTAATAGTGATTTTATTTTTGGTCTATTTACAAAAGATCCAGAAGTTTTGATCTTAGGAAAGAAAATAATATTTATTGAATTTTTCTTAGAAATAGGACGAGCTGTAAATATAGTTATGGTAAGATGTTTACTTGCTATAGGAGATGTTGTAGTACCAGCTACTGTAACTGGAATTTTTGCATGGGTAGTAGCAGTAGGATTATCATATATTCTTGGTGTTAGGTTAGGACTTGGTTTAGTAGGGGTATGGATAGCAATGGCTATAGATGAATGTATAAGGGCAATAATATTTTCTATAAGATTTAAATCACAGAAATGGTTAAGTAAAATAACATTAGAAGTGGAATAAGATAATTTAAGTAAAAAGATATACAAAAGCTGCAGGATTATATCCAAAAAATTAAATCTATAACTTTAATTTCCGTGAAAAAATAACAATTATAAAAATTTAATTTAAAAAAATTTCTGTAAAAAACCTTTATATAACCCGATATATAGTGGTTAGTAGGAAGATAAACACAATATTTTCTGTTTAAATTTGCATGTGCAATTTTAAAAAAATTATTGTATAATAAGTCGTCAAAAGAAATATTTTGTTTTTTATTTACAAATAGTAGGAGGAAGTTTGGATTATGGATATAATCAAAAGAGATGGTAGTAAAGTTATTTTCGATAGAAATAAAATAGAAGATGCTATAATTAAAGCTATGAAAAATGGTAGCGGGATTTATTTACCAGATATAGCTAAATTAATAGCCAATGATGCGCTTGAAAAATTTGGTGAGGAAGACGAAGTACCTACTATTTATAAAATAGAGAGTTATGTATATGATAGATTGGTTCATTACGGACAAGCAGTTACAGCAAAAGCTTATGAAGGATATAGGGCTGTACAAGAATTTAAAAGAAATACGAATACTACAGATGAAAGTATTTTAAGTCTTTTAGATAAAAAGAATGAAGATGTAATGAAAGAAAATTCTAATAAGAATTCAGTAATAGCAGCAACACAAAGAGATTTAATAGCTGGTGAAGTTTCTAAAGATATTTCGAGAAGAAGATTAATACCAGCACATATGGTTCAAGCACATGATGAAGGAATTATTCATTGGCATGATATGGATTATACATTATCTCCAATATTTAATTGTTGTCTAATAAACTTACAAGATATGCTTGATAATGGGACTGTAATTAATGAAAAGCTAGTAGAAACACCAAAGTCATTTGGAACTGCATGTACAGTTACAACACAAATAATAGCTCAAGTAGCTAGTAATCAATATGGTGGACAAAGTATAACAATAAAACATCTTGCAAAGTACCTTAGAGTTACAGAAGATAAATTCTATAAGTTTTATTTAGAAAAATATAAAGATGAAAAGCTTGCAAGAGAATTAGCCTTAGATATGAAAATTAAGGACTTAAAAGATGGAGTTCAGACAATAAGATATCAATTATCTACTTTACAAACCACTAATGGGCAAGCACCTTTTGGAACAATTTATTTAGAAATTGAAGAAGGACACGAATATGAAGAAGAAATGGCTTTAATTTGTGAAGAAATGATAAATCAAAGACTAAAAGGAATGAAGAACTATAAAGGTCAAGAAATAGGAGAGGCATTTCCGAAACTAGTTTATTTATTAGATGATCATAACTGTCTTGAAGGTGGTAAATATGATTATATAACAAAGTTAGCTGCTCAATGTACTGTTAAGAGATTAGTACCAGATTATCAATCAGCTAAAATAATGAGACAAAATTATGAAGGAAATACATTCCCACCAATGGGGTGTAGATCTCATTTAAGTACATATAAAGATGAAAGTGGAGATTACAAGTGGTATGGAAGATTTAATCAAGGTGTTATAAGTTTAAATCTTCCTCAAATAGGGATAATAGCAAATAAAGATATGAATCTTTTTTGGGATATGTTAGATCAAAGACTAGAACTTTGTAAAGAAGCTTTATTAACAAGACATAAAATGCTTTTGGGCACAACCTCAGATGTATCTCCAATACATTGGCAACATGGTGCAATAGCAAGACTAAAAAAAGGAGAAAAGATAGATAAGCTACTTAAGAATGGATATTCAACTTTATCTCTTGGATATGTAGGTATTTGTGAGATGGTATATGCAATGCTTGGTGTAAGCCATACTACTAAGGAAGGAGAAAAGTTTGCTCTAGAAGTAATGAAGCATATGAGTGATGCTTGTGAAAAATGGAAAGCAGAGACAGGGTTAGCTGTTGGTCTATATGGAACTCCAGCAGAAAATTTAATTTATAGATTCTGTAGATTGGATAAAGCAAAGTTTGGTGAAATTCCAAATGTAACAGATAGGCTTTATTATACAAATTCATATCATGTACATGTGTGTGAAGAAATTGATGCTTTCAGTAAATTAAAATTTGAATCTCAATTCCATAATATTAGTTTAGGAGGATGTATTTCATATATAGAAGTTCCTGATATGAGCAGAAATGTAGAGGCAGTAGAGCAAGTGATAAACTTTATATATCATAATATTCAATATGCAGAAATTAATACAAAGCCTGATATATGTTACAAGTGTGGTTATACAGGGGAAATAAAGTTAAATAATGAGGATTTAACTTGGTATTGTCCATCTTGTGGTAATAAGGATGAAAGTGAAATGCAAGTAATGAGAAGAACTTGCGGATATATTGGAACTAATTTTTGGAATAAGGGAAGAACAGCAGAAATAGGAGATAGAGTTCTTCATTTATAGAATAATTATTTAGAGGTGATTATAAATCACCTCTTTAATCTATACTTGTTAAGGTGGGGATGTTAAGTGAATTATGCAAAAATAAGAAAATATGATGTGACTAATGGTCCTGGAGTAAGAACAACTTTGTTTGTTAGTGGATGTACTAATAATTGTGAGGGCTGCTTTAACAAGGAATTACAGGACTTTAAGTATGGAAATCTATGGACTAAAGAAAATGAAGATGAGTTTATAGGGTGTGTAAATAATACCAATATTAAAGGTGTTAATATACTTGGTGGTGAGCCTATGGAACAAATCATGGATAATTCCTTAGTAGATCTTCTAGTAAGAATTAAGAAGGAAACAGGAAAAACTATATGGCTTTGGTCTGGATATACATTTGAACAAATTATTAAAGATGATAAAAAGAAGAAAATATTAAAATGTATAGATGTACTTATAGATGGCAGGTTTGAACTGGATAAAAGAAATATAAGCCTAAAGTACAGGGGATCAGAAAATCAAAGAGTCATAGATGTTAAAGCTTCATTAAATGAAAATAAAGTTTGTTTACTTGATATTTAAAAAAAGTGTGCTTATAATAAGCACACTTTTTTGTATTATAGTTCATTTACTATATTATTCATTTCGTTAGATATTTTATCAATATTTAAATATCTTTTACTAATGTTATCAATATTAGATGTTAAGTTATTAATACTTGCGGAGATTTCTTCCATATAAGCTGCCGTATTTTCAACAGATTCACTTACAGTATTTACATTTTGCAAAGTATTATTTAAGTGTTTTTCTAATGTTGTAGTTTTATTATCAACAATAGTAGATTTATCTAGTATACCATTAGAATTTTCTCGGATAGTATTAAATAAGTTAGAAACATCTTTTGAGAAATTATCACAAACTGCGATAGCTTCTTTTTGGTTACTTATTTCTGTAGTAACTGTTTGAATTATTTGAGAAAATTCTTCTAGTAAACCATCTATTTGTACAGTAAAGTCTTTAGAGCTATCAGCAAGTTTTCTTACTTCTTCTGCAACAACTGCAAATCCTTTACCGGCATCTCCTGCACGTGCAGCTTCAATAGAAGCATTTAAAGAAAGCATATTAGTTTGTTCTGTTATATCATTTAAAGTAACTAATATATTTGAAATTTGCTTATCTTTTTCTAGTAATATATCCATTAATTTCATAACATTATTAATATTTGAGTTTATATTGGTCACATTTGTATTTAATACGGCTACTTTTTCTACCCCTGTTCCAACAATGTTATTTGTTAAATTTGATAATTCAGTAACTTCATTACTTGAAGATTTTACTTCCTTAATTTCATGGACACTACTTTCTATAAAACCTTTTATATCATTTACTACATTTACTTCATTAACTGCTTTTCCTGTAATTTCATCAGTTGCTTCTAAAATTTGTTTACTAGATGCTGTTGTAGAATCAATATTAGATTTAATATCTTCATTGTTATCAATTAGTTCTAAAGAATTAACTTTAGTTTTTTCTAATAGTATTTTATTTTTTTCTGTTACTTTTTCATTATCAACTAATGATAATTCAAGTTTATTATAAGTATTTTTACTTATGTAACTTAATATACAAAAAAGAATAATTCCTAAAAAGATATATAAAGCTAAAAAAGTAAGGTTCTGAGCTGTATCTATATTACTAAAGACTGTTTCTTTATATTTAATAAAAAAGTATATGATAAAAGCAAAATCTGTTACACCAGTTAATAAGATAGCTCTTATATCTTCATATAATACAGCTACAAACATTGAATAAAATATAATGCAATAATTTGCTAAGCTTGGATTCATGGACATCATAACTATAATAAAAATTATCATAGTAACACAAAGTTCTGTCATTACTATTCTAGGATTTATCTGTTTATATATACATAACCCGATTAATGGTAATAATATTATTCCTGCTAAAACTAATGTAGTACTCGCATCTAATGGTGCCTTAAATAAAAAGTTAAATATGACTCTAGCAATTATTGATCCAATTAAAGATGCTAGAACAATAATGTTTTTGGTTTTTATAACTTTATCACTATTCAATTTAAATCCTCCTTAAATTAATAAAATATGTATATTATTCTATACTCTCAATAACATAGAACATATAGTATGTCCAACACCTACTGTTGTGAAGAATATAAGATCACCTTCTTTTATTTTTCCATCTATACATCCTTGTGTATAAGCAAAAAATGGAGAACTAGTACCTGTGTATCCATATTTATCACCTATGTATATTCCTTTTTCTTTTGGTATATTACATGCGTTTCTAATACCTTCAAAAAATGATAAACTAAATTGAGAACCACAATACCAATCAATATCATCTACAGTTATATTGTGTTTGGTTAATACTTCATCAAGAGATTCTTTCATACTATCAATAACTGGAGGTATATATGGATTAGTCCAAGATGTTTTTACATAATTACCTATATAGTCAGCTATATTTGACATGCCACATTCAGGAAATAAACAGCCATATGCTTCTTTAGATAAAGTTCTATCTGAACAACCTATTACTCCTTTGTTAATATCATCTGTATATTGTAATAGCATAGCACATGCTCCGTCAGCAAAACTTGTAAAGGTAACTATATCATCATCCGTAGTATGTATACTCATAAAGTCTGAACCTATTAGTAATGCTGTATGTATTTCACCATTTTTATCATTAAAGTACCTATTGATTATATTTAATCCTCTTAACATACCTAAGCAGTTAACATTTAAATCGAAAGTTACACACTTTTCTTTTCCATGAATATGATTGTGTAAAATACAAGCCTGAGTGGGCATAGTGAATTCAGGATATTGACTACAACAAACAATTAAGTCGATGTCACTTCCTTTTATATTATTCTTTTCTAATAATTTATCTGTAGCATTAGCTGCAAGTGTCAATGTGTTCTCATAAGTTCTATTACAATGATACCGTTCGTTTCGACCTAAAACATCTACTAAAAAATGTTCGATGTCTTCTCCCTTTTTTTTGTAATAGTCTATGTAGTAATCGTTCTTTACTAACTTACTGCCAGTAACTATAACTGAATCTTTAATTGTTAATGGCATATTCTCTCCCCCTTTTATTTTTTGAATGCAGTTTAATTGTATTTGTTATAACCAAGATAATATAAGTAATGAAATAAAGTTTGAAACTCTATACACTAATATAATAGTAAATTAGTTAAAATATGTCAAACCAAGAGATGTCTATAAGTTATTAATTTATGTTAAAGTAAGTATAAAAAATATATAGCTTTATATAAAAATTAACTTAAATGTATTGTAAAAATATGATATAATTTATTAGAATAAGGAGTTGTAACATGAAAAAAGAAAATAAAAGAGCTATTATAGGAATATTTATTATATTATTATGTATAGGAATTATTTTTAGCATAAGTATTAATTCAAATACTAATAAAAGTATATTAGATTTTAAAAGTTATATAGAAAATATTGAAGATGAGTTAAGTTCGTATGATTTAGGAAAGTATAAAGAGGAATATGATAATCTAATAAAAAAAATTGAAAAAGCAATTAATGAAAAAGATACTAAGAGCTTTGATGAATTAAAAGAAGAAGTTGAAGTTTTAAGAAATGATATAAAAGAATATAATGCTAATATAACTAATGAAGAATTAAATGAAATTACTAGCATTAATATTGAAGAATTAGATGAATATAAGAAAAGTGAAATAAAGCAGAAAATTAGTGAAGTTAGAGAATTCATAAACGGTGGAAAGATTACTGAGGCTATATACTTAATTCATGAAATAAAAGATGATATAAACTTAAGTTTACAAGAAGTTAGAGACTTAAAAACTAAGATACTAGAAATGAATATAGAAGAAGCGAAAGCTTTAGTTGATAAAAATAAAATAGAAGAAGCAAAAAAATTAGTAGAAGAAATTAAAGCTAATAAATAATGACTAATGTTAAGAAATGCACTCTAAGTATCAGAAATTTAACTGATATTTAGAGTGCATTTTTTATAAATATATGAAATAAAAATTTAATATTGCATATAAAAGTAGTATAAATTAATTTATTTTTAGGAGGATTATTACTACGAATAAAGAAATATTAGAACCTGAGAATGTAGTTCCAGTAGTAGAGCATAAAAAAATATATATTTATTCAAAACAAAGCGCTAATGTATTATTTAAATTTATGGAAAATATGAATTTTTTAAAAGATATTATAAGAAGAAAAGCATTTTTACCAAGATACAATGAAGAAAACTTAGAGTATTTAAAGATTAGAGGACTTGAAAAAATTGTATTTCCTATGGTTTGTTTTTGTGATATTAATCTTTCTAGATTAGATTCTCATGTTAAATACTATGGTCCTTATGGAATTGCTTTGAAAAAAGAATGGGGAATAGATCAAGGTATTCAACCTATACATTATATAAATGAAAATTCAAATATAAGAAAAGATTTAACCTATCTGTTTTTAAAGTCTTATAATTCAATATTAGAGGATGAATTAGTATCTGAATATAATGATTACTTATTAACTCATTTACTTTTTATTAAACCATTAGTAGGAAAAATGCTAAAGGATGAAGAATATGATGAAAAAAACTTTACAGATGAAAGAGAATGGAGATATGTTCCTGAAATTAATGAAGAAGATAATGTTAATTTAATAATTCCTAAATCTTATATAGATAGAGATAATGCTTATGATTGTTATTCTAATAAATTGAAAAATATCAAACATTTATGGCTACATTTTAATTATGAAGATGTAGAGTATATTATGGTTTATAATGAAAAGGATAGAGAAGAAATTATTAGATTTATAGAGGAAGAAATAGATACTAAAGATAGAAAGAAGAAAGATATATTAATATCTAAAATAATTGTCTATGATATTATTAACAAGGATTGGTGATATATTGTTTGCAAGTTTTAAAAAAGCTTTTAAAGAAGATAAAAGTATAGGGAAAATTCCCAAAATAATATTAGAAAATTTGCATGATGATTTTAATACAGAATTTAAGTTACCTATATGGTATGATGATAAGTATTTAATAATTAATTTTAAAAAGGTATATTTTAAGGAGTTAGATAAAATTTTTGTTAAATCAATCGATAAAGATTCTATAGCGATATCTTATATAGTAGATGAAGAAAAAAATATAATGAAATTAAATATGGATATATATCCAGAAAAAGCTAAAGATATAGATGAGCTTATTACAGTTTTAAAAGTGTATAATAGTTTTAAGAAAGGTACTATAGGCATAGGAAAAACTAAAATAATAAAAGAAAATAAAATAAAATTCAATAAAGAGTTATTAGAATATATAGACTTCTGGGAAAAGGTAAGTTTAATATCAAAAAAAACAGGTATAAAATTTAAACCAAGTGAAAGGGTAACTTATAAAGATGAAGAAGTAGTAAAAAAGTTATATAGATCTTTTATTGAAGACAAAGAATATAAAGAATACTTAAATATAAAAAAAATAACAGTAACTTTAAAAAATAAGTTTGATAAAAATGATTTGGAAAATCATAAGTGTAAAACAATAATATTTTGTAGGAAGGATAAATTTTGTTTACTAGATAAAGAAATAGAGTTATATGGTGTAATAATATTATTTAATCTTAAAATAATAGATTTTATTTCTATTAGTAAAGATAATTTTATATATGATTTTTTTATTGAATCATTAGATAATAATGATATATTTAAAGTTGTTAGATATTTTAAAACAAAAGAAGAGGCGGAAAGGTATAAAAAAACTTACTGTTTAGATATAAAAAAGTTAATAGATGCAGAATTATTATAAGAGTAGGAGATGGCTTTATGAAATAAACCATCTCTTTTAATTTATTTATGTAAAGAGCGACAACGATCTTCTAATATTTTTAAAAAGGTTGAGATTTCTTTTTGCTTTCTTTTTTCATTGTAAGATATAGAATTTTTCATAATAAACCTCCTAAATAAATGGAAAAAGGATAGATATAAAATCCACCCTTTTTGTATATTATAATATGCGAAAATGTGTTACTGCTCATTAAATAGTATTAACAATAATTAATATATTATTCATATAGATATAAATATTTTTTTGAATAAAAATAAGTATTATGGAAATACTTATAAAAGTGATTTGTATTATGTAAAGGAGAGTTTATGTTGAATTTAATACCAATGGAGGTAAGGGAAAATTATAATATATTAATTAATGAATTAAATTTGAAAGATACAAAAGATAGAAATAAGTTAGCAGCAGTATATATAATAAGTTCCAAAGATAGTTTATGGAATAATAGAACAAATATATTGAAAAAAAATAATGATAATATAATTAAAAGTATTTCTAAAAATTTAAAAATAAGTGATAGATATCTGTTGAAACTAGCTATAATATTATTTCGAGAATATAACAATATAAAAATAGATGTTTTTAATATTTTAAATAATATAAAGAAAAATGATAGAAAAATAATATTAAATGCAATAAATATTATTTTAAAGTAATATGATTCTGAAGAAGCTGTTGCATTAACGTTTAAAAATCGTTAGCACTTATTTATTACTTTGGGCATAACATTAACTTAGTATTTATAGATGTATATTCTTTTTATGTATATATTTTTTGATGCATATGATGTAAATATTCTTATGTTCATTTAATGTATATATTTTTTGATGTGTTTGATGCATATATTGTTTTATGTATATGTTTTTAAAATAAGTGGCTTAAACGCTAGCTCTAGGGGGTATTACTGAAGTTTCTTTTGAAATACTGTATTAGTATATTGAAAACCTCTATCACTATGGAATAGAGGCGTAGCTCCTGGATTAGATGCTATTGCTGAATATTTAGGTTCTAACTTTCCCTTAGCTAATATCACCTCCTTTCGATTTTCTGTATTTTTTAATAGTTCTACCACTATATCCTTTTCTTATTGCTTCGGACATATAGCCCTTTCATTTTGGTTCATAATCTTTACCGCTTAAATAAGCTTTTACAACTTCAATATTTACACTAGAGTAATATACCTTATTATGAGGTTTATTATAAAAATTTATTTCTCATAGCATAGAATGTAATTTTCTTATATTAAGATTTAATTAAGGATTAATAAGACGATAGTTTAAATAATTTTAGAAATACCGCAATTTATATTAATAAATTTTACAAAATAGAATATGAATATTTATAATTTAAAATAATTTGTAATGTAAAACAGCAAATATTACATAATTCAAATAAGCGTAAAATATTACTTATATGTAAAAAAAAGTACCTATTTCTTTTGGTTTCAACAGAGAATAGCAATAATTTTTATAAAAAAGCAAAAAAATCAATTTTGTAAGATATTACAAAAAATACAATTAGGAGACAAATGTATTGAAAACGATATCGTAATTGGTTATTATATAAATATAAGGAAGATTTAAACAGAAATCACAAAAAAGAAAACGGTTTCGGAGGGAGAGGTGATTTAAATTTTTTAGAAAATTTTTCTTGTAAATTTAATTTGAATAAAGGAGAATTAGAAATGATAAGATTAAAAAGAAATTTAATTAGTTTGATAATAGCTATTACAATGTCATCAGGAATGTTAGTAGTTAATCCTATAAATGTAGATGCTAGTGTTGATTCAGTAGCTCAAATAAATGCTTCAGGAACAACAAATGAATACGGTTTATCAAATGATACAAGTAAAGGAACAATACTTCATGCATTCAGTTGGTCTTTTAATACAATAAGAGAACATATGAAGGAAATAGCTGAATGTGGATATTCAGCTATTCAAGTATCGCCTATTAGTAAATGTTATCAAAATAGTAATAGAAGTCATACATGGGAATGGGAAAATACTTATCAACCAACTGATTTTACTATAGGAAATTATGTAGTAGGATCAAGGGATGAATTTATTGCTTTAAATAAGGAAGCAGAAAAGTATGGAATAAAAATAATAGTTGATATAGTTTCAAATCATTTAGCAAATGATTATACACAAATAAATCCTGCTTTATGGAATGATAAATCCTTATTTCATAATAAAGGAGGAATATATGATGATTGGGCAAGTAGATATTCAGTAACTCAAAAGGATCTTTTAGGTCTTCATGATTTAAATACTCACAGTGAAAAAGTTCAAAATTTAGTTAAAGGATTTATAAAGGACTGTATCGATTGTGGAGCTGATGGATTTAGATTTGATACAACCAAGCATATAGAATTACCAGATGATAATGGATTTGGTAGTAATTTCTGGCCTAATATAGTGGGAGCTATTAAGGGATATAAATCTGATGCTTTTGTTTATGGAGAAGTTCTACAAGATTATCAAAATTCTCATGTAACTAGATATTCAGCTTATGGAAGATATCTTGGACTTACTGCTGATTATTATGGAGATGAAATAAGAAAAGAAGTTAATGAGAAGAATTTATGTAACTTAGTTGATTATAAATCTGAAGGTGTTTCACCAGATAAATTAGTAACTTATTCAGAAACTCACGATACTTATGCAAATAATAATGGAAAGAGTTCTTGGGATAATGAATGGACTGTTAGAAAGGGTTATGAAATAGTTGCTGCTAGGGCACAAGGAACTCCTTTATTTTTCGCAAGACCAAAGAGTACTGGACGTAATAATGAAGGTAAGTTAGAAGGTCCAGTAGGGGTACCTCAAAATGATTGGAATAATGCAGAAGTTAAGGAAGTTAATAAGTTCCATAATGCTATGATAGGTGAAGGTGAATATATAAGCTATTTAAATAATAAAACAGTAGCAATAGAACGTGGAAATAAAGGTATAGTTATAGTAAATCTAGATGGAGGATATAGCGGAAGTATTTCTACTAAATTAGCTAATGGTATATATAAAGATCAAACTACTGGTAAATCAGTATCTGTTATTAATGGACAAATGAATATAGATGTTAAGTCAGGAATGACTGCAGTAATTTATAAGGGTGAAGAATCTGCATCTATTTCAGCTACTCCAAATAGTACAACTTATAATAGTGATACTTTAGAAGTTACTTTATCAGCAAAGAATGTAACTTCAGCTAGATACGCTGTTGATGGTGTAGATAAAGGATCATTTACAGATAATAAAAAGGTTCCAATAGGTGAAGGAAAAAAAGTTGGAGATAAAACTACATTAACTTTAAGAGCAAAGGATAATGAAGGAAAAGATATAGAAAAGACTTATACTTATACTAAAGTAGAAAAGTCTAATAATATTGCATACATTAAATTACCATCAGGTTGGGGAGAACCATATGCATATGTATATGATGATAGTACAGGAACAGTAAAGAATAATGCTACATGGCCTGGTGTTAAAATGACAAAAGTTAGAGAAAACTTATATGCTTATGAAGTACCTGAAGGATATACAAATCCAAAAGTAATATTTACAGATAATAAAGTACAATATCCAGAATCAGGACAAGCAGGCTTAGAGCTTAAAGGTCAAATGATTTATAGTGATGGTAAGTGGAGTAACTATAGAAATAAATAATCTATTTTATTAAGTAAAATCAAATTTATAAAATAATATAATAAAAAGTAACTATTTTGAAATTAAAAGTAGTTACTTTTTTTATTCTCATATTAAAATAAAATACTATTGTTATTAGAAAAAAAATATTATAGCATATAATTAAATATATAATCTTAGGTATCTAAATGGGGAGAGAATTTATAGATAAACTATAAGCAAAAGATAAAAGTAATGGGAGAATACAAATGAATATAGGATACGATGTTAATTTATGTTCAAAATTATTCAAAAATAAATTGAATAAAGAATTAGAAGATTATAATATTACAGCAGTTCAATTATCAGTACTAATGGCAATAGAAAATCATAGTGCAGATCCAGAGCTTAATACAGCAGTAAATTTAGCTAGAAAGTTAGATATGGATAAACCGACAATGTCTGCAATAGTAAATAGATTAATTGAAAAAGATTATATTGAAAAACAAGTACATCCGCTTGACGGAAGAATGTGGATATTATCTTTAACTAGTAAGTTTAAAGATAATTATGATGAGTTTAATTATAGAATTAAAAAAGTTCAATTTTTGGCAAGTGAAGACTTAACACAAGGGGAAATAATATTTTTTAATAATACGTTAAACAAAATAATACATAATCTTAAGTAAGAAATTCATTAAGTACCTAAGATATATAAGTTAATTGGGTTATAAAAAGTTGCTTTTATAAATTAAAGTGACTTTTTATTTTGTGAAAAAATTTTACTTAATAAAAGTTATTTAATTTTATAAATTAAGATGATATAATATTTCTGAAAATGAGGTGTTAAAAAATGAGCAGTATAGCAGGGAACGGCTGTGAAAGAATAATTCCAACTGAGGAAAAAAAAGATTTAAAAGAAATAGAAAGAAGCATTGTAAAAAGATATAGAAAATATTTGTGGTCAAAGTTTATTAAAGCTGTAAAAGAATATGAACTTGTACAAGAAGGAGATAAGATAGCTGTTGCAATATCTGGAGGAAAAGATAGTTTACTTATGGCTAAATTATTTCAAGAATTACAAAGGCATGGTGAAGTGAAATTTGATCTTGAATTTATAGCAATGGATCCAGGTTATCATCCACAAATAAAAGAATTATTAAAAGAAAACTTAAATCATTTAGGTATAAATGCACATATATATGATTCAGGAATATTTGAAGTTGTAGATAGAATGGCTCAAGATTATCCTTGCTATCTATGTGCAAGAATGAGAAGAGGATCTTTATATGCAAAAGCACAAGAATTAGGATGTAATAAGTTGGCTTTAGGTCATCATTATAATGATGTTATAGAAACTACATTATTAAATGTACTTTATGCAGGAAATTATAAAACAATGTTACCTAAACTTAAAGCAAAGAACTTTGAAAACCTTGAGCTTATAAGACCATTATATTTAATAGAAGAGGAATCTATTAAAAAATGGATAAATTATTCAGGAATATGGCCTTTAAATTGCGCATGTATGATTGCAGCTAAAAAGGTTGGAAATAAGAGATTTGAAATAAAAGAACTTATAAAAGAGCTTAAGAAAAACTTTGATGGAGTGGATAAATCTATATTTAAATCAGCATCTAATGTTAGTATGGATTCCATATTAGGTTGGGAAAAAGATGGGAAGAAATATTCTTTCTTAGATGAATATGATGAAGAATAATAATAAATTAACTAAAGTTTATATAAATAAGGATGTGTAAGATCTATGCATTCTTATTTTTATATTTAAGAAAAATAAGAACTATATTATGATGCTCTGTTTGACATAATTATTAAGAAGGGAGATAATTATTAATAAGATATATATAATATTAAAATTTATAAAATAATTTATTAATATTTAGTGTATATAAGGGAGGTAAAAATTTATGAATAGAGACTCACTATTAGCAATGGATCCTGTAATATTATTAAGTGTATTGAATATGAAACTTAGAGATAATTTTTCTTCATTAAAAGCTTTATGTGAGGATGTAGGAGTAGCTGAAGAAGAAGTTGTAACAAAAATAAAAGCTATAGGTTATGATTATGATGAAAGTTCTAATCAATTTAAATAAAAATTTTTAAGGAGAGAGAATATATGAACTTAAAGAAAACAGGAAAATTAGTAGTATTTATGGGAGCAGCTGCAGCGCTAGTTACAACTTTGATTAAAGATAAAAAAGATAAAGCTATAGAAAAAATAGAAGATAATAAAAAAGAAGAATAAAAAGTATTGACAAAAAGGTATAATAAGGAATATTATAGTAATATAGTAAATATTTAAGTTTCGTTGAAAAGAAGTAGTAGCTATTGTTTGCAAGTTAAAGAGAGCTGAAGATGGTGTGATTTCAGTACTGATGCAGATAGTGAATGGGCCTTGGAGAAAATAAAGATGAAATCTTAGGAGAGTAGTTTTTATCGTGGATTGCATGTTATAGCAAGACAAGTATGATAGTACTTAATATTTTAAGAGGCATTTTCAATGCAATTTAGGTGGTACCGCGGGTAATCTCCGTCCTATGTTTATAGGATGGAGTTTTTTTTATAAATTTTTTTAAAAAATATAATTGGGGGTATGAGAAATGAAAACAAAAAAAATGATATTAAATGCTATATTAATAGCAATAGGAGTTATATTGCATATTGCTGCACCTTCCATAGGGTTTCCAGCGCAACCAGATTTTGCTATTGCGATGTTATTTATAATAATAGTTTTAAATAAGGATTATAAAACAACAATTATAGCAGGAATTATAATGGGGATTTTTACGGCAATGACAACTAAGACACCAGGAGGTCAATTGCCAAATATGATAGATAAAATAGTAACTTGTAATGTTATGTTTCTACTTTTAAAACCTTTTAGAGAAAGGATAAATAGAGATATACAAATGGGAGTTTTATTATTGTTGGGAACAATGATTAGTGGAGTAATATTTTTAAGTTCATTAGCTATTTTATATGGAATCGAAGGTTCAATTATAACAGCTATAATTGTAATAGTGATTCCAACAGCAATTATTAATGTTGTTATAGGTTTAATTTTATTTAAGGTTGTAGAAAGAGCTATTAAATTAACTAGAATAAAAATAGGCTAGTATAAAACTAGCTTATTTTTTTATGTAATGAAATTCTTCTTCAGTGTCATCTTCTATAGATTTAAAAATATATCCTTGATTCTTATAATGGTTTATTATTTCTGGAAGAGCTTTTGCAGAGTTCTTATTTAAGTATCCACAATGCATTAATAAAACTATATTATCTTTATCACTTCTAGCTTTATTTATAAAAGTTGATGGATCAGCTTTTGGATTAGCACCATCAGTACTATCTACATTCCAATCAAATATTCTTAAGTTATTATTATGAAGTAAATCTACTAATTCATGTTTTAATTTATAACTATTATTATTACAACCAAAAGGAAATCTTAATATATTAGTATCTACACCTGTAACCTCTTTAATAAGAGATTTAGCATCAAGCATTTCTTTTAAGAATGCTTCGTTGGAAGAATATAATTTAGCCTTATTATGAGACATACTATGTAGACCTAAAGAATGGCCTTCATCTCTCATTCTGATTAATAATCTTTCTTGACCTTTTATTTGAGAACCAATTAAAAAGAAGGTAGCAGGAACATTTTCTTTTTTTAAAGTATCTAAGACTTCTTCTGTAACTTTACCTCCAGGCCCATCATCAAATGTAAGGTATATAGTTTTTTCTTTATCTTCAATAGCTCTTATGTTTGTAGGAACGTTATTTATAAAGAGAAGTATAGTAAAGAAGAAAGATAAATATATAAGTATTTTTTTTTGCATTATTCCATCCCTCCAGTATTGTATTTTATCTTCTGAATATATTATGTTTCTAAAAAAGATTTTTATTCTGAATTATTAATATTTTCACATATGACTTAATTTATTCATATTTTATAGGGAAGAAAACTAAGGAGGTTTTTAGATGAAAGAGCAAAATCCAAGGGAAGTATATTATACTAATATGGAAAAGAACGACCCTATAATAGAAAAAATTATAAAAGAATATCTTGAAGAAAAAAGGAATGCAGGAGAAATGCCTAAAGCTGATGATTTGATTGTTAATTTTAATATAACTTATGCAGATGGTGAAGATGAACATTATACTTGTGGTGCTGAGAGTGTAGTATTTGGTAAGGGAGAAGAAAAAAAAGATAGAAAGAAAGAGGAAAAAAACAATAGAAATAGGATTAAAGAAAAAAAAATAAAGGTAGAAGAAAATGAACATTACTATTGTGAAGAAAAAGATAACGATAGAAATTTTAATTATGAAGATTATTTAAAAGATTTTGAACCAGGAAAATGGGTAAATTGTACAGATGAGTGGAGTGAAAGTAATAAAGGAATAAATTCGAAGAGAAATAGATATTATCATCTAGATATAGAAGATAGAGAGTTTGCAAAGAAAGAAGATAAGAAAAAGCTTAAAGGTAAGATAACTGTTTATTCTATTTTATCTTGTGAGCATAGTCAGACTCTAAAAGGAGTAAAAATTAACTTATATGAAATAAACGGAATTACTCCTAAATTAATTGATTCAAAGGAAACAGATGAAGACGGAAAAGTGGTATTTAAAAATATTGAAAATGGTTGTTATAGAGTTATAGAAATAATAGATAAGGGATACTTTGAAAAGCCAACTTACCTTACCTGGAATGAATTTAACATTAATGATGAAAATACTTCTGGAATTCTTTATGTTTTAAATTACTTGAAACAATTTAAAAAATATTAATATTAGAAAACAGCATAGATTCAATATATAAATAAATTTCTGTAACAATTAATGGGACGAGGTGTCTATTATAGATAATTAATAAAGACATCATATCGTCCCATTAGGGTTTTAGGAGATAATATATTTATTGGTTATATAATTAATTTTTGATATAATAAATTATAAATTTAAGACTAAGGATGAGTGATAAGTTATGAAGATAAGAATAAAGTATTTTGAAGGTGCAACTAAATTAAAAAAGATATCAAAGGGTAATTGGATAGATGGTGTGACATGTTAGTAATTGAAAAGATTACTCACTAATTAGTAAATTAGGAGAACTAATAATTCTAAGAGTCGAATGATAAGGTAACGCTTTGAAAGGCTCTCCATAATACTCCGAATGGCATGAAAATGGGTATAGCATAGAAGTGTCATAAGCTCGGTGAAGTCGGCTGAGATTATACCCTAACAAGTTAAGTTGAGGAAAAGTGAACTAGAGGTAGTCAAGTATAAGATAGGTCGGTGGTCTATAAAAAGTCTATGGTAAGAATGTTCCGAACAACAAAACGGAACTGACGAAGTTTTGAATGTACGAGTCTAAACCCAAAATATATAGAAATGTATATAACATCCAAGTATGTTGTCAATGGGGAAAAGTAAGATTCGTCTATATGAAATTCCCTATAATGTTACAGGCATTATTAAATTGACAGGCTCAAAGAAACTACCTAAGGACTTATGTAACAGATAAGAATTATTGGAACATGGAAAGCTAGGGATACTGAGGTCTTATCACCTATGAAGTAGTATTATAGTAATATAATTTAATCCTAGTGAGAGTAGGGGCATAGTACCTATGAAGTAATGATAACAAGTTATGGAGGGATAGCCCCAAGTCGTAAAATTACAGTAAAATTTAAATTATATAGTAATACATTAGGTTCTTGTAAGACTAATAGAGGCGAAAATTCTAAATCATCTTTTGAAGGGAATGATTAACCGACTAATGACAACCTATTGTCTAAAGAAGCAAAAACTTAGAAACAACTAATATTATAATATGCAAGAAGTATTTGATGATTTATACCAAAAAGCTAGAAAGAATAAATATAAATTCTATAAGCTTATGGAAATAATCACAAGTAGTGAAAATATTAGATTAGCCTATAGAAACATCAAAAGAAATGGTGAAAGTAATACAAAAGGAACTAATGGCAGAAACATAGAACATATAGCTAACATGAAGGAGGAAGAGTACGTAGAATATATCCGAAGTAGATTCAACAACTACACTCCACATGAGATAAAAAGGGTAGAAATACTCACCATGCAATAGCAAAATGCTACAATTTAATGCAAAGCAATAAATTGAGTTACGTAGTTGATGTAGATATAAAAGGCTTCTTCGATAATGTAAGCCACGAAAAGCTTATGAAACAATTGTGGACATTAGGAATTCAAGATAAAAGACTCCTATGTATTATTGGAAAAATGCTAAAATCACCAATAAAAGGAAAAAGAATACCAACAAAAGGTACTCCTCAAGGAGGAATATTATCACCACTACTAGCTAATGTCGTTCTCAATGAATTGGATTGGTGGATAGCCAACCAATGGGAACATATAAAAACCAAACACAATTACGAAAGAACTAGACAAGGAAGAATAGAAAGAAGCAATAAGTATACTGCTCTAAGAAAGAAATCTAATCTAAAAGAAATGTATATTGTAAGATATGCAGATGACTTTAAAATTTTCTGTAGAGATAGTAGAACGGCAAATAAAATATTTCATGCAACTAAACAATGGCTTAAAGATAGACTACACTTAGAAATAAGTGAGGAAAAATCCAAAGTAGTAAATCTTAAAACCAATTATTCTGAATATCTAGGATTCAGACTGAAACTTAGAAATAAGAACAAGAAACTAGTTGTACAATCGCATATGACAAAGAAAGCTAAAGAAAAAGCTATAAAAGAACTAAAAGGGCAAATAATAAATATACAAAAACAGCCCGATATAAATAATGTAAACAAATATAATTCAATGGTACTAGGTTTACAAAACTACTACAAAGTAGCAACCAATGTAAATGTTGATTTTTCCGATATAGCTTACAGAACCAACACATTTATATACAATAGGACAAAAAGAGTTCGCTGTAGCAAGGGAACGAATACTGTATTATATAATAAATTGTACGGAAAATACAATTACAAAACATATAATATAGCAAACAAACCCTTATTTCCAATAGGAGCTATAAAAACTAAAGCCCCTATGTGCTTAAGTCAAGGAATTAACAATTATACGGAAGATGGTAGAAAAATGATACACGCTACACAAAAGAGTGTATCCAATAGAATATTAAAATTATTAATGGAAAACCCGAATCCGACAAAAAGTGTTGAATATAATGATAATAGAATATCACTATATGTAGCACAAAAAGGTGAATGTAAAGTAACCAAAGAATACCTTGAAACTGGGAATATGGAATGTCATCATATAATCCCTATAAGCCTTGGCGGAACAGATGAATATAGCAATCTAATATTCATAACACACGAAGTACACAAATTAATACATGCTACAAATCCTCAAACTATTGATAAATATATAAATATAATAAAACCGAATAAAACAGCTCTAAGTAAAATAAACAAACTAAGAAAACAGGTTGGTAATACTGTAATTTAAAAGAATAGGTAAATTTACGATGGAACGCCGTATGAGGTGAAAGTCTCACGTACGGTGTGGAGCAGGGGAAAACTTGGAGATAACATCAAAGGGTTACCTATCGCTATTATATTCTAGTAAGGACATTTTTGTTAAATCTAATGAGAAAGCTATGATACCTTTAGGGTTTGCATTAGAATTACCACAAGGGTGGGAAGGACACTTAGCTCCAAGAAGTTCAACTTTTAAAACTTGGGGAATAATCCAAACTAATAGTGTTGGTGTTGTTGATGATACATATATAGGAGATAATGATCAATGGCATATGCCAGTTTTCTGCCTTCAAGGAAAAACTAAAGAAATAATAGAAGGTGTAGAAGAAACAGGGACTTGGATAAAAAAAGGAGATAAGATAGGTCAATTTAGAATAATGGAAGTTATGCCTGAAATCGAGTTTGATGAAGTTGAATCCTTTGGAAATGTAGATCGTGGTGGATTTGGTACTACTGGAGTAAAGTAATTTATTATAACTACTTTATAGAGATAAAGGCATATCCTACAGGGGGATATGCCTTTAGTATCTATTCTTCAGAAAGAGTTTCCCATTCTTCATAAAGTTCTTCAATAAGTTTTTCAACTTCTTTAATCTCCTTATTAACACGTTCACTTTCAATAGGGTTAGAATAAACTTCTTCTAAACATTGAGATTCTTGAAGCTCAAGAAGTTTAGTTTCTGATTTATTAATATCTTCTTCAACTTTTTTTAAACGAAGTTTTTTTGCTTTCTCTTCTTTTAGGGCTTCTCTTTTCTTTTTTTTATCTTCTTTAATTTGAGTTTTAGTTTTACCACCAGCTATTTCTTCTAAAGTTTCAAATCTTTGAGGATTTAATTTTTTTTCTACGTAATAGCTATAATTTCCAAGGTATTCAGAAAGTCCATCTTCCTTAAGTTCTATTATTCTATTTATAACTTTATTTAAGAAATATCTATCATGAGATATAACTATTAAAGTTCCATCATAACTTAAGATGGCATCTTCTAAAGCTTCTCTAGACATAATATCTAAGTGGTTAGTAGGCTCATCTAGTAATAAAAGATTTGATTTAGATAACATAAGCTTTAAAAGATTAATTCTACACTTTTCTCCACCACTTAATTTATCTATGGTTTTAAATACATCATCTCCAGTGAATAAGAAAGAACCTAGAACACCACGTAATTTAGAAGTTGTTAATTCAGGGAAATCATCCCATACTTCATCTAATATAGTTTTATTTTCAGAAAGATTAGATTGTTCCTGATCATAATAACCTACATTTACATTAGTTCCTAAAGATTTAACACCACTATCAGGTTTTATTTTATCCATTATTATTTTAAATAAAGTAGTTTTACCACGACCATTTTCACCTATAAGAGCTATCTTTTCACCTCTTTTTAGGTCAAGAGATACGTTAGAAAATAAGTGTTTATCTCCATAGCTTTTACTAAGCTTCTCTAAGTGCAAAACATCAAATCCACTTTTTACTGATGTTTCAAAAGATATTTTAGATGCATCTTTTTCTTTATCTGGAGCATCTAATTTTTCCATTTTTTCAAGCATTTTTTCTCTACTCTCAGCAGCTTTAATACTTTTTTCTCTATTAAAAGATCTAAACTTTTCAATAATAGCTTCCTGTCTTTTAATTTCTGCTTGTTGTAAGTTATACGCTTTTAATTCATTTTCATAATCTTTTTTTCTAAGTTCAAGAAATTTTGTATAAGGTGCATTATATGAATTAACATGCCCATTTATAACTTGAAAAGTTCTGTTAGTAACAGAATCTAAGAAAAATCTATCATGGGAAATAACTAAAACAGTTCCTTTATAAGATTTTAAGTAATCTTCAAGCCATTCAATTGCTTCTAAATCTAAGTGGTTAGTAGGCTCGTCTAGAAGTAATATATCTGGAGATAAGAGAAGTAACTTACAAAGAGCAACTCTAGTTTTTTGACCACCACTTAAGTGAATGATTAGCTTATGAAAATCATCTTCTACAAATCCAAGTCCTTTTAATACTCTATTAATTTCAGCTTTATATGTATAACCACCCCTATTTTCATAAAGTTCTTGAGCAGTTGTGTAGTCTTTAATAAGTTTATTATGATATTCTGCGTTATTTTCATCATAAGGTTCATTCATTTTTACTTCTAAAGTAGAAATTTTTAATTCTAATCTAGTTAAGTCAGAAAAAACTTTTAACATTTCTTCATATATAGTATTTTCAGATTCAAGATTCAAATGTTGAGCAAGATATCCTATAGTTTTATTTTTATCTATAAATATTTCACCATCATCAAAGCTTAATTGTTTAGATATTATTTTAAATAAGGTAGATTTACCTTCACCATTAGCACCGATTATACCAACTTTGTCTCCTTCATTAATAGAAAGGGTAACATTTTTAAGAATTTCATCAATTCCATAGCTTTTGCTAATATTTTTGCAACTTAATACTATCATATACTTTCCCTCCGCTAAAATTTTGGGTAAACTAGACATAAGGACATAAATTTCACCCAAAGTTCTTAATTAATTATACTATTTAACAGCATCTATAGCAATTTTAAAAGATGTGTAGCTATTTGAAGAAAAATATCGAATAAAAATAATTGACTAAAAGTCATGATGGAGTATAATGGAAATATAAAATGACTTATGGTCATTGAGGAGGAGAAAATGGTTAGGGAAAAAAACATAACTAGCAAAGTTAAACAAAATAAAAAGAAAAAGGAGGATGAACTATTTACCGCGGCATATGAGTTATTTACTACTAAAGGGGCTAATAATACAGCTATAGATGAAATAGTTAAGAGAGCAGGAGTAGCAAAAGGTACCTTTTATCTTTATTTTAAGGATAAATATGATATTGTTAATAGATTAATATTACAAAAAAGCGGTCAAGTTGCTAAAGAAGCTATGATAAAAACAGAGGAAAAAGGTATAGAATCTTTTGAAGAACAAACTATATTTTTTATTGACTGTATTATAAATCACTTTAAAGATAATAAACTTATGTTAAAGTTAATTAATAAAAACTTCTCCAGTGGCTTATTTAAAAAAGTTATGTTAAATAAAGAAAAAGAAGAGAAAGGAAATGAGATAGAGGAAGTAGCAAAATTCTTTGTTAATAAGTTAATGGAACAAAACATGGCTAAATTAGAAGCGGAACTAACTTTATTTATGATATTTGAATTAGTTGGCAGTGTATGTTATAGTTCTATAATTTTAGGAGAACCAGCTGATATTGATACCATAAAACCTGTTCTATTTAAAAAAGTTTTAGCTATGCTTTAATATAGTATAAAAAGGAGATGTTTAGGGGTGAAAAAATTTTCAAGGTTTATTTCAGTTCATAGTAAACTGATATTAATTGTAGGAATACTTTTGTTAATTCCTTCATTAATTGGTTATGCTAACACTGGAATAAACTATGACATACTAAGTTATTTACCAGAAAACTTGGGATCTGTAAAAGGGGAAAAAGTTTTAGATGAAGTCTTTTCTGATGCATCTACAGGAATATTAATAGTAGAGGGTATGGAAGAAAAAGATATAGATAAAATGAAAGAAAAAATTAAAAAGATTGAGGGAGTAAATGATGCTTTATGGCTTTATGATGCACTAGATCTTAGCGTTCCAATGGATATACTTCCAAGTGAACTTAGTAATCAAATCTACAAAGATGATGCTACTATGGTCGTAATAAAATTTAATGAATCAATGGCTTCTGAATCTACAATGAAAGCTATTGATAAAATTAGAGGAGAAATGAATGACCAATGTTTCTTAAGCGGAATGTCTGCAATTTTGAAAGATACAAAAGATTTAGCAGATAAAGAAGCTCCTTTCTATATACTTATAGCAGTAATTTTATCCGTTTTAGTATTATTTTTATCTATGGAATCAACAATTGTTCCAATTATATTTTTAGTATCTATAGGGTTTGGTATATTGTATAATTTAGGATCTAATATAGTATTTGGAGAAATTTCATATATTACAAAAGCTTTAGCAGCAGTATTACAACTTGGAGTTACTATGGATTATTCAATATTCTTAATGCATAGATATGATGAAGAGTTAGAAAAGAATGATAATAGAATAGAGGCTATGACAGAAGCAATCAGCGCTACTATGATTTCAATTTCTGCAAGTTCATTAACTACAGTTGCAGGATTTTTAGCTTTATGTACTATGGATTTAACTTTAGGTACAGACATAGGAATGGTAATGGCTAAAGGTGTTGTTATAGGGGTAATTTGTTCAGTAACAATTTTACCAGCCTTTATATTAGCTTTTGATAAGATTATTCACAGATTTAAACATAAAACTATATTGCCAGAATTTAATCATATAACTAATTTAGTTAGTAAGCATTACAAACTGGTTATTGTAGTATTCTTAGTAACTTTACTTCCAGCTTTTTTTGCTCAAAATAATGCAAGTGTTTATTATAATTTAGATGAAACACTTCCAAAAGATATGGACTCAATAGTTGCTACTAATAAGATGAAAGATAAGTTTAATATGATGACAAGTCATTTTATAGTAGTAAAAGATGATATACCTTCGTATAAAATAAAGGAAATGTCAGATAAAATAGAAAAAATAGATGGTGTTACAGCAGTAGTATCTTTTGAAAAATTTGTTGGGCCTAATCTACCAGAAGAATTTATCCCAGATAATATAAGAGAAATATTTGAGCAAGGTGGATATAGAATGATTCTTGTAAACTCTTCTTATAAATCAGCTCAAGATGAAGAGAATGCTCAAATTTTAGAAATAGAAAATCTAGTTAAAGAATACGATGAAGAAGGTATGGTAACTGGAGAGGGAGTTCTTACAAAGGACTTAATTAATATTGCAGATTCAGATTTTAAGAAGGTTTCATTTGCTTCAATATTAGCCATATTCTTAATTATATTAGTTGTATTTAAGTCAGTTAGTATTCCAGTTTTATTAGTTGCATCAATAGAATATGCAATATTTATAAATATGGGTATTCCATATTGTACTGGAACTGTAATACCGTTTATAGCAAGTATAGTTATAGGTACTATTCAACTTGGAGCTACAGTAGATTATGCAATTCTAATGACTTCAAGATTTAAAGAAGAAATAAATAATGGACATAAAACTAAAGAAGCTGTTCAAATAGCTCTTAAAGGTTCAGCTAAATCAATAATGACTAGTGGTTTAACTTTCTTTGGAGCAACAGGTGGAGTTGCTTTAGTATCGGATATGGAACTTATAAAGAGTTTATGTTTATTAATATCTAGAGGTTCTGTAATAAGTATGGTTGTTATCCTTTTTGTTTTACCATCATTATTAATGGTATCTGAAGGACTTATAAATAAGACAACTATCGGATGGAAGAAAAATATAAAAATTGATAATTCAGTGAATAATGCTATGTAGGAGGAAGTAAGTATGAGAAGATCAATGTCTAAAAGTGCAGTAAGAGCAGTTGCTTTAGTTATGGCAACATCTATGATAGGAAGTACCGTTGTAGAGGCGGCAGAAGTTACAAAGGATGAATCTGTTTATGTTACATTAGATTCTACAGGAAATGTGAAGAAAACTATAGTATCTAACTGGTTACATTCAGATGAGAAAGATATAACTGTTATTGATAAGTCAAATCTAGATGATATAAAAAATGTAAAAGGTGATGAAGAACCAAGAATAAGTGGAGAAAAGCTTACTTGGAATATGGAAGATACAGATTTATATTATAGAGGTAATAGTACTTCTAAATTACCACTTGATGTGTCAGTAAAATATTTTTTAGATGATGAAGAATGTGATCCTGAAGATATGGCGGGAAAGTCAGGAAAAATAAGAATAGAATTAGAAGTTAAAAATACAGAATTTAAGGATACTGAAATTAACGGAAAAACTAAAAGAATATATTCACCACTTACAGTAGCAGCAGTAGTTACTTTACCAGTAGATAAGTTTTCAGCAGTGACAACAGATGGTGGAAAAATGTTATCAGAAGGAAATAATACGATAGTAGGGTTTGCTTGTGCACCAGGTCTTAAGGAAAGTTTGGATTTAGATTCAATTCCTTTAGATATAGATTTTAATGATAAATTAAAGGATAAATTAATAGTAGAAGCAGATGTGGAAAACTTCTCATTAGGACCTATAATGATAACAGCAACTCCTAATTTACCAGCAGATTTAAATGAATTAGATTCAGCAACTACAATATCAGATGTAAGAGATAAGTTAACTAAGTTACAAGATGGTATTGATAAGATAGCAGATGGTTCAACTCAAATTAATGATGGATTACAAGAAGCTAATGCAACTAAAATTGAACCAATGTTTAACATGCTCGAAACATCAGAGATTCAAGATAAGTTGTCTTTAGTAATGAGTGATAATAAAGTGGCAAGATCTAGAACTTTAATTAAGGATGCCTATTTTGCTAAAGATTTAGATACTAGCAAAGTAAATAATCTTATGAGTCAATTTAATTCTGGTGCATTAATAAATAATGTAAAAGGTCAAGTGAAACAAACGTTAAATGGTTCAGTAGGAGAAGTTATGAATAATCCTGCTTTTAGTAATTATGCTAAAGATGTTTTAAAGCAAAATATAAATGGTCCTTTGGGTAATAATGTAAAGGGATTATTAAAGGACAGTATTAGAAGTGGTGCAGAAAGTGGGATAGATAATTTTATAGCTACTAATAAAAATAAGGTTAATACAAAGATTGATGAAGGAAATATTGCTATAGATAGTGCTTTGGATTTGTACAAACAAGCATCGCCAGTATTATCATTAATAAATGATCCAATTATGAAATCATTAGTAGAGGAAGTAGTTAAAGTAAAACAAAACTATAATTCATTAAGCAAAGAATCTAGAGAGGCAATTGATGCTGTTTTAAGTTTAGCTAACCCACAACTTATTATGTCAGCTAAAAATGCAATAACTGATGGAAAGAGTTTAGTAAATGATTTTTCAGGAGTGCAAACAATTGTTAAAGAAACTATATTAAATATGCCTGGTAATACAGTAGAAGAAAAAACTAATAATTTTATTAAAACATTAAATGGTGCATTAGTATCTTTTCAAAATTTAGCTCAAGTAGATTTTTCTTCTATGAGTCAAGATATAACCGGATATTCATCAGCATATTTAGTATTAAAAGCACAACTTATAGCAGCAGTTAAACAAGAAGAAGCTGGTTTGAAAACATTAGAAGATACAAAAAAACAATTAGAAACAATAGTATCTCAAGTATATGCTAGTCAACCAGAACTTGCAGAAGGACTTAAAAATTATATTGCTTCATTTAATGTAGCTAAAATTACTGATACAAGTGATATAGCTAAATTAAGTTACTACAAAGATTTACTTTCTAATGTAGAAAAATCAACTGGAACATTAAAAGGTTTATCACCAGTATTAAAGGCGGTAACTGATGTATTAGGTAAAGAGAATGAAGGAAACAAAATAATAAATACATTAAATGAGTTAACTACTATGGTAGAGACTTTAAGTCCTGCATTATCAAAGATAAGTTCTTTATCAGATCAAGATAAAGCAAATTTAATGAATTTAGTAAATTCTATAAATACTTTAAAAACTGACATAAACACAAATAGTAATCAAATAGATAAAGCTTTAGCTACAGTAAGTTCGTTAAATGTAAATGATATGTTTACTAATTTAAGTAAATTAAAAGGAACATTAGAAGAGACAAAATTACTAGTTGCACAAGCACAAGGGGCAATTAATACAATAAACGGTAAAATTTTATTGGACAATATTGGGTTTGATGCTCAATTTGAAAATAGATACAATAAAGTTGATATTAACAAGTTAATTGATGGTATCGATATTAATAGTACATTAAGTTCTTTAGATATAAATCCAATAATGAATATGGTTAATGTAGATGAAAAAATTGATTTATTAGTAGGTCAATATAAACCACTTGTAGATGAAGCAAATACAATGTTGCCTAAATTAATGAATATGCAAAATGATTTAAAACAAAGTGAAGATATTTTAAGAATTCTAAATGATTGTTTAAAACAAAATGAGATAGATAGAGCAAGAAACTTAATGAATTCACTTCCAGATATGCAATCACAATTATCAGAATTAACAACAGGAATGCAAACATTAACTGATGGAATAGAACAATATAAAGAAGAAGGAATAGATTTATTAAATAATAAAGGAAATGAAGCATTAGATAAAGTAGATGAACTAAAAGCTACTAAAGACGAATTAGTTAATATGGCTAATGAAAATGAAGGTTTTTCAGGCGTAGGAGAAGATATGAAATGTACTACTAAGTTTGTTATGAAAACAGCTGAAATTGAAGAAGTAGATAATGATAAAGATACAAATACAGAAGTTAAGGAAGAAAAGAAAGGTTTCTGGGCTTGGCTTAAGAGTCTTTTGGGATTAGAATAATATAAAAATTAATAAAGGTGAGAAAGTTATAATTTGAAACTTTCTCACCTTTATTTTTGAAGAAATATTATAAATCAATATTTTGTTGATTTGTAAAAGGTTTTTCTTCTTCTATAGTAGTTTTTTGATTATTATAACCATCTTCAGTCAATACATAACCAAGTTCAGGACTACCAGTAGCTAATCCTATAACAAATATTGTATGAGAAGAATTTGGGTTAAGCTGAACGGAATTAATAAACTTTCTATAAGAAGAATCAGTTGTTGCAGTCACAAGAAAGTTATATAAACCTCCACTTAAAGGGTAAAATCCAGTAGTTTCTAAATATTCAACACCATTAAATAAAGTATCTTCACTATCAGGTAAAGAAAGAGATAAAAGTGGTGCATCAGGAGAAAAATTAATAAATCTTAAAAAAGTTAATTCATTAACGTTTTTAGGCGGATTATCTTTTAAGGTAAATAAAGTTAATGTACTTTCTAAAAGAACGGCACTAAGAGTTACTATTTCATTAGGTATAATTTCTATAGTATCAGTATAAAGTGGAGTAGACTTAGTACTAGCTTTAAAGATTTCTATTTTATGTTTTCCAGGTTTAATATCTTTATAGGGCGTAACTTCGCCGAAATCTAAATTTGTAGCTAAGGGAGAACCATCACTATAAATATCTACAGCTTCAGCTCCTGCTGCTGCATGGAAAAACCTTGCTTTACCTTGTAAGTTAGGAAGAGCATCTCTAAATAAAAACATATAATTTATCACCTATCCTTTACAATGTTCTAAAGCTACTTTAATAGTTCTTCTAATAATAAGTTTAGAAATAGGGGATGGTATATTGTAGTTATCCATTAAAGCACATATCTCAGGATGATTTTTTTCAATAATATCATATATTTTTTCAATACGTTTATCTGAACAATGTCTTATTAAATCAGTATCCTCATCTAGATTAAAATCAAGGTTTTTAAGTATTTCTGTAACTTTTTCATCTAATCTATTATTAGAAGAGGTATAACCTTGAGTATTATAAATAAATAAGTCATCGCTACTATAATCTTCAGGAAATACATTAGGGCTACTAGTAGCATTTTTTACACTTTTATCGTAATTAGCATTAATAGAATCAGGCGGTGTTATAGAAGAATTGCTTGGATTCCAAGGTTGCATATTTAAATTTAACCCTTTACTATCAAAAGGTTGTAAATTTAAAGTGTTTCCAAAAGTATTGTTAAAGGTATCAAAATCTAAGTTAGATATATTGCTAGGAAGTATCATTGCATTAGCTGGTACTGCTTTTTTATTATCTTTATTAAGTATGAAAATTGGTATCCAACCAATCAAAGGCATATCTTTGTTGTCCTGATTCATCATAAAAGGAACTAATTTTAAGTCCTCTTCTTTATTTTTAGTCATATATTTCTTATCAGGGTTCATTAAAATCCTCCAAAAAAAAATTACTCATTAATTAAAGTATATGTATTAAAAATATAGTTGTTACCTTAAATATTATGAATTAATAACTTTCTATAGAACCTTAGTAAAGACTTTAGAATAAGATATAGTGGAGGAAGTTCATAGTGGAGGAGAACATGATAAATTTTAGTGATTTATTAGTGGGAATAGATTTTGAAATTGATACGGTTGATGGAAAGAGAGTTAGAACTATAAATTTTGATAATGCAGCAACAACTCCACCTTTCAGGAATATATTGGAATCTATTATAAGTTTAAGTAATTATTATGGTTCAATAGGAAGAGGTGCAGGGTATAAAGCAGAGTTTACAACTAATTTATATAATGAATCAAAAGAATATATTTTGAATTTTTTTAATATAAAAGAAAAAAATAAATATACTGTAATATACGTAAATAATACTACAGATGGTATAAACAAATTATCTAGAACTTTTAAGCATAAAAAAGATGATGTCCTTTTAACTACAAGGATGGAGCATCATTCAAATGATTTGCCTTGGCGTAGAAGGTGGAAAGTTGATTATGTAGATGTTGATATATTAGGTAGATTGAGGTTAGATGATTTAGAAAAAAAATTAAATCACTATAAAGGTAAAGTGAGATACGTAAGTGTTACAGGAGCATCAAATGTTACAGGGTATATTAATAAAATTCATAATATAGCTAGGATAGCTCATAAATATAGAGCAAAAATAATAATAGATGGTGCTCAATTAGTTCCACATAAAAAAGTAGATATGTGGGGAGAATGTGAAGAAGAACGAATTGATTTTTTGGTATTTTCAGGGCATAAATTATATGCACCTTTTGGAGGAGGAGCAATAGTAGGTCTTAAAGAAGAGTTTGATAATAATTTACCAGATAATGATGGTGGTGGCACAGTAGAATTTGTTATGGATAAGGAAGTTAAGTATTTGTTATCTCCAGAAAAAGATGAAGCTGGTACTCCAAACTTTTTTGGTTCAATTGCTATAGCAAAATCTTTAAGTAAATTAGATGAGATAGGTTTTGAAACAATAGGAGGAATAGAAGAAAAATTAAAAAATAAATTACTAGATGGTTTACAGTGCATACCTAATATAATTAACTATGGAGATATAATTAATAGGGAAGATAGGTTAGGTATAGGAGTATTTAATGTAGGAAATATATTTCATCATGATGTAGCAGAAATATTAGCGAAATTTTATGGGATTTCAGTTAGACAAGGATGGTTTTGCGCACACCCATATTGTAGAAGGCTTATGCATATGAGTGAAAAAGCAGCTAGTGCATTTATATACAATAAAAATAAAAAGATGCCAGGTATGATAAGAGCAAGCTTTGGTATATATAATAAAGAAGAGGAAGTAGATAGTTTTCTAAATGCAATTGAAGATATAGCAAAAAAATAATAAGTAATATTTCTTAGGGGGAAATATAGTAAGTTGAAAAGAAGATGTGAAAGGTGCGACTACGAAATAGATGCAAAATATTTACTAAAGCAAGATTCTTTTGATAAGATTATATGTCCTAATTGTGGAAGAACTTTAATAGTAAAGGATGTTTATAAACTTTTTACAACATTTATATTTATAATATTTTTTGTTGTATTCCTATTTTTACCTTTAGGTTATTTAGGGATTATCATAATAGAAGCAGTTTGGAGCATAATATATGATGAAGTTTTACCAGCTTATATATATATTTATGAAGAAATAAAAAATGACGCAGACTTTTAAAGTCTACGTCATTTTTAGGTAATTATATGTTTGATTTATTTAGTAAATACTTTATACTGTGGTATATTGTTATATGTGTATAAAGTAGGAACTCCTTCAATTAAAGGTTTAAAATATTTAATACCTTCATAAGTAATATGATTTCCTTTTTCATTAATCCATTCAGTAGGGAAGTACTTAACATTATTAGCTACCTTTGATGCTTCAACTAAGTCATAAGAAATAGTATAAGGATCATTTGAAGTTCTATTAAAGCAAATCATATGTCCATTAGTTTCAGAAGAAGCTAATTCTAATGCTTTAGCTCCAGCTTCTAAGGCTTCATTAATATCAGTTTGTGAAGCACAATGCATAGCACATCTTTGAAGTACTCCAAGTTCAAGCGCTTTAACTCTGTTAGTTATACCAGCATCTAAAATAGCATTTTTTAAATATTGGCATACACCTCCAAGTTGAGCATGCCCAAAAGTATCTTGAGCGCTACAAGCCATTTCAGATAAGAATTTTCCTTCAGCAGTTCTAATTCCTTCAGATACTACTATAAATACTTGATTTTGTTCTTCGAATTTTTTTCTTACATCTTGTAAAAAATCAGCTGTATCAAAAGGCTTTTCTGGTAAATATATAAAGTCAGCTACTGGCTTACCATTATATGTAGCCATACATGCAGAAGCAGCAAGCCAACCAGTATCTCTTCCCATAGTTTCTAATATGAATATTCCATTATTAGTATATACGGATGCATCTAAATATGTCTCTAAAGTAGTAGTTGCAATGAATTTTGCAGCACTTCCAAAGCCAGGAGTATGATCTGTATACATTAAATCATTATCTATAGTTTTAGGAATACCTATAAAGCTTATATCAAGTGAATTCTCTTTGGCGTATTTTCCAAGCTTGGCAGTAGTATCCATTGAATCATTACCACCAATATAGAAAAATGTTTTTATTTCTAATTTATTTAGTATTTCTATTAATTTATCATATTCTTCTGTAGATTTATCTGCATTTTTCATTTTATATCTACAAGAACCAAGACCAGAAGATGGTGTGTATTTGAAGGTTTCTATATCATTATCATCTATTGAGGATAATTCAATAATATTTTCATTTAGTATACCTTCTATACCGTTTAAGCCTCCATAAATTTTATCGTACTTCTTTAGTTTAGTATTTGCTTTTAATAATCCTACAACACTTGAATTAATAACAGAAGTAGGGCCACCTGATTGTGCAATTATACAGTTTCGCATAATAGCCTCCTTTAATATGTCTTAATTTTAATTATTTATATTAATATGATATACAATATACATTAATTAACTACTCTATATAAATACTATACACTAAAAAGGCGTATTAATAAAGAGAAAATAAAAAAATGCATATAAATTTAATTTTGAAACTATGTATATTAAAGGTAAATAATTTATATGTGAGGTTTTAATGGATATTTTACAGTTAATAATTATTGGCACTGCTTTAGCTATGGATGCTTTAGGAGTAACCTTAAGTGTAGGTGTTAATGAGTCAGTAAATAAAAATCAAAAAATAGGTTATATAATTTCTTTTGGATTCTTTCAATTTCTTTTAACTTTAGTAGGTGGAATAATAGGCTGCTATTTTAATAAAAATATAATACCTATTTCAGATACCATGGGTGGAATAGTTATAGGTATTATAGGTATCTTAATGATAGTAGATGGACTAAAAGAAAAAGAAGAATCTATATTAACCAAAAATTCTATGATAATTATTTTAGGTATATCAGTTAGTATTGATGCTATAGTAGTTGCATTTACTTTGTTTAATAAATTAACATCTTTACTAACTTTATTAGTAAATTGTCTTTTGATTGGATTGATTACATTATTAATTTGTACTATTGGTTTTTATTTATGTAAATTTATAAAAAAAATTAATTTTATAAGTAAATATGCAGATTTCTTTGGTGGTACAGCATTAATAATATTTTCCTTTAAGATGATATTTTTTTAGAAACCTTATTAAATATTTGTGATATAATTTAAATATAAATAGGCATTGAATTGTGGGTGATATCATGAAGTTTGAAGAGCTTCTAAGAAAATACGATTTAAAAGTAACTAAGGGAAGAGTTGCGATTTTAAAAGTTCTAACTAATTATCATAAAAGTATGGGAGTTGAATTGATTTTTGGGAAGTGTAAGGAGTATGGGGTTAATATTAATTTAAGTACTGTATATAGAGCGTTAGAATTATTTGAAGAAAAAGGAATTGTAGATAAATTTGCATCAAAGGATGGGATATTTTCTTATAAATTAAAAGGAGAAGAGCATAAGCATTTAATTAGGTGTAGTGTATGTAAAAAAGAAATTGAAGTACCTTGCCCTATGAAGCAATTTGAAGAGATGGTTCAAAGTGAAACAGGCTTTACCTTAACAGAGCATAATCTTATAATGACAGGAGTATGTGAAGAATGTCAGCATAATAAAAGATAGGTTTTTAATAAAAAACCTATCTTTTATTTTTGAAGTTATTAATTATTATAGTAAGGATTAATACAATTACAGAAGTAACAGCAATAGTACCTCCAGATGCGGAGTTTAAATAGTAAGAAGCAATTAAACCTAAAATTATATCAATAAATCCAAATAAAATAGAAAAGAATAATGTTTTGCTAAAACTCTTTTTTAGTTGCATAGCAGTTGCAACAGGAACTACTATAATTGAAGATATAACTAATATACCCATAACTCGTATAGATAATGAAATTGTTGCCCCAACTAAGATACTAAATAAATAGTTTATAAAATTAACTCTTATTCCTGCTGTTTTAGCTCCTTCTTCATCAAAAATTACATATACTAATTTGTTATATATTAAAGCAAGTATAAGTAAACATATAACACCTGCTATAGAGATTATAATTAAATCTTCTGAAGAAATTGTAAGTATACTACCAAATAATATTGAATTAACTTTAGCGGTAGTTTTACCAGAACTTATTAATATAATTGCTATACCTAGAGACAATGTTAATACAATAGACATAACAAGTTCTGCATATTTTTTAAAATAGCCTCTTAAAAATTCTATAATGATAGCACATAAAGTAGTAAATATAAAAGAAGATAAAATAGGATTAACGCCAAGAACTAATCCTATAGCTACACCAGCAAAGGATGAATGAGATAATGTATCTCCAAGCATGGAATTACGCCTAAGAACTATAAATAATCCTATAGTAGGACATAATATAGATACAATAAGTCCTGCAATCATAGCGTTTTGCATAAATTCATATTGAAACATATATACTAACCTCCTATAGGGAACTCATCTCTAAACTGACAAACAGTTTTATACTCTATAGTTCCGTTTTTGACTTTTAATATGTGAGAAGAATATTTACAAGCTATATCCATATTATGTTCAATAGAGATTATAGTCGTACCAAATTCTTTATTTACATATTCTAATATAGAATAAATTTCTTCTTGTGTTTTTAAATCAACTCCGGTAGATGGTTCATCTAGAATTATTAATTCAGTATTTCCCATTAAAGCTCTAGCTATAAAAATTCTTTGTTGTTGCCCACCTGATAAGTTTCCGATTAAAGTATCCTTAAACTTTTCCATATTAACTTTTTTTAAAGCTTCATTAATAGATGAAGGTATATCTAAATGAAGAGCTTTAGCATGAGTTTTTAGAATTTCATATACTGAAATAGGAAATTCGGAATTAAATCCATCAACTCTTTGTGGGACATAAGAAATTTTAGATGTATGTACTTTAATAGAGCCAGACACTGGTGAAAGTAATCCTAATATAAGTTTTATTAGTGTAGTTTTACAACTACCATTTTCTCCTACAACAGAAAGATAAACCCCTTTAGGAATATTTAAGGATATATCTTTTAATAAAAGAGGAGAAGATTTGTCATAGCTAAAGTTCATATTTTTAATTGTTATCATTTAATCAGCTCCTGATATTTTAGTCTGACTCTATTATATACCTAGTTGCAAATTATTTGCAACTTTAAAGTTTTTCGGAATTCTCTAAAATCCAAGAATCAAAGAAATCCTTTTTAAAAGTTCCACGTATTTTAGTGGATGTATGGGGTTCTTCTTTACTTAATCCTGTAGCTTCAACTATAGCATTTTTATTGTCATTAAAAATTAAGGAGATATTCTGAACCCTTAGTAAACTTTTTGAAGCTTTACTAGATGTAAAGTTGTATTCTACAGCATATTGAAGATCTTTACATTTAGTTTTTACATAAAGTATATTAGTTAAGATTACTATTACTACAGAAAGTAGTATAAGTATTAAAGTTAAACGCCTTCTTTTGTATTTTTGATTTTTTAAGCGTTGTGTTCTAGAAAGTCTTTGGTTTCTTATTCTACTTCTTCTATCCATAGAACCCCTCCTTATACCTCAAGAAAATATTACCATATATTTACAGATAAATAAACGAAAAACTTCTATGTTAAATAATATATGGAATATTTTATGTAGCCTTATTGATTAATGGGTATCATAAACTCTATAATAAAAGAAGATACTAATTAAGATAGGCAGAAGAAAGGATGATTAAACATGGAATTTTCAAGTTTAGTTTTAATGGAAAAAGATAAAGAAACAGGATTTATATCGAAAGAGTTAGGAAGCTTTGAAGTTAATGAAGGTGCATTATATGTAACTAAATTATTTGTTTTAAATAATGAAGTAAATTTATATTTTGATACAAATAAAGATGTAGAAGAATGGGAATACTCAGCAATATATGACTTATTTAATAAAGAAGCTTTTACAGAAGAAGGATATACTATTGAAGAAGAGCTAGATGAGTATAATCCTACATTTATATTAAAGTTTGCATATAAAGAAGAACATTCAGAAATGAAAGAAGATCTTGATAAAGTAGTGGCTCTTATAGAGATGGAAATGGAAAAAGTATTTAGAGCTATTGAAGGAAAAGAAGAAGAATATAAATAGAAAAGGAGTGAGCCCGAGATAGGCGCCAATATGAATGAAAAAGTTTTAAAAAAGAGAGAAGAAATAGAAGAAGAATATAAGTGGAAATTAAATAAAGTTTATGAAAATGATGAAGCTTTTGAGAAAGCTTTTGAAGAATTAAAGAAAGAAGCACCTCTTCTTAAAGAATTTGAAGGTAAGCTTTCAGATAAAGAAGAAATTTTGAAATACCTTGAATTTAATGAAAAGGTAAGTAGAAAAGCAGAAACTCTTGTAGTATATGCACATATGAAAAGTGATGAAGATACAGCTAATCAAAAAAATCAAAGTAATATGAATAAATTAGATGCATATATGGCTGAATATGGAAGTTATACTGCTTTCTTTGTTCCAGAAATTCTTTCATTAAAAGAAGGATTTGTTGAAGAATTAATAGAAAATGATTCTAGATTTAAAGAATATGAATTTTTATTAAAAGACATATTAAAAGAAAAAGAACATATTTTAACTAAAGATATGGAAGAATTATTAGCTTTAGCTTCTGATTGTTTAGATGCACCATCAAGTATTCATAATATGATTACAAATGCAGATATGACATTTGGTAACATAAAAGATGAAGAAGGGGATGAAGTAGAACTTACAGAAGGAAATTATTCATCTTTTATAAAGAGTAAGGATAGAAATGTTAGAAAAAATGCATTTACTCAGCTTTTTGGTGAATATAAAAAGTTTGAAAATACTCTTGCAACTTCTTTGGTTTCATCTGTGAAAACTTTTAATTTCAATGCAAATATAAGAAAATATAAATCCCCATTAGAAGCATCTTTAGCACCTAATGATATTCCTTTAAGTGTATATGAAAATGCTTTAAAAACAATGGATGAAAATGTATCTTCACTTCATAGATATGTAAGACTTAAAAAGAAATTATTAGGTTTAGATGAAATTCATATGTATGATCTTTATGTACCAATAATAGAAGTACCAAAAGAAAGTATTCCATTTGATAAAGCATTAGAAATAGCTAGAGAAGGATTAGCTCCTTTAGGAAAAGAATATTTAGATATTTTCAATGAAGGTGTAAATAGTGGTTGGATAGATATTTATATGAATAAAGGAAAAAGAGGTGGAGCATATTCTTGGGGTGGATATGATACAATGCCATATGTATTATTAAACTATAATTATGAATTAAACGATGTTTCTACACTTGTACATGAAATGGGACATTCAATTCATTCATATTATTCAAGAAAAACTCAACCATATTATTATGCAGGATATACTTTATTCTGTGCAGAAGTAGCATCTACAACTAATGAAGCTTTATTAATACATCATCAAATAGAAAATGAAAAAGATAAAAATAAGAAGATGTATTTAATAAATCAAGAATTAGAGCAAATAAGAACAACAGTATTTAGACAATTAATGTTTGCTGATTTTGAGCTATATACTCATAATAAATTAAATGAAGGCATAGCTTTAACAGCGGAAGATTTAAATAAAAAGTGGCATGAATTAAATGTTAAATATTTTGGCCCAGATATGGTAGTTGATGAAGATATAGATATAGAATGGGCAAGAATACCTCATTTTTATAATGATTTCTATGTATATCAATATGCTACAGGTTATGCTGCTGCATCAGCTTTTGCAAAATCTATATTAGATAATGAAGAAAATGCAGTTGAAAAATATAAAGGATTCTTAAAGAGTGGTGGAAGTAAATATCCAATAGATATATTAAAAGATGCAGGTGTAGATATGACTACATCTAAACCAATTGAAGCAACTATTGAAAGATTTAACGTACTTGTAGAGATGATGGAAGAATTATAAAAAAAGTTATATAATATAATTTATATAAATCAAAAAGAGAAGCTAATTTAAAATGCTTCTCTTTTTAATATAATAAAATTGAGAAGAGGTGAGAGAATGAATAAAAATATGAGAAGTATATTTGAATATTTAGCTAAGTATGAAGGTTTTTATATGGATCAGTATAGAAAATCTAAAAATGAAGATGATACATGGATTGCCTTAAAGAGATTTCAAGAAGGAATATATGCAATAATTATAACAAAACCTAGTGAAGAAGAAAAAGATGAAAGTGAAGCAAGATTATTTTTGCAAAGTTTAGGATGTAACTATTCTTTAAATAAAGTTATTTTTGACAGTAAAGATTATAGTGGGATTTCCTATTCTAATACGCCAAAAGTAATTGTGGATATGCAAAATAAAAAAATAAGCTATTGCAGTGAAGGATTAGAGTATTTAGCTAATATAATTATGAATTCTATAGTCCACCAAAATAATAAAAAACATAAAGTTAAGTTTAAGGGAAATGAAGTTACAGGAATATTAATTATATTGAATTTGCTAATATTTGCTATAAGTGCATTTATGTCAGGTGATTTTATAGATATAGATAGCAGAACTTTATTAATACTTGGAGGTAAATATGGACCATTAATATATGCAGGGCAATATTGGAGGCTTGTTACTTGCTGTTTCTTACATGGTGGAATACTACATTTAGCTTGTAATATGTATAGTTTATATATTATTGGACCTCAAGTAGAGCAAGTTTTTGGCAAGATAAAATATATAATAATATATATTTTATCTGGGATAGGTTCTTCTTATTTAAGTTATGCTTTAGCACCAAGAACCTTATCAATAGGTGCATCAGGAGCTATATTTGGATTACTTGGAGCTATATTAGTATTTTTAATTAAAGAAAGAGGCAGAATAAGAAAAGGAGCTATAAGTAATATAGTATCTGTAATTGTAATTAATTTGTTTATTGGGTTAAGTGTAAGTAATGTGGACAACTATGGACATATAGGTGGGTTAATAGTTGGATTTTTAGTATCGGTTATTTTATATACAAGACAAGATTAAAAACTAAGTTTGAAATTAGGAGTAACAAAAGATGAAGTTAGATAAGTTATTAACAATGATTTTTTATATTTTATTACTTGTAACAGCTATAATTGATTCATTGTATAGAGATGGTATAAAGTTTTGGAGAATTATATTAATATATGTAACTATATTTGTAGTTAGGATAATTTTTAATAAAACTTTTTTGAAAAAATTTCTATCAACATATATCATTACTCTAATATTTATATTTATTTCTATGTATTTAGCTAATGTATGGGATTTTTATGCTATAGATAATTATGATAAATTTCTTCATTTTATTTCAGGAATTTTAATAGGCTTCTTAGGACTTGTTATATACATATATTTAAGCAATGGAAATATTAACAATGAAATGAAACCAATAACTATATTTATTTTTCCATTAATATTTTCTATAGCTATTGCAGGTGTTTGGGAAATATGGGAGTTTTCTACGGATAAAGTTTTTGGATTAACAGCTCAATGGAATTTAGATGATACTATGTGGGATATTATTTTAGGAAGTCTTGGTGGGGGGATAAGTAGCGTTTTGATATATTATAGTAATAAAAGTAAGAAAATAAGAGTAATACAAAGACTAATAAATAAAAATAATCTATAGTAATATAAGCATATATATTTTTTTGCATAGAAAGAATATTTGCATAGAAAGAATATATGAATATATGTTTTTTTACATAGAAAAAATATATATTTTTTTGCATGAAAATGTATAATAATAAAACTTCAGATAAAGAAGATCTTTATCTGAAGTTTTATATGGAATAGAAAAAATAATTTGACATTAATATTTCACAATCATATTTTATGGTTAACTTATTTAAATATTGTTTAGCTTTTTCAAAATCATGAGAATTTTTATATTTATAAAATAAGTTTATTTCTCGAGAAGTAAGTTGATCTTCTATATATGTGAATCCTTTAGTTAAAGCAGAATTTATATTTGTATCATTATAATTTTTATAATAATCTAAAAAATTATAAAATTTTATAATAGAATCATTAGTAATAATATTAATTGCTTCGTTATAAACATCATTTCCTTTAGATAGAAAATAAAGTTCATATCTTTTTAATTCTTTATTCTTATCATCTATAGTAATAGTATTATTAAGTTCTCTTAAAATATTATTTCCCTTTATGGCAGCAAAATCTTTATCTTTAATTTCTAGCATAATATCCATATCAAAGTTTTTAGCAACAGATAAATAATCTAAAAAAGGGGTAACTTCAAGGCTATAACAATGAGAACCTATTTTTCTATTTGGATCTTGCCTGCTATAATGAACTTTCATAACACCATCTTTATCCTTCCAGGTTTGTTTAACCATGTTTAGAATTTTTTCTAAAGAATAGTTATTATCTTTTTTACATTGATTATGAAGGTTATCAAATACAACAGGAGCGCTTGTTTTGCTACTTATATAGAGAACATCATCTAAAGAATAACTTTTTTCATCATTTTCGATTATAATTCTATTTTGAACATTTTCAGGTAATCTTTTATAGTTTTCTATAAATCTATTTGTAGCTTCCTCTTTTGAATCATAAATTCCGCCTATATGAATAATTATTTTATGGCTAGAAGGTAGATTAAGTGAGTCAAGAAATTTACAGTGATAGATAAGGTCATTAATAGCTTTTTCTACTGTATCTTCTTTGGGAGAATTTAATACTGTATATTGACCTGGATGCATAGATACCCTCATATTATTTTTTTTAATATATTCACCAATTTCTAAAAATGTAGTACTAAAAGTATTCCACCATTGAATAGAATTAATGGTGTGACTACCAAATGGTATTATATCTGAGCTTATTCTAAAGAACTTAATATTATTTTCATTATTAAATTTCAATATAGAGAAAAAGTCATTTAAGTTATTTTTTGTATATTGATTAAAAATTTCTTCATTAAAAAGATTTAAATTAAATTTTCTAGTGGTACGTTTAGATATAGATAAAGGAATACAAGGATATCCTATTTTCAAGTTAACACCTCCTAAAAGTTAGTTTATATTTATATTATGTATTTAAAAATTGTGATTTATTAAAAATGCAGTATTTTGTTTAAGAATAGATTAAATTGATAACAAAAAAAGAAATTGATTAATAAACAAATATAAAAAATGAAGTGTTTTTAATAAAGTTATGGAATTAATTGTTATTATGTTGTATTATATACATGGCGATATTATTTTATAAGGAGATGCAAATATGAACGGGAGAGAATATGTTAATTCAGTTTTAGAAACTGTAAAGAGCAGAAATAAAGGGGAAAAGGAATTTCAAGATGCTGTAACAGAAGTATTAAATTCATTAGTTCCAGTATTTGATAAGCATCCAGAATTTGTTGAAGCAGGTTTATTAGAAAGAATAGTAGAACCTGAAAGACAAATAATGTTTAGAGTTCCTTGGGTAGATGATGCAGGAAAAGTACATGTTAATAGGGGATTTAGAATTCAATTTAATAGTGCAATAGGACCTTATAAGGGTGGTTTAAGATTACATCCATCAGTAAATGCAAGTATAATAAAATTTTTAGGATTTGAACAAATATTTAAAAATTCATTAACTGGATTACCAATAGGTGGTGGTAAAGGTGGATCAGATTTTGACCCTAAAGGCAAATCAGATAATGAAATTATGAGATTCTGCCAAAGCTTTATGGCAGAATTATATAGACATATAGGATTAGATACAGATGTACCTGCTGGAGATATTGGAGTAGGTGGAAGAGAAATAGGATATATGTATGGATACTATAAAAAACTAAGAGGAGCTAACGATCAAGGTGTACTTACTGGAAAAGGCTTAACTTATGGTGGTAGTTTAACTAGAACAGAAGCTACTGGTTATGGTTTAAGTTATTTCACAGAAGAAATGTTAAAAGATAATGGTACAAGTTTTGCAGGTAAGACAGTAGTTATTTCTGGATCAGGAAATGTTGCTATATATGCAACTGAAAAAGTTACTGAATTAGGTGGAAAAGTTGTAGCATTAAGTGATTCTAATGGATATATTTATGATGAAAATGGAATTAACTTAGATGTAGTTAAAGATATAAAAGAAGTTAGAAGAGGAAGAATTAAAGAATATTTAGAAAAGGTTTCAGGAGCTAAATATACAGAAGGATGTAAAGGTATTTGGACTATTAAATGTGATATAGCATTACCTTGTGCTACACAAGGTGAAATAGATAAAGATTCTGCTGAAATATTAGTTAAAAATGGAGTAATTGCAGTATCAGAAGGAGCTAATATGCCTTCAACTTTAGAAGCTATCGAAGTATTCCAAAAGAATGGTATAATGTTCGGGCCAGCTAAAGCAGCTAATGCAGGTGGAGTTGCTTGTTCAGCATTAGAAATGTCTCAAAATAGTATGAGATTATCTTGGACTTTTGAAGAAGTTGATGCAAAACTTAAGAGTATAATGAAGAATATATATGCTAATTCAAGTGCAGCAGCAAAAGAATATGGATTAGATAAAAATATTTTAGCAGGTGCAAATATTGCAGGATTTATGAAAGTTGCAACTGCAATGATGGCACAAGGAATAGTATAATATATACAACAAGAGATTAAAGGCGTTGCATAGATTTGCACGCCTTTTTAAAATATAATTTGAAAATTTAAAAATAAAAATTAATGTGTTTTTTGATATAAGTTTTAATTTTCAATTTTAAATTCTCAATTAGCTAAGTAGTTTAAATTTAGGATTAATACCATAAAAAATATTTATACTCTTAAAGTATTTTTGGTAAAATATTAATAAATAAAATTAATCTAAAATTAAGATTTATGCACTTGATTTTTATATATAATTGAACTATATTATTATAGGTGCGTATTAAAAATAATAAACGGACATATAGAAATTCTAATCTTATTAAAAATTAGGAGTGAATAAAATGGGAGATATTATATATACGGTAACAGCAGCTTTTCAAATATTTGTATTTGTGATTACTGGATATTATACTGTTTTGGCATTATTTGGACTAACTAGAAAAAAAGAAATTAAAGATTATGCTCCAAAAAATAAATTTGCTATGATTGTAGCCGCTCATAATGAAGAAGTTGTTATTGGTCAGCTTATAGAAAGTATGCAGAAACAAAATTATCCAAAAGAATTATATGATATTTATATTATTGCTGATAACTGTACTGATAAAACTGCAGAAATTGCTAGAAAATATGAAGGTGTAACAGTATGCGAAAGAACAAATAAGGAAAAAAGAGGTAAGGGATATGCCTTAGAATGGATGTTTGCAAAGTTATTTAAAATGGATAAAGAATACGATGCAATCTCAATTTTCGATGCTGATAATTTAGTACATCCTGATTTCTTAAAAGAAATTAATTCTAAAATGAAAGAAGGATATAAGGTAGTACAAGGTTATATAGATAGTAAAAATCCAGAAGATTCATGGATAGCAACTTCATACTCAATAGCCTTCTGGTCTCAAAACAGAATGTTCCAATTAGCTAGAAATAATATAGGTCTATCTAATCAAATTGGTGGAACAGGATTTGCTATTTCAACTGAAACTTTAAAAGAGTTAGGTTGGGGTGCAACATGTTTAACAGAAGACTTAGAGTTCACATGTAAGTTGGTATTAAATGGTGAAAAAGTAGGTTGGGCACATGATGCTAAAATCTATGATGAAAAACCATTAGGATTAAAAGCTTCTTGGGTTCAAAGAAGAAGATGGATGCAAGGGTTTACAGATGTTGCCTCAAGATATTGTATGAAATTATTTAAAAAGGCTATTAAAGAAAGAAAATGGTTTATATTTGATGCTGGTTTATATGTATTACAACCATTTGTAACTTTATTTATTGGTATTGCAGCTGTTTTAACAGTACTTAGAGGATATGTTAGCGGTTCGCATATATTTGTAATAAGCGATTTATTTAGTAACATAGGTTTTCAAGTGTTTGCCTTAGTACAATTTGTAATTACACCATTAGTTCTTTTGTTAGATAAAAAAATATCTAAAGGATTTTTCTTAATGATTTTATTATTCTCAAGTAATATTATTTTAGTACCAATATTGTCAGAAGGAAAAGAGTATCCTTATAGCTTAATTATGACTGTAGGATTTTATGCAGTATTTTTAATAGCAACATTAGTTTTACTAGGAAAGAAAAACTTATTATTTTTTATAAGATATTTATTATATGGAATATATACACTTACATGGATTCCAATTACTGTTCAAGGAATTATCAGAAAGAACAATAAAGAATGGAATCCAACAAAACATGTAAGAAACGTAGAAATATACGATGTATAAAAAGAGATAATTTAAAAGGCGGAGCAACTTGTCTTAGGTAGCTTCGCCTTTAATTTATAATTTGAAATTATGTTATAATACTTTTTTCATTTTGACAGACAGAAGAAAAAAAAGTATATTGTAAATTAGGGCTTCATAGAAGTAGAGCAAAATGAACATTATTTAAGTTGGAGGACAGTTATGAATAAAGAGATGAATTCCACATATGATGTAACGGATTTAACATCTTTAGAAAAGTTAGAGCCTGTTAGAGTAAGACCAGGTATGTATATTGGATCTACAGCTAGTAAGGGTCTTCATCATTGTGTGTGGGAAATTTTAGATAATGCAATAGATGAAATAACTAATGGATATGGAGATACAGCAAAGGTTATTTTAAATAAAGATAAAAGTGTAACAATAATAGATAATGGTAGAGGAATACCTACTGGGATACACCCAATCAAAAAAAAGAGTGGTGTAGAAATGGTATTTACAGAACTTCATACTGGTGGAAAGTTTAATAATAAAAATTACAAAACTTCGGGTGGTCTTCATGGAGTTGGTGCAGCAGTAGTTAATGCATTATCAAAATGGGTTGAGGTAGAAGTTCATCAAAATGGAAATATATATCGTCAAAGATTTGAATATGCTTATGATAAAGAAGTAAAGAAGAACATGCCAGGTACTCCAGTGACTAAACTTGAGGTAGTTGGAAAAAGTAAAGGTACAGGTTCAAAGATTACTTTTATGCCTGATAAAGATATATTTTCAACTATAGAATTTAAGTTTGATGTTATAGATGAAAGATTACAAGAATTAGCATTCCAAAATAAAGGGATAAGGCTTAAATTAATAGATAATAGAAAAGAAGAAGTTGTAGAAAAAGACTATTATTCAGAAAGAGGCCTTTTAGACTTTATAGAATACTTAAATGAAAGTAAAACTCCAATACATCAAAATCCTATATTATTTGAAGGAGATAGAGTTGTAAATAATCTTCAAATGTATGGTGAAGTATGTATGCAATTTACTGATTCAACTACAGATTATATAGCAAGTTATGTTAATAATATTCCAACTACAGAGGCTGGTACACATGAGACTGGATTTAAAACAGGAATGACAAGGGCTTTTAAAGAAGGTGCTAGAAAGCTGGGCTTAGTAAAAGAAAAGGACAAGGAGTTTGAAGGAGATGACCTAAGAGAAGGTATGACTGCTATAGTTAGAATAAAAATAACTAATCCTGTTTTTGAAGGTCAAACTAAAACTAAACTTGGTAATAATGAAGCTTATACTATGATGAATGATTTAGCTTATACTAAACTTTCAGAGTGGATAGAAGATAATAAAGAGTTAGCTACAAGTATAATAAATAATGCTCTTCAAGCAGCACAAAGAAGAGAAAAGATTAAAAAGATAAATGATGCTGAAAAGAAGAAAATAGGTAAAGGAACAGCACCTCTTGCAGGAAAAGTAGCTGTATGTAGTCAAAAAGATAAAACAGTTAATGAATTTATCGTAGTTGAGGGAGATTCAGCAGGTGGATCAGCAAAACAAGCTAGAGATAGAAGATTTCAAACTATAATGCCTTCTAAAGGTAAGATAATGAATACTGAAAAACAAAAACTTGAAAATGTATTAGCATCTGAAGAACTTAAAATATTTAATACAGCAGTAGGAACTGGTACTTTAGATAATTATAAGGAAGAAGACTTAAAATACGATAAAATTATAATAATGAGTGATGCGGACGTGGATGGATTCCATATTAGAACTTTATGGATGACTTATGTTTATAGATATATGAGGCCTTTAATACAAAATGGACATTTATATTTAGCACAACCTCCTTTATATAAAGTGTATAAATATATAAAAAATAAAGAAGTATATAAATATGCTTATAGTGATGAAGAACTTGAAAGTGTTAAAAAAGAAATAGGGAAAGGTGCATTAATTCAAAGATACAAAGGTCTTGGAGAAATGAATCCTGATCAATTATGGGAAACTACTTTAAACCCAGAAAGTAGAACATTATTTAAGGTAACAATAGAAGATGCAGCAAAAGCAGAAAAAATGGTATCTCTACTTATGGGAGATGTTGTAGAACCAAGAAAGAACTATATGTATAAGTATGGTGAATTCTAAGTAAGAAAGGAGTAAGTTATGGCAAAGAAAATTAGTGTGATTCCTAGAGATCACAATATTATAAATATACCTTTAGAAGAAGCAATGCCAGAAAATTATTTGCCTTATGCAATAGAAGTAGCAAAAGAAAGAGCTCTTCCAGATGTAAGAGATGGTTTGAAGCCAGTTCATAGAAGAATTTTATATGGAGCTTATCTTTTAAAAGCTTTTCCGGATAGACCTTATTATAAATCAGCAAGAATAGTTGGGGATATACTAGGTAAATTTCACCCTCATGGAGATTCATCAGTATATGATGCTATGGCTATATTAGCACAAGATTTCTCAACTCGTGAACCACTTATGGATGGTCATGGTAACTGGGGATCAATAGATGGTGATAGTGCGGCGGCCATGAGATATACAGAAGCAAGATTATCTAATATTGCTATGGAAATGATAAGAGACATAGATAAAGATACAGTAGATATGGTTCCAAATTATTCTGATAGTGAACTAGAGCCAAAAGTATTACCAAGTAGATATCCAAACCTTCTAGTAAATGGTACTTTTGGTATAGCAGTAGGTCTTGCAACTAATATACCACCTCATAACTTAGGGGAAGTGACAGAGGGGGTTTTAGCTTATATTGATAATGAAGAAATAACTACAAAAGAACTTATGGAATATATAAAAGGTCCAGACCTTCCAACAGGGGGAATCTTAATAGGTAAGAATTCTTTATTATCAGCTTATGAAACGGGAGAAGGAAAAGTAAGTTATAGGGCAAAAACTTCTATAGAAAAATTAGAAAATGGTAGACTTGGAATAGTAATTACAGAATTTCCTTACAAGAGAAATAAAGCAAAGCTTTTACAAACTATATCAGAAATGACTGGGGATAAGAAACATGCAAAAGCTCTAGAGACAATAACTGATATTAGAGATGAATCAGATAGAAGTGGGATAAGAGCTGTAATTGAATTCAAAAAATCAGTGAATGAGGAAACAGCAAATAAAGTATTAAAGTACTTATATAAGAAGACAGATCTTCAATGTAACATAAGTTTTAATATGGTAGCATTATCTAATGGTAAGCCAGAGACTATGGGACTTAAAACTATAATAAGGCATTATGTTGATCATCAGAGAGATATAGTAACTAGAAGAAGTAGAAAAGAATTAGAAATAGCCGAAAAGAGATTCCACATAGTTGAAGGATTTATTAAAGCTATTAATATTCTAGATCAAGTTATAGAAACTATTAGAGCTTCGAAATCTAAAAAAGACGCAGGGGAAAATTTAGTGTCTAAATTTGCTTTTACAAGTGAACAAGCTACAGCAATTCTAGAATTGATGTTATATAGATTAACTGGACTTGAAATAACTACATTTGAAAAAGAGTATAAAGAACTAGAAAAAAGAATTAAGAAGTTAAAGAAGATATTATCTGATGATAAAGAACTTAGAAAAGTTATAAAAGAAGAACTTAAAGAAGTATCAGATAAATATAAAAATCCAAGAAGAACATCTATTGTAGAAGATGATAAGGAAGCTAAAATAGATATTGAAGAATTGGTAATAGTTGAAGATGTTATGATTACTTTATCAAAAGATGGATTTATTAAAAGAATACCAGAAAAGAATTATATAAGATCTAATTCAAATCCAGATGATATAGAGTATAGAGAAGGAGATGAATTAAAATATCTTATAAAATCAAATACTAAAGATAATATATATATATTTACTGATAAAGGTAATATGTATAAGATTAAGGGGATAAATATTCCAGAAGGAAAGTGGAAAGAAAAAGGTGAAAGAATAGACACTTTAATAAAAGCTCTTAATTTAGATGAAGAAACAATAGTTAGTGTAATATCATTAGATAATTTACATCCAGATAAGTTTATTCAAATAATAACTGATAGAGGTAGCATTAAAAAATCTTCTTTAGATAAGTTTGCTACTAGTTATACTAAACTTCAAGCAACTAAACTTAGGGCAGGAGAAAAAGTTATAAAAGCTGAATTGATTGAAAAAGATGCAGAATTTTTAAAAGTAAAAACTAAGTTAGGTTTAGAATTTACGTTAGAAATACCATATCTAGAAGATTCACCAAGAAATCTTTTAGGAAGTCAGTTATTTAATATTTCAGAAAAAGATGAAATATCAACTGTTGAATATGTGGATAATATGGAATTTGTGGAGTATACTATAGGGGTTACAGCTAAAGGTAATTTAAAAGCCTTTGCAAAAGCAAATAAAAATGATATATTAAAAACATCTACAGATTCTAAGAGTGAACTTCTTATGTTTACTAACAAGGGAAATGTATTAAAGGTTAAATCGTTTATTTTACAAGAAATCATTAAAGAAAAAGAAATTCCATTAACTAATTTAATAGATGGATTAGAAAAGTCAGAAAAAGTAATAGCTTTATATTCTTTAAAAGATTATAAAGAAGACTTAGGAGTATATACCATATCTAAAAAAGGTCTAGTTAAAAAGACTGCTTTAAAAGAGTTTGAAGGAGAATACTCTATTATTCAAGAATATAAATTTAAATATAAAGATGATGAAGTTGTTTCAATAGATATATTTAATTTAAATCTAGGTCATTTAGTTATGATAACTAAGAAGGGAATGGCTATAAGATTCCCTGTAAATAATGTAAATGCAATGGGTAAAATTGCGTCAGGAGTTACAGGCATGAGTCTTAAGGATGAAGATGAAATAGTTTATGGTAAATGCTTTAATAATATGAAACAAGGTGATTCATCAGAAATTGCAATTACAGCTATAGATTTAGAAAAGTATAAATTCTTAATATCATCAAAAAATAAAGATGAAAAAGTAGTTACACTTCCAGAAATTAAATTGCAAAACAGAGCTGGAAGAGGAAGTAATATTATGGTAGTTCAACTAGAGGATGAAGTTAAAAATGTAACTTTAATATAAAAAAATAAATCTAGGAGGGGATTATATGAAGAAGGTAGCAGTGATGATAGCAACTGGATTTGAAGAAATAGAAGCTTTAACTGTTGTTGACATTATGAGAAGAGCTAATATTTTATGTGATATGGTATCTATACAAGGTAGTTTAAATGTTTTGGGAGCTCATAACATTGAGGTACAATGTGATAAAGTAATTAATGAAGAATTAAAAGAATATGATCTTATAGTTTTACCAGGAGGTATGCCAGGTGCAACTAATTTAAGAGATAACAAAAAGGTTATAGAATTAATTCAACATTTTAATGAAAAGAATAAGTTAATTGGTGCTATATGTGCAGCTCCAATAATTCTAGCAAAAGCTAATGTTATAAAGGATAAGAATATAACATCGTATCCTGGTTTTGAAGAAGAACTTGAGGGCTGTAACTATAAAGATGATAGAGTAGTTGTAGATGGTAATATAATAACTAGTAGAGGTCCTGCAACTGCTATGGAATTTTCTTATAAATTATTAGAAGCACTAGGTAGTGATGAATACAAAACATTAAGCAAAGGTATGTTATATAATTAAATAATAATTATGTAATCACAAAATTCCTGCGAAGGTTTAAGTCGTTTTAACTCTTTCGCAGGAATTTCCACGTTAAAATAGGAAAAAGGGGATGATTAGTTGAAAGAAAATTGGATGGTAATAAATAAGAAAACTGAGTTTGAAATGTTACAAAAAGAAATTAAATTAAATCCACTTATAACACGTTTATTAGCTAATAGAGGAATTCATTCAAAAGAAGATGCAAAGCTTTTTTTAGATGGAACTATATCAGAGTTGCATGACAGCTATGTAATGAAGGATATGAAAAAAGGTTTATCTATTGTTAAAAAAGCTATTGAAGAAAAGAAAAAGATAGTTATATATGGAGATTATGATTGTGATGGAGTATGTAGCACCACAATATTATATAGAACATTAAAGGCATTAGAAGCAAACTTTACATATTATATTCCTAATAGAGAGGATGAAGGGTATGGTATTAATAGTAATAGGATAAGAAAATTAAAAGAAGAAGGCGCAGAAGTTATTTTAACTTGTGATAATGGTATTGCAGCTTTTGAACAAACTGATGTAGCCAAAGAATTAGGACTCGAAATAGTTATAACTGATCATCATGATATTCCGTATATAGAAGAGGAAGATGGAACAAGAATATATAGAGTACCAAATGCTGATGCAGTTATAAATCCAAAACAAAAGGATTGTAAATATAAGTTTAAAGAGTTATGTGGCGCAGGTATAGCTTTAAAGTTTTCTATGTGCTTATTAAAGGAATTTGGAAAAGATGTATCTGAATATAGAGAGTTATATCAGTATGCAGCTATAGCAACTGTGTGTGATGTGGTTGAATTATTAGATGAGAATAGAATAATTCTAAAGGAAGGTCTTAAAATTATAAATAATACTGAAAATAAAGGCTTATTAGCTTTAATAAAAGAGACTTCGTTAGAAGGAAAGGAAATAGGGGAGTATCATTTTGGGTTTGTTTTAGGACCAACAATAAATGCTACAGGAAGATTAGAGACAGCAGATTTATCAGTAGAATTATTAATAACAGATAATGAAGAAAGAGCTAAAGACTTAGCTAAAAAGTTATATGAATTAAATAAAATAAGACAAGATTTAACTTCTGAGAGTGTTGAAAGAGTTATAGAAAAGATAGAAAAAGAATATAATCCAGAAGAAAGAGTTATACTTGTTTATGATGAGACAATTCATGAAAGTATAGCAGGAATAGTAGCAGGTAGAGTTAGGGAAAAATATAATTTGCCTATTATTATTTTAACTAAAGGTAAGGAAATGCCAAAGGGTTCGGGAAGAAGTATCGAAGGGTATAATATGTTTGAAGAACTTAATAAGTCAAAAGAATTTATTGAAAAGTTTGGAGGACATCCAATGGCTGCAGGTCTTTCTGTAAAAGAAGAAAATATACCATTATTAAAAAGGAGTCTTATAGAAAAATGTCAACTAAAAGAGAATGATATAATTCCGGTAGTAAAAATAGATTGTCCTTTAAATCTGAATAAAATAGATGAAAATTTAATAAGTTTAATAGAAAAATTAAGGCCTTTTGGAAAAGGAAATAATAGTCCTTTATTTGCAGTTAAAGATTTGGAAGTTACTAGAGTTTTCTTTATGGGAAAAGATAAGAATTTTATGAAGTTTAGATTAATGATTCCAGGAACTAATACTTATATAGAAGGGGTTAATTTTGATAAATATGAGTTCTTTAAAGAAGAATTCATAGATAAGTTTGGGATGGAAAGATTTTTAAAGTTATTAGATGATGGATATGCTAATTTTAAAATGGACATAATATATTATCCTACTATAAATGAGTTTATGGAAAAAAGAAGTATACAGTTAAATATTAAAAATTTTAGATTTTAAATAATAAAAGGGACTGTCGCACAATTAATAATTAAGAATTTTAAATTCTCAATTAAAGTTTAATGCGACAACCCCTTTTATTATTTTATAATATAAAAAATTATAAAATAGGCTTGATAATTATATGTAAAAATTTATAGTTGAAATATGCTTTTCAAGGTTTTAATATATACTTTGAATATATATTGAATTCGTTGGAATATAGGTATTATATGTATATAATATCAAATGAGTTTAAACAATATAAATATATTAAGTAAGTTATATACTAGATTAAATATAGAAGTGAATATTTTTACTGGTTTATTAAATATAGATTTAATAACTATATTTAATTGAATTAGTTAAATATAGTTATTCTATAGTAATAGCAATTAAGGAGTGATTTTTTTGAGTAAGTACAAAATAATTATGACAGGTGGAGGTACAGCAGGGCATGTAACTCCAAACTTAGCTTTAATACCATCATTAAAGGAAAAAGGTTTTGAAGTTTGTTATATAGGAAGTAAAACGGGAATAGAAAAAGAAATAGTACAAAGTAATAATATACCTTACTATGGAATATCTTCAGGAAAATTAAGACGTTATTTTGATTTAAAGAATTTCAGTGATCCTTTTAAGGTTGTAAAAGGAATTTTTGAAGCAAAAAGAATTATAAGAAAAGAGAAACCAGATGTTATATTTTCTAAAGGTGGTTTTGTGGCAGTACCAGTGGTTATAGCAGCTTCTATTAAAAAAATACCAGTAGTAGCACATGAATCAGATATTACCCCAGGTCTTGCAAATAAATTATCATCACCATTTTGTGATAAGTTATGCGTAACTTTTAGAGAAAGTTTAAAATACATAAAGGGTAATAAAGGGGTATTAACTGGAAGCCCTATTAGAGGAGAAATATTTAAAGGTTCTAGAATGAAAGGGCTAGCTGTATGTGGATTTGATGGGAATAAAGAAATCATATTTATTATGGGGGGAAGTTTAGGATCTAAAGTAGTAAATGATGTTATAAGAGAAAATTTAAATGAGTTATTAAGAGAATTCGATATAATCCATATTTGTGGAAAGAACAATGTAGATAATAGTTTGATTAATACAAAAGGATATAAACAATTTGAATATGTAAGTGAAGAGTTACCAGATTTAATGAAATGTGCAAATTATATAATTTCTAGAGCTGGAGCAAATTCAATTTTTGAGTTTTTAGCTTTAAAAAAGCCAACATTACTAATACCATTATCAAGAAAAGCTAGTAGAGGAGATCAGATATTAAATGCAGCATCTTTTAAAAAAGAAGGTTATGCTTTAGTTATGGAAGAAGAGGAAATTACTAGAGAAAGTTTCTTGGGAAAAATTAAAGAACTTAAGAGCAGTAAAGATAATTTGGTGAATAATATGGAAAAGGGGAAGGATAAGGTAGGAAACGAAGCGGTAATAAAAGTGATTATGGATAGTATCAAAAAATAAAACATAAAAAATTTAAAATTACAGAAAATTTATACTATTTCTAATTTGGATTATAATAACAAATTTCCTTGAAAAATATAATTGGTGTTATATAATGGAGTGGTAGGTTTATTTATATAATACCGTAAAAATATATGTATTAGTGGTAAAAGCTGGGTGGCTTTTGGATTACTAATGCCTAATTTTAATTTTGAAAGAGGGGTCTACGCGATGAGAAAAATGAAAACAATGGATGGTAATACTGCAGCAGCTCATGTATCATATGCGTTTACTGAAGTAACTGCAATATATCCTATCACACCATCATCACCAATGGCTGAACATGTTGATGAATGGGTAGCACAAGGAAGAAAAAATATTTTTGGACAACCAGTAAGAGTTATGGAGATGCAATCAGAAGCAGGTGCAGCTGGTGCAGTACACGGATCATTACAAGCAGGAGCTTTAACAACTACTTATACAGCTTCTCAAGGTTTATTATTAATGATACCAAATATGTACAAAATAGCTGGTGAAATGTTACCAGCAGTATTCCACGTATCTGCTAGAGCATTAGCTACATCTTCATTAAATATCTTCGGTGATCACCAAGATGTTATGGCAGCAAGACAAACTGGTTTTGCAATGCTTGCAGAAGGATCTGTACAAGAAGTTATGGATTTATCAGCAGTAGCACATTTAACTGCAATTAAATCAAGAATTCCATTCTTAAACTTCTTTGATGGATTTAGAACTTCACATGAAATTCAAAAAATAGAAGTTCTTGAATATGATGAATTAGCTAAATTAGTTGATATGGATGCAGTTAAAGCTTTCAGAGCTAGAGCATTAAATCCAAATCATCCTGTAACTAGAGGTACAGCTCAAAATGCTGATATTTATTTCCAAGAAAGAGAATCTGTAAATAGATTCTATGATGAATTACCAGATGTAGTAGAGAATTACATGGCTGAAATAACTAAGTTAACTGGTAGAGAATATCATTGTTTCGATTACTATGGAGCACCAGATGCTGACAGAGTTATCGTAGCTATGGGATCTGTAACAGATGTGGCTGAAGAAACTGTAGATTACTTAAATGCACATGGACAAAAAGTTGGTGTTGTTAAAGTAAGATTATTTAGACCATTCTCAGTAGAAAAATTAATTGCAGCTATACCTTCAACAGTAACAAAAATAGCTGTTTTAGATAAGACAAAGGAACCAGGTTCAGATGGAGAACCATTATACTTAGACGTAAGAAATGCATTCTACGGAAGAGAAAATGCTCCGCTTGTAATAGGTGGTAGATTTGGTTTAGGCTCAAAGGATCCAAATCCAGGACATATTGCTGCTGTTTATGAAAACTTAGCAAAAGCTGAACCAAAGAACGGATTCACAATAGGAATAGTTGATGATGTTACAAATACATCATTAGAAGTTCATGAAGATATCGATGCTACTCCAGAAGGAACTACAGCATGTAAATTCTGGGGATTAGGATCAGATGGTACAGTAGGAGCTAATAAGAGTGCTATAAAGATTATAGGTGATCATACAGACATGTATGCTCAAGGATACTTCTTCTATGACTCAAAGAAATCAGGAGGAATCACAGTATCTCACTTAAGATTTGGTAAGAAAGCAATTAAATCTCCATATTTAATAAATAAGGCAGATTTTGTTTCATGTTCTAACCAATCATACATTCATAAATACAATGTATTAGATGGATTAAAACCAGGATCAACTTTCCTTTTAAATACTATCTGGACTCCAGAAGACTTAGAAGAAAAGTTACCAGCATCTTATAAGAGATTTATAGCTAACAACAACATTAAGTTCTACACTTTAAATGCTGTAGCTATTGCTCAAGAAATAGGGTTAGGTGGAAGAATTAACATGATAATGCAATCAGCATTCTTCAAGTTAGCTAAGATTATTCCATTAGAAGATGCAATTAAATACTTAAAAGATTCAGTTGTAACTTCTTATGGTAAGAAGGGGCAACATGTTGTTGATATGAATAATACTGCTATAGATAAAGGTGTTGAAGCTATAGTAGAAATTAAGATTCCAGAAGCTTGGAAGAATGCTCAAGATGAAGAAACAGCACCAATTAAGAATGCTTCTGAATTTGTTAAGAATATAGTTGTTCCAATGAATAGACAAGAAGGTGATTCACTTCCTGTATCTACATTTGTAGGAATGGAAGATGGTACTTTTGAAGCAGGTACAGCAGCTTTCGAAAAGAGAGGTATTGCTGTTAATGTTCCAGAATGGAATGCTGACAAGTGTATTCAATGTAACCAATGTTCAATAGTATGTCCACATGCTGCTATTAGACCAATATTAGTAAATGATGCAGAAAAGAATGCTGCACCAGAAACAGTTAAAGTAGTACCTGCTAAGGGAATTAAGAGTGAAGAAACTTTATCATTCTCAATGGCAGTAGCACCACTTGATTGTACAGGTTGTGGAAATTGTGCTCAAATCTGTCCAGTACAAGCTCTAGAAATGAAACCACAAGAATCACAACATGATCAAATAGAAGCTTGGGATTACTTAATAGATGAAGTATCAGCTAAGA
>CAKVLD010000008.1 GCA_934755305.1 uncultured Clostridium sp. | reverse complement strand
AGTACAAGCTCCGCAATAGTAGGAACCTTAAAAAATGGACAAAGCTTTAATATAATAGGAAAAAGTGGAGGCTGGTATCATATTCAAGTAAATGGAGTAACAGGATATGTATCAGGTGAATATGTACAAGAAGGAGCAGGAAGTACTACACAAGCACCAAGTACAGGAAATTCAGTATCAGGAACTGGACATGTAGTTAATGTATCAAGTAGTTTAAATATAAGACAATCAGCAAGTACAAGCTCCGCAATAGTAGGAACCTTAAAAAATGGACAAAGCTTTAATATAATAGGAAAAAGTGGAGGCTGGTACCACATTCAAGTAAATGGAGTAACAGGATATGTATCAGGTGAATATGTACAAGAAGGAGCAGGGAGTAGTATTAATACAGAAAGTACAAGTAGTGGAAAAGGTAAAGTTGTAAATGTAAGCACAAACTTAAGAGTAAGATCAGCAGCTAATACAAGTTCTTCAGTATTAGGATATTTATTAAATGGACAATATGTTGATATTGTTGGTAAGTCATCAGGTTGGGTTCATATTAAATTTAACAATACTACAGGATATGTAAGCTCAGAGTATATTGTTGAAGTATCTGCAGATGAATCAACAAATAGTAATCATGGAACTGCATCTTTCCAACAAGTTTTCGAGGTAATGAAACAACATATTGGAAGTCCTTATGTTTGGGGAGGATCAGGAGAATATTTAACTACAGCATCCTTAAATTCTTTAAAGAAGACTTATCCTATACAAGCTGCAGCAGGTATGTATAATAGAGCAGCTCAATATGTAGATAGAGGTTTTAGAGCATTTGACTGTTCAGGACTTATGCAATGGGGATTCAAGCAAGTAGGAATAAATATAGGAAGAAGTACTTGGGATCAAATTAATAATGGATATGAAGTTTCTGTAAATGCATTACAACCAGGAGATTTATTATTCTATTCTAATTTACAACATGTAGGTATGTATATAGGTAATGGACAATGGATAGAATCGCCAAATAGTAGTGCAGATGTTAGAATAGCAACTGTTCCTTGGAGTAAGATAGGAAGAGCTAGAAGAATTCTTTAATATTTAAATAGAAAGTAACCTATAAAATAGATATTAAAATTTATTTTATAGGTTACTTTTATATTTATTATAGTACTTATTGAATAAATTTTAAGATGGTGAATATGTATATAATATAAAATATTTTTTGTACAAAGGTAAAAAAATAAATATGGTAATAATAGAAGATATAAGATAAAAAACAAAGGGTGATAATATTGAGAATAGGCAGGTCTGTAATAATTGATGCAAATACTTATTTAAAGGAAGGGATGAGAGCGAGTAATTTAGTTGAATATAAAAATGAACGTTATTTAGATTTAACTTTGGATTTAGTGAAAAACTATGATGATATAATAGTTTGTGGTAGAGATTATGATATTTTAGAAAAATATAAGAAATTTGATATGAAAGACTTAGATACTAGACTAATATTGAGTTTATATGAAGGTCTTAAGAGAATAAAAAATTCAAAAGCATTATTAATCTCTATTAATATGCCTTTATTAGAAAAGAAGTTATTAGAGCATATGGGGAGAATTACTTTTTCAGAAGATATATTAATAGCATTTGCAAATAGAAAAATTCAAAAGTTATGTGCGGTATATGATAAGAGTATAATAACGTATTTAGAGAAGATGATAGATGAGAAAAATATGAATTTCAATAGATTATTAGACGAAGTGAGTGTAAGATATATATTTCCGAAGAGAGAAGAGAGTTTTATAAGTGTAGAATTATTAGAAAAATATTTAATTCTAAAGGAAAAAGAGTTATATAATAAGATATAAATAATAAATAATATGTTAAAAAAGGCGCAGGTTACAGCGTTTTTAGTATTTTGCGTACTAAATTATAAAGGTGAGGAGGTAGTTATTGTAAAACTAGTAGCCTTATAAATAGTTTGTTTTATAAGTTTTTCAATAACATAGTTATGTATAAAGCTTGTATTATATTTGTGAGTGATAAGGTGTATACAGGAGAAGAAGATGATTATACAGGAAAAAACATAGCTAACTATTTAAAAAAGAATAAATTTGATATTTCTGCGTATACAATATTACCTCAGGTAAAGGATATATTTTATAGATTTTTAGTTAAGTGTTGTGATGAATATAAAGTAGATATAGTATTAGTAGTTGGTGCTGAAGAGCTTTCTAATACTATTATTGATGAAGTAAGTGAAGAAGCTATGATTATAAAAATGAATTATGTACCCTTAAGAAGAAGGAAGAATACTGCTATAATTAATTTTAAAGAAGATATTAATATTAATGATATAGATATTGATATATTAAAAGATGCTATTAGAAGAATACAAAATAGTATAGAAGACATAGTGTAGGTGTGGTTTTAGACTACACCTATATTTAAAGTACAAAGGGGGATAAGGTTATGATACGAAATGTTAAAGTAGAAGATGCAAAAGAAATAGTGGACATTTATAATCACTATATATTGAACACTAATGTTACTTTTGAAGTAGAAGCGTTAGCATCAGGTGAAATGGCTAAAAGAATAGAAAAGAAGATTAAAGATAATCCTTGGATAGTTTATGAAGAAGATAATAAAATCTTAGGATATGCTTATGTTGGAGAGTTTCGTGAAAGAATAGCTTATAAATTTACAAAAGAAGTGACTATATATTTAGATAAAAGTGTTGTTAGAAGAGGAATTGGAACAAAATTAATGGAGGCTTTAATAGAAAGGTGTAAAACAGAGTATGATATACATACATTAATATCTGTTGTAACTGTACCAAATCCCTCAAGTATTTCTATACATAAAAAGTTTGGATTTGAAAGAGTAGGATACTTTAAAGAAGTAGGATTCAAAAATAATAAGTGGTTAGATGTAGAGTATTTACAATTAATGATTTAAAGATATTGTCAAAAAAAGATTCTATCTAAATGAATATATTTCATTCAGGTGGAATCCTTTTAATTTAATTGGTTTTATTTAAAGTTTATGAACATTTGTAGCCATAGGCCCTTTAGGTGAATCTTCTATTGTGAATGATACACTTTCACCTTCGTGTAATTCCTTTTTAGGACTATCATCTTGAATTTTAGAAAAGTGTACAAAAACATCATTACCATTATCACAAGAAATAAATCCATAACCTTTCTCTATATTAAACCATTTTACAGTACCTGTGGTGCTTGCCATTTTAATCTCTCCTTACAACAATTATCATTTATAGTATTTACAAAATGAAAAAAAATACTCTCAAAAATAAAGAATTTTTATATTTGTAGAAAATGATAATACTTTGAATACAATAGTAGAAATAATACTTTTAATTTAGAGAATATTTATGGATTATAGTAAGTTTTATGATTTTGTAAATGAATATGTTAATGAAAATACATCTAATAACTCCAATAACAATTCATCAAATAATAATTCAGATTTATGTGGTAATGACATTCCTAATGGATTTCAAGCAGAAAATCCACAACTTATATTACTTGTAGGAGAAATTTTGGGAAATTTAATATCTCAAAACTTACCTTTTAGTCTTCAAAATGTAATAGGTAATTGGCTTCAATTAGTAGGGCAAGTTATAGAAACATATAATGCGCAACAGCAATATATGCAAGCTGGCCCTGGTAGATACTATGATATAAGAAATCTTAATGTAAATAATCCTTTTTGCCAAAATAATTATGAAGTACAAACAGATGAGTCTGGAAATTTTGTTAGAATAAACCCAAAAAGTGATACAAGTTCTTCAAGCTCTACTGATGTAGAAGAATTAAAAGGATACGTATTAGAATTAAGAAATGAGGTAAAAAGTTTGAAAAAGGAAATAAAGAATTTGAAAAATGAGATGGAGAATACTTAAAGTAGTATACACCTTATCATTTTTTAAATTCCTTATAATATTATCTACGCCACATAATTATGGCATCTTCTTTATTATCTTTATAATAATTTTTTCTTATTCCTTCTTCAACAAAATCAAATTTTTTATATAGATTTTTGGCTGGTGTATTAGAAGCTCTAACTTCTAAAGTAAGAGCATTACAACCCCAATTAGATGAATGTTCTATTAAAGAATTTACAAGTAGACTACCTATACCTTTTTTTCTGTAATCTGGATGAACAGCTATATTTGTTATATGACCTTCATCAACAATAGTCCATACTCCAGCAAAACCTACAGTTTTATCATCGCATTTAGCAACTATATATTTGGCAAGAGGATTAGTTAACTCTTTAGTAAAAGAATCTAAAGTCCAAGATTCTTTTAAGCTTATGGTACTTATTTCAAGAACTTCTTTTAGGTCTTCTTTTTGCATTAAACTAAGCTTGACACTCATCCATTTTTAACCTTCTTTCTAATTCTCTTTCTGCTTGTGGTTTCTTTAAGTATATAGGTGCGGAATTTGGATCATCCTGCATTCCCTTACTTAAAAGGCTAATACCTAATTCTCCAAGAGAAGAAGCACGGATTATAGATAAGTGATTAGGTGCAAAATGTGCATCTTTGAAATTAGCTTTTATGTATTCTTTATGTTTAGCTAATCCATCTCCTGTGAAAATAACTTTTTCGTTCTTTTCTTTTAATAGAGCTAATAAGTCATCTAGGTCCATAGGGGTAGGCTCAAGGATATTTTGTAGCTCACCTTCACTATTCTTATATAAACCTACATAAACATTTTCTCTTAATGCATCCATAATAGGACAGATGATACCATCAAAAGAAATTAAGCTGTAAGCTAAAGCATCTAAAGATGAGATACTTACGTAAGGTTTATTATTTCCAAAACTTAAACCTTTTATAGTAGCCATACCTATTCTAAGGCCAGTAAAAGAACCAGGGCCCTTAGATACTACATAACCATCAATATCATCAATTGTTAGGTTACATTCTTTTAAAAGATTTTCTATCATTGGCATAAGAAGAACTGAATGTTCTCTTTTATCATTTAAAACATATTCTCCAAGTAAAGTGTTATCTTTAAGTAAAGCTACAGTTGCAACTTTAGATGAAGAATCTGTACTTAAAACTATCATTATTTCAACTCCTTAATATAATCATATCTATCTCCATAACTAGTTAAAGTTATTTTTCTATAGTTTTCACCAAGAGATAAGTCTTTTGAAATATGAATATGTAAATATTCTTTTGGAAGTATTTCTTCAATGTAGTTAGCCCATTCTATTATAGATACTGCATCAGAAAAGATGTAATCATCAAAACCAATAGCATATATTTCATCTGGATCACTAACTCTATAAACATCAAAGTGATTTAAATTAAGTCGTCCACTATCATATTGGTTAACAATATTAAATGTAGGACTAGTAATTGTATCATTTATTCCAAGCCCTTTAGCTATTCCTTTAGTTATATGTGTTTTACCTGTACCTAAGTCTCCAGTTAAACAAATAATATCACCAGGAGTTAGTAATTTACCTAATTGGAAGCCAAGATTTGTAGTTTCTTCTATACTATTTACATTAAAATACATGTATAAACTCCCTTCAATTTTTTATCCTATCTACTATTTTATCCAATTCTCCATAAAAAGAAAGTATATATTAAAATTTTAAGGGTAAGATATGTGAAAAAGATACTTTAGGTAAAGAGATTGATTAAGTTTATAGTAATTATATTCATAGAGATATCATAGGATATTAAGGTAAAGTTAGGAAAAGATTATTATTAATTGTTTGTTGCGTATTTCCATATTGACTTGTAATTGACATATTATAGGTGTAAACTAAACTATGATTAAAAAATAATAAGTTTTTATATATTTACATATTTATAATTGATATAATGATAAATAAATTAATATACTTCAAGAGGTGATATGGTGAAGCAGCTAACCTTTGTAATGTTGTGTATAACTTTTATATTATTTTTAGGTCTTGAAACATTTTCAAATAATACAGTAGCAAATCCTATTGATGTTACTGAAGGAGAAAGAGACTTATATCTAAATATAATTACATCCAACAAAATACAATACGAAATGGTTAAGGAAATAGTTAAGGATAAACATAATGTTGAATATATTGTTATAGGGGAAGAAGATAGTAAAAACTTTGAATTTAATGATGAAATTATAAATAATATTTCAAATATGGATTTATTTTTATACACAGGTTCAATAATAGAGCCATGGAGTTCAAGTTTAATTAGTAAATTAAATAAATCCAATTTAGGGACAATAAATACAATAAGAGGCATTAGATCAGTAATTACTCAAGTGGAAAATCGTAATGTAGATAATCCATATGTTTATGCAGGGTTAGAAGAGTATAAAGTTATTTTATATAATATTAAATTAGCAATTCAAGATAAGGATCCTAAAAATAGAGATTTATATGAAAAAAATTATAATGATACTATAAGTGCATTAACTGAAGCTATAGAAGAAATAAAAAAGGATAAAAAAGATTTAAGTGAATATCAGTATATTGCATTAGATGATAATTTAGATTATTTTTATAGATCTTTAGGTTTAAATACTATAAAGGTAGGGAAAGATAAAACTATAGCTCAAGTAGTAGCAGAAAATAAACTAGATCCTGCTAAAGTTTTAGTTCTAAAAGATATAAAAACTGAATTAAAAGAAGATGGTTTTAGAGTTATTAATTTACAGAGTTATGCAGAGAATTTAACCATTGAGGATATGATTATAAATAACTATAGAACTTTTTACGATTTTATTGAAAAAAAGGAGAGTAAATAGTTGATTTTTGAATAATTATAATATATAATGAATCTTGTCCTAAAGGGGTATGGCTCAATTGGTAGAGTAGTGGTCTCCAAAACCATTGGTTGTGGGTTCGAGTCCTACTGCCCCTGCCACAAAGATCGTAAGCGAAATGCTTACGGTTTTTTTTATGTTACAGGAAATTAAAATTATTATGGTACTTGGTTTCGTTCGGCCAAGTTTGGATGCAGGGAGTATTTCTATCATTAAAAAATTTAGTAAACGAGAATCTGCAATTTAAATAAAGTTCAAATAATAAGATTCAGAAAGTGTTATATTAGAAATGGTCAATAAGAATAAATACTTTTTAGATGTTATAATATTACTAATATAGATAAAATTAAAAGGGGATAAGTTATGGCAAAGTTAGGGGAAGATTTAAAGAAGATTTTGCTTGCAGGGATTGGAGCAGTTGCTCTTACTGCTGAAAAGTCTAAGGAGTTAGTTGATGAATTTGTTAAGAAAGGCGAGCTTACAGTACAGCAAGGCAAAGTTCTTAATGAAGAGCTAAAGAGAAATATTAATAATATAAATAATAAAAAAAGCAATAATGAAAATGATGCAAAAGATGCAAATAATGTAAATGATGTGAAAGAATATAAGAATATAGACATTGTAGAAGCTATTAATAAACTTAGTAAGGAAGAGATAGCTACCCTTAAGGCAAAGCTTGAAGAAATTGAAAATGAAAAATAGTAGTTTAAAAGAAAATAAAAAGAGATTAATAGAAATAAAAGATGTACTTTTAAAACATGAACTTGTAAAGGGAATAACTCCAGAAAAGTTAAGACTTATTATAGAAGATTTAGGCCCAACGTTTATTAAGCTTGGGCAAATAATGTCTATGAGATCAGATATATTAACTGAAGAGTATTGTAATGAATTAAAATCTTTAAGAGAAAAAGTTAAACCTATGGATATGAATGAGGTTAGAAAAATAATAGAGTCTCAGTATAATTTAAGTATATCTGAATTGTGTTTGGAATTTGAAGAAAAACCTTTAGGTTCTGCATCTATTGCTCAAGCTCATTATGCAGTTTTAAAAGATGGTTCTAGGGTAGTGTTTAAAATTCAAAGGCCTGATATAGAAGAAACTATGTCTAGAGATATTTTTTTATTAAGAAAAGCAAGTGGTATGATTAAAATTGCTATTAATTCAGGAAATACTATTGATTTTAATTTGATTTTGGATGAAATGTGGGCAGTTGCTAAGCAAGAAATGAATTTTTTAATTGAAGCTAAAAATGCAGAAGAATTTTATAAACTTAATGAAGATATAGTTTATTCAACTTGTCCTAAAATATATAATGAATATACTACTTCAAAGATTTTGGTTATGGAGTATATTGATGGAGTTCAAATAGGCAATGTAGATGTATTAACAGAGCTTGGATATGATTTGAGAGATATTGGAGAGAAGTTGTGTGAAAACTACATAAAGCAAATTGTTGATGATGCTTTCTTTCATGCTGATCCTCATCCTGGTAATCTTAGAATACGAGATGGAGAAATTGTTTGGATAGACCTTGGAATGGTTGGAAGGTTATCTAATAGAGATAGAAATTTAATTAAAGAAGGAGTTAAGGCTATAGCCGCAAAAGATATTAATGAACTTAAAGATGTAGCGTTAGCTTTAAGTAATCATGATTCTAAAATAAATCATTCTATGTTATATGATGATTTAGATAATTTTCTTATGAAATATGCTAATGAAGATATGGCAAAAATGGATTTAGCTAAAGTCATGGAAGATTTTCTTGAACTTGCAAAGAAGAATGGATTATCCATGAAAGATGGTATTACTATTTTAGGAAGAGGGCTTATTACTATTCAGGGGGTAGTGGCTGTACTTTCTCCAGAACTTAATGTGATTGATGTTATAGTCAATCATATTTCAGGTGATATGATTAAGGAATTTGATTTTAATAAAGAATTAAGGCAGGATGCTTATGAAATCTATCTATCAGGAAAAAAGATGATTGAACTTCCAAGGCAAATATCAGAAATATTAAAAGTAACAAAAAAAGGTCAGTTAAAAGTTAATGTTGAATTTATAGGTTCAGAAGGTCCAATAGAAGAATTTAATAAGATGGTAAATAAATTAGTTATGGGAATAATTATCTTAGGACTTCTAATTGGTTCTAGCCTTATAAGCAATATTAATATAGAACCTAAGATTTTTAATATACCATTTATAGGTGCTATTGGCTTTATATTTGCAGGAATTTTAAGCGTTATACTTATATGCAATATAATTTCTAAAAAATAATTCATTTAACAACTTAAGGCTTTATATTGAATATATTCATAGTATTTTTATTTCTTAAAAACAGATAATAATACCGAAGTTACTTACTTAGGAGGTTTTGAGAAATGAATAAATGTTCATGTGATTGTGGTTGTAATAAAGGTACTCAAAAAGGATTAACTTCAGAACACGCAAGTGGAATAAGTAAATCTGGAAAAGATAATAAGCCAAATCCAAAATCAGCAACAAACAATCAATGGTAATAATACATAAATTGTATTATGTTAATTAAAAAACTTCTAATAGTTAATAATATATTAGCTATTGGAAGTTTTTTTATGTATAGGAAATTTAAAAGCTTTTTTTATTTTGTTGTTGACTATGACGCAAGGTCATAGTCTATTATAAAGTTGTAAGGATGTTTAAGGTAAAAAGGGGAGAAGAAAATGGTTTATAAAATTAAGGAATTAGCTGATATGGTTGGAATAAGCGTACGTACTCTTCATCATTATGATAAGATTGATTTACTAAAACCCAATTCTATAGGAGACAATGGATATAGGTTATATAATGACAATGATTTAGAAAGATTGCAACAAATATTATTCTTTAAAGAATTAGATTTTACTCTTCATGAAATTAAGGAAATTCTAGATAGTCCTAACTTTGATAAAGAAGAGGCCTTAAACATTCACAAAAAGTTATTACTATAGTCCATGAATGGAGAAATTATATTACAAATAACTTTTACAATTGTAATATAGAAATTTTTAAGGGACTTGGAGAAATGTATATTAATGATGAACGTTTTAAGAAGAATATAGATAAATTTAAAACAGGATTAGCTGATTTTATAAGTTTAGCTATTGAGGAGTATTGCAAAAATAATAAATAAATTGTATTTCTTATAGCTATAAAATTTATTAAAAATATAAAAATTTAAAAAGTTAAAGACATGTTAAATATGAAATAAGAATTTATTAATTTTTATTTCATATTTTTTTTATTTTAAATAAGTATTTGTTGCATTATACTAGTATTGAATGAATAAATTAGGGAGGTTTTTATGAATAAGTTAGATAAATTAAGGGATTCAATGAAAAGATTAAAGTTTGACTATTACATAATTCCAAGTGCAGATCCACATCAAAGTGAATATGTACCAGATGCTTATAAAGGGAGAGCGTACGTTTCTGGATTTACTGGATCAGCAGGTACTTTACTTGTAGGGAAAGAAAAAGCTTTTTTGTGGACTGATGGACGTTATTTTATACAAGCAGAGCATCAACTTAAGGATTCAAAAATAGAACTTATGAAAATGAGAACAGAAGGATATCCTTCTTTAGAAGAGTGGATAGAAAGTAATGTTAAAGCTAATGAAACATTAGCTTTTGATGGAAAAGTAATTTCAAAAAATGAATTTTTAAATTATAAAAATATAGCTAAAAAGAATAATTTTAATATAGATATGAATATAGATATATTAGAGGAAGTTTGGAAAGATAGACCAAAACTTCCTATGAATAAAATATTTATTCATGATATTAAATTCTCCGGTAAGTCTACAGAAGAAAAGATAAGTGAAGTTAGAAAAGAGATGAAAGCCTTAAATGGAGAAAATTATATAATAACTTCTTTAGATGATATAGCATGGTTATTCAACATAAGAGGAAATGATATTGCTTATAATCCTGTATGTTTATCTTATGCCATGATAAGTTATGATAAAGCTATATTATATATAGATTCTAACAAAGTTTTACCAGAGGTAAAATCTACTTTAGAAAAAGAAGGCGTTACATTAAAGGAATATTTAGAAATATTTGAAGATGTAAAAAAAATAGAGAAGTCTGTTATAATAGATGGTGCTAAGGTTAGTGCAAAACTATTCTCATTAATAAATGAAAATGTTAAAGTTATAGATCATTTAAATATAACAACAACCTTAAAAGCAATAAAAAATGAAATTGAAATTGCTAATATAGAAAAATCGCAAATTAGAGATGGTGTAGCAATGGTTAAGTTTACAAAATGGCTTAAGGAAAATATAGGTTCAATTGAAATTAGTGAGATTTCAGCTTCTGATAAACTTGAAGAATTTAGATCTCAAGGAGAAAATTTTAAAGGATTAAGTTTTAATACTATAGCAGGATACAAGTCAAATGCTGCTATGATGCATTATTCAGCAACTAAAGAAAGTAATAGAACATTAACTAATGAAGGAATGTTATTAATAGATTCAGGAGCTCAATATCTAGATGGAACTACTGATATTACAAGAACTTTTGTATTAGGCAAGTTGACTGAAGAAGAAAAGAGAGACTTTACCCTTGTATTAAAAGGTCATATCAATCTTGCATCAACAGTATTTTTAAAAGGTTCAACAGGAATTAACTTGGATTCTATTGCAAGAAGACCTTTATGGACATATGGAATTGATTATAAATGTGGTACAGGACATGGAGTAGGTTTCTATCTTAATGTACATGAAGGACCACATGGTATAAGACCAAAAGGAAATGATATAGAATTAAAACCAGGTATGATAGTTACTAATGAACCAGGAGTATATAAAGAGGGTAAACATGGTATAAGAACAGAAAATATTATGGTGGTAGAAAGACTATCTTCAGATAAAGAAATGGGTGAGTTCTATAAGTTTAATACTGTAACATATGTACCTATTGATTTAGAAGGAATAGATGTAACACTTTTAAATGATGAAGAAAAGAATTGGCTTAATTCATACCATAAAGAAGTATATGAAAAGATATCACCATACTTAAACGGGGAAGAAAGAGAATTTTTGAGAAGTATAACTAAAGAAGTAAAATAGAAAATAAATAGATGAGGCAAAAATGGAGAAAAGTGATAAGAAAGATGCTATTAAATTTTTTGTATTTATGTTTTTAGTGATAATATCATTAATACTAATAATTAAAAATTGGAATTTAATACAAAATTTAAGGGTAGAAAGAATAGTAAATTTTATTAGGTCTAAAGGACCTTTTGCTGCAATAATTTTTTTGGGCATATATGCATTAAAACCTTTTATTATAGTTATGCCAAGTAATGTGGTAGCAATAGTTGGAGGAATTATATTTGGTCCAATAAAAGGATTTTTAATTTCAATGGTAGGCTTCTTTGTATCAGGAACAATTGCATTTTATTTAGCTAGATTTCTTGGAAAAGAGTTTGTACAAAAGTTAATAGGAAATAAGTTTATGAAGTTAGATGATAATATGAGGAACAATGGATTTAAGATATTATTTTTCTTAAGATTACCACCTATACTTCCTTATGACCCTTTAAGTTATGCTTGTGGATTTACTAATATAAGTTTCTTTGCATTTATTATGGCATCTTTATTAGGTGTGGTACCAGAAACATTATGTTATTCAGTAATAGGAAAAAACTTAGCCTATCCTTTTTCGATTAAATTTATTATACCAATAGCTATTGTTGTATTAGTTACTGTATTTTCAAAAAGAATAATGAATTTAAAAAATAGTTAGAACCACTAATTAATAGAAAAGAAATAGTAGTGGTTCTTTTCTTTGGTAATAAAATTTTCATATAATATTAATATATTAAGATAGTAGGAAGAGGCGTAAAAAGTTATGGATACAGTTATGAGATCAGTATGGGCAGAAGTAGATTTAGATGCTATTAAGTTTAATATAGAAAATATAAAAAAAATATCTAAAGATAAAGATATAGTGGCAGTAGTAAAGGCAGATGCATATGGACATGGCGCAGTAGATATAGTTCCAACATTATTAGAAAATGGAGCTAAAAAATTAGCAGTTGCAATGATTAGCGAAGCTCAAGAACTTATAAGAAATAACATTACAGCACCTATTATAATATTAGGTTATACACCTTTAGAATATGGAGAGTTATTGGTGAATAATTTAATAGAACAAACAGTATATGATTTAGACTATGCAAAGAAGTTATCAGATATAGCAGTATCGTTAGGAAAGAGAGCAAAAATACATATAGCCATAGATACAGGAATGGGTAGAATAGGATTTTTGCCAAATGAAAATAGTATAAATATTATTGAAGAAATATGGAAGCTTGAAGGAATTGAAATAACAGGTATATTTACTCACTTTTCTACAGCGGATGAAAAGGATAAAGAATATACTTATGAACAATTTAATAAGATTAAATTTGTAATTAGTGAGTTAGAGAAGAGGAATATTAATATTCCATTTAAACATGTATCTAATAGTGGAGCTATTATAGATTTGCCAGAAACATATTTAGATGGAGTAAGAGCAGGAATAATACTTTATGGATATTATCCATCAGATGAAGTAAAAAAGGATAGATTACCTTTAAAGAAGGCATTAACATTAAAAACAAAAGTCTCTCATGTAAAAGAATTAGATGAAGGTATGTATGTAAGTTATGGTAGGAAGTTTAAGACTAGTAGAAAAACTAAAATTGCAACTATTCCAATAGGATATGCAGATGGTTATTCAAGACTTTTAAGCAAAAAAGCAAAGGTTATTATAAATGGAAAACTTGCAAATGTTGTAGGAAATATATGTATGGATCAATGTATGGTAGATGTAACTGATATTGGAGAAGTATCAGTAGGAGATGAAGTAATACTTTTAGGTTCAGAGGGAAACTTGAAATTTGATGCTGATGATATGGCAAATCTTTTAGGAACAATAAATTATGAAATTCTATGTATGATTAAACAAAGAATTCCTAGAGTATATTGTAAAAATGGAAAAATAGTTAAGGTTAGAAATTATATATAGGTTAAAAAGTGAGAATTAAAATTTATACTTTAATTATAAATTTTAGATTCTCACTTTTTATATAAATCATAATTCAATTTTTATATTGTACTCTTTAAGCCAAGTATTAACTTGTATTAAATAAGCTATAAGTTGAGGGCCAGTCATTAATTGGCCATACCAAGGAGTTTTGTAAGAACTTCCTTTAGTGTTTACTATCTCAGTAACCTTTTTCTTATCTATAAGAGATAAGATAGGTGAAGTATTATCAGATAAAATATTACTCATAATGTTACAAACAAGTTCTGTGTAGATAGGATTATGAGTCTTTGGATAAGGACTCTTTTTTCTATACACTATATCATCTGGTAAGATACCTTCTAGAGCTTTACGAAGAAGCCCTTTTTCTCTACCATCAAGTAATTTTATATTAGAAGGAAGGTTGAATGCATACTCAACAAGTCTATAATCAGCAAAAGGTACTCTTACTTCAAGGCTATTTGCCATACTCATTCTATCTTTACGATTTAAAAGAGTAACCATAAACCATTTAAGATTTAGATAAGATAATTCTTTTTCTCTAAAATCTTCTTTTGATTCATTATCTAAATGAGGTACTTCTTTTAAAGTTTTCAAATATTCTTCATTAGCATATTCTGAAATCTTTAAATTTTTCAAGTCATTATTTAAAATAGAAATTCTATCATTTATAAATCTAGACCAAGGAAATGTATTTGACCACCTTAAGTCTGGATTAGTGAACCAAGGGTAACCTCCAAATATTTCATCAGCACATTCTCCAGACAAAGCTATTACAAAATCTTTTTTTATTTCTTTACAAAATAGATATAAGGAAGAATCAACATCTGCCATACCAGGAAGATCACGTGCTAAGGTTGCATCCTTTAGAGCTTTTACTAAATCACTATGATTTAGTGTTATAGTAATGTGATTTGTATTTAGGAACTTTGCCATTTTTAATGCCCAGTATTGATCTGATGTGGGTTGATAAAAGGATGCTTTAAAATATTTATCATTATCTTCATAATCTATAGAATAGGAAGTAAGTGTTTTATTTTTCTTTTTATATTCATTTGCTGCAATAGCTGTAATAGCAGAAGAGTCTAATCCTCCAGATAAAAAAGTACAAAGAGGTACATCCCCAACTAATTGTCTTTTAATAGAATCTATTAATAAATTTCTAGTATGCTCTATAATAGTAGGAATATCTTCGGTGATTTCCTTTGGAGTTAGTTTCCAGTATTCGTACAGCTTTAATGAGCTTTTTGTTAAAATAATGCAATTAGCAGGTGGAATTTCTTGAATATTTTTTAATATTCCACTACCAAGGGGGACAGCAGGTCCTAAAGCAAATAATTTTGTTAATGAGTCTTTATCTAATATAGGTTCTATATAAGGATGTTTTAGAAGAGATTTTATTTCAGAAGCAAAAATAAATGTGTTATCTTTTATATAATAAAAAAGTGGTTTTACTCCAAATGGATCTCGACCTAAAAAAATAGTATTTTTATTTTTATCAAAAATAGCAAAAGCAAATATACCATTAAATTTTTTTATACAGTCAAATCCCCAAGCAATATATGAAGTAAGTATTACTTCAGTATCAGAGTAAGAATCGAAAGTAAAACCCTTAAATAAAAGTTCTTTACGAATATCTTCAGTATTATATAATTCTCCATTATAAACTAACACATATTCATTATTGTTATATTTTTTTATCATAGGTTGTTTTCCGCCTATAGGGTCAACAACTATTAATCTGCGGTGTCCTAAAAGTACATTTTGTGATATATAATACCCCGAAGAATCAGGTCCACGATTTTCTAGTGCATTAACCATATCTTTTAATATAAAGGTGTCTTTTGAGATATTTTTAGTAAAGTTAATAAATCCTGCAATTCCACACATTTTAAATCCTCTTTTCTAATTTTCAAATAAATTCATAATCTTATATAAAATATGAATTATTTTTAAAATAGGTGATTTTAGTGATTTAGTAATTATAATTTTATGCAAAATTATCAACATTTTTTGTATTAGTTAAATTTAAAAAAAGTTGATTTATAATGATATTTTAATAAGTAAGGTTTCATGTTTTCTTTATTGTAAGCTTCAAGTTTTTTATCTAATTCACTTAGTAATTCTAAAACTTTATCATTATCATTGTTTTTTATTATAATTATAAATTTATCATCACATAAATGGAAAATAGTACCTAGATTTTTAAAGACTACTAATAGGGCATGAACAAAATCTAGAATACATTCATTAGATGCTGAACTTCCAAGTAAGTTAGAAATAGATTTGAATTTTTTTATATTAAAAAATATCATTGTAAATTCAACTTTATTATAAAAATATTTATATAAATCCTTGGAAAGAGCTTTTTTATTATAACAATTTAAACGTGGCTTGTAATATGGAAGACTTCTATGTATTATTAGGTAATTTATTACAATTGATATTGTTAATGTTGGAGAAATAAAAAAAGATATATTAAATATTTTATCCAATATATCAGTTAAAATAATTAGAGTTATATGCAAAAAAAAGCTTATTAAACGAGTCTTAGAAATATATTTTGCATTATTTTTTAGTATATTTAATGCATATAGTAAGTATGCTAAAGAAATAAAAAAAGGTACTAAAAAGAAAGATTCTCTACTGTAAAAATTGTATATATTAATTTTAAATAATATATCGTATTTAAAATTAAGGATACATAATAGTAAATTAAATATACTTGGTGCTAAAAATACATATATGTTATATTTGACGTTAAACCATTCACATATATACATAACATAAAGTAGTTTAACAAAAAGATATATAGTTATAATTATTGAATTAAATAATCTATTAATAGGAATTAAAAAGTTATAACTATACATGGATAATATAGAGATAAAAATTTTAAATATAATAATTACGATAACAAGATATAGTGCAAAGATATGTATTTTATTTATTGTATTATCTATATTTAAGTTTAAATCTTTTTTTGAATAAACTAAAAGAGTAAATAATACTATTACACTAATAAAGTCAACTAATAAAAATGAATAAGTACTCATAAGCTTTCTCCTACAATATATAATATATGTAAAATTATACAACTAAAAGAAAGAAAAGAAAATATTTGACAAAGAATAATTATTATTGTTTAATTAAAAATGAAAAAATAAAAAATAAAAGGAAGAAGATTTATGACTAAAGTTTGTTTTTGCAGAGGAATAAAAGAGGAAAAGATAATTGAAACTATAAGAGAAGGAAATGTAACTTATGAAGAAATAAAAGAAAAGACTGGTGCAGGTACTGGTGGATGTTGTGGCGCTAGATGTAAACATGAAATAGAAAAGCTTATTGAAGAAAATAAATAGTTAAATTAAGTTGAAAAATGTATATTATGAAAAGTAAAATAAGAAAAATAAAACTTCTAGCATAATATTGTATAGAATATGCAAATATTATTGATAAAGTGAAAATATTATCATATAATAGTAGATATTTAAAATACAATTAATGTTAAGAAAGGTTAAAAGTTATTATGAGAGCAGTTTATAAAAACCCAAGAGAACTAGCAACTTGCTTAAAAGATTTAGTGGATTTATATCTAGATGATTTAATGACATATGAAAAATTATCTTCAAAGATACTTAAGATAGTAGATGCTAATGGTGTTTATAAGAATGGACATATAGAAGGAAAGATAGCTGGAGTTTTAGGTGAAGATAGAATAGAAATAATTAATAAGATAGTTGCTGAAAGAATCTAGTTTTTATAAGATAATTAAAAAATATATCTCTAAATATAGTTTAGAGATATATTTTTTTGAGATTATATATATATTTTTTTACATTACTGTAAACTTTATAAAAAAGCATACGACAATAGAATGAAGTATAACTTTGTAAAATTACAAAGTTTTGCACACGTGTTAAAAAATTAAGTTAGGTGGCGAAAATTATGAAAGTAGACAAGAAGTCTCTTAAATTTAAGTTGGTTATATTTTGCGTATTATTGGTGGCTATACCTTCATTTACTATATCGACTCTTACATATGCAAATACAAAAAGGATTATAAATTCAAAAATAATTAATTTATCAACTAGATCTAGTAAACAAACTAAAATAGCTATTAATAATTTTTTAGAAACCATAGAAGATTCCGTATCATTAATTTTTGCAGAAGATAGCATTATGACTTATAATCCAGAAAACACTCAATTTGAAGCTTATGAAAAGCAAAAGCAAGAAGATGAAATAAATGAGTATATATTATCTATAAGTTTAATGGAAAATTTTTTTGATTTTTCTTTGTAAAAAAGGTAAATGATAATGCTGTTATATTTGCATCTATTTATACTACTGAATTTAGAGAAATATTTGATGAGTTAAAGGATGAAAGTAATACTACAGTAAGATTATGTAACGAAGATAATACTGTAGTTTTTTCAACAAATGAGGAAGAGTTAGGACAAAAATTAAGTAGTAACATAGCGGAAAAAATAAATAATGAAACCACTAAAAATTTTAAAGTCGATGATAATCTGATTTTATATGATAAATGTGAAAATGGATGGAGTATAGTAAATGAGATACCTAAAGAGTATATTTTGAAGGAAATTTCTATAACAGGTATATTTACAACTGTAGTAGCTTTAGTTTGTATCGTCTTTACAAGTTTATTAGGATATAAGTTATCTAAACAAATAACTAATCCACTAAATAGATTAGTGGATAAAATGAAGATGGCTGAAAATGGAAATTTAACTGTCAAAGTACAAGAAAGTGGTACAGGAGATGAAATAGATGTTTTATGTACTAGTTTTAACAATATGATAAGTCAAATTAATGAATTGATTAAAAGTACAAAATCAGTTGTTGATGTAGTTAAGGATGAAGTTGAAAATATTAAGTATATGTCTAATCAAACTTATGAAATTTCAAATGGAGTTTCTACAGCAATGCAAGATATTGCTTCAGGTACTTTAGAACAAGTAAATGAATTAGAGAGTACATCTGAAACTATGGATAGTCTAGCAAAGAGTATAAATAAGATAATTGTTAATGTAGAATCAGTAAATTCTATATCTAAAGATACTAAGAAAATAGGAGACGATTCTTTAAAAGTAGTAAAAGAACTTAGGGATAAAACAGATAATACTAATATTATAATGGATGATATTAATAAACATATAGCAGAATTGGTAGAAAGTATTAAGGAAGTTGAAAAGGTAATTTATATAATAGAAGACATAAATGAACAAACTAATTTGCTTTCGTTAAATGCTGGAATAGAAGCAGCACGTGCTGGAGAGAGTGGAAAAGGTTTTTTAGTTGTAGCAGATGAAGTTAAAAAATTAGCAGAACAATCTAAAAATTCTACAAGTAGTGTGTATGAAGTAATAAAGAATATTAATTATAAGGCTAGTTCAGCTATTAATCTTATTGAAACTTCTAAAAAAGCATTTGAAGAACAAAGAGATGCAGTAGATTTTACAAACAGTTCCTTTGAAAATGTAATTAAAGCTACAGAAAAAATAGGTAATCAGTTAAATGTAATTTATTCATTTACAAAAGGAATAGATGAACAAAAAGAGGTTACTTTAAATGCTACAAATAATATTAAGTCAGTTACTGAAACATCTTCAGCTAATACAGAAGAAGTTTTAGCTGCAACAGAAGAACAAACAGCTAATGCAGAGAACCTTGAAAAAGGAGCAGAAAAGTTAAGTTCAACAGTTGAAGGACTTGAAAATAGTATAAATAGATTTAAGGTAGAGGAGTAAAAGAGGTGATTGCTTATGAGTAAGAAAATTTTATCATTAATGATAAGTTGTTTAATGCTATTTACTTTAATATCTTGCGGGAAAGTAGAGGAAACTAATAAAGATGAAGTAACTATTAGCTTTTCATGGTGGGGGGATGAAAATAGATATGATAAAACTATGGAAGCTATAAAGTTATTTGAGAGCAAATATCCTAATATTAAAGTAAAAGAACAATTTGGAGAATGGGCAGGATTTAAGAAAAGAATGAATATGAAGATTGCTGGTAATGATGAACCAGATTTAATGCAAATAAATTATGATTGGCTTGAAAATTACTCAAAGGATGGAAAGGGGTTTTATAATTTAAATTATACTCAAGATGATATAAGAGAATTGTTGAACTTTTATAAAACCTTATTAGATCAAAAGGTCTTTGTAGCTAGTGAAGTAGCAACTAATGAAAATAAAGATAATGTGACAGATATTTTACTTAGTCCATATTATGAAAATTCATTGATAAAAGAAATTTGTCAAGAAGTTATAAAAGAGATTGCATTAGGTAAATCAACGCCGGAAGCTTGTGCTGCAACAACATATGATCAATTACTAAAAACATTAAATACAATAAAAGTAAAATAACTTTTTAAAATAATATTGACAAGATATAATAAGATATGATAAGATAATTATATCTTAGGGGTATGGCTCAATTGGTAGAGTAGTGGTCTCCAAAACCATTGGTTGTGGGTTCGAGTCCTACTGCCCCTGCCAGAAGTATTTAGATTAATCTAAATACTTTTTTTTTTGCAAAAAATAATTTCCATATGTGATCTTTAAGGGAATTAATTACTAGGAATATAAAACTTCAATAAGGACAATATAATAGTGTAAGTTAATTAAACAGATTGTTTAAAACAACTTGCAAAAAACCGTAAGCCTGAGGAGGGATTATCAATGTCAAACAACAAAGCATTAGTTCCAGAAGCAAAAAATGGTTTAAACAGATTCAAAAATGAAGTAGCACAAGAACTAGGAGTACCATTTTCAGATTATAATGGAAACTTAAGTTCAAGACAATGTGGTTCCGTAGGTGGCGAAATGGTAAAAAGAATGGTAGAAGAATACGAAAGTAAGATAAAGTAAAGTTAAAACACCTACTGAACTTACTAAGGAAGTAAATCATTATGGGAATTACACCACCAGAAATGTTAGCTTAGAATGTATTCTTATACCAAAAGGAGAGAGGATAACTAAAGTTATCCTCTTTTTGACTTGTTCTAAATTTTTTATCTTAACTTATTGCTTAAGATGAAACTGTTTTTAGTGAGTCAATGAAAAAATGATATATATAAAGTTATATACTACATAATAAATAATGGTATTTATGATAAAATTAAATAAAAATAAGTATTAAGTTTTTAAATACATAAGTTAAGGGGTTAATATGGAAAAAATATTTATTATAGAAGATGATAAGAAAATCAGAGAGGAGTTAGCTATATTTTTAAATAGATATGGATATACTTGTAGTTATTCGGAAAATTTTAAAAACATTGTTATAGAAGCATTAAACGCAGAAGCACAATTAATATTATTAGATATAAATTTACCTATGTTTGATGGGTATTATGTTTGCAGAGAAATAAGAAAAAAATCTAATGTACCGATTATTGTAGTTACAAGCAGACAAAGTGAAATGGATGAACTTATGAGTATGAATTTAGGAGCAGATGATTTTATTACTAAGCCATATAATACTCAAATTCTTTTAGCTAGAATATCTTCAGTCTTAAAGAGAACATACCATAATAATGAAAGTGAAATTTTATCATATAAGGGAGTAAACCTTAATTTAGCTCAAAGTACAGTTTGTTATGAAGATAAAAAGGTAGAGCTTACAAAAAATGAAAGTAGGATATTAAATTTATTATTAAAGAAAAAAGAAATTATTGTATCAAGAAATGAAATAATGGATTTTTTATGGCAGTCTGATGAATTTATTGATGATAATACTCTTACTGTTAATGTGAATAGACTTAGAAAAAAGTTAGAATCTATTGGAGTATCTGATATGTTACAGACTAAGAGAGGACAAGGGTATATAATATTATGAATTTAATTTGTTTCTTTAAAGAAAGAGTTTTACTGATAATTATGGATATCTTTATAACGTCAATTATATACTTATTATTTTCAAAGTTAAAAGTAAGTACTTATGCTATAGTATTAGCTTTATTTTCATTTAATATTTTGATTTTTTTAATATTTTTTTTAGATTATAAAAGAAGTAATAATTTTATAAGAGAGCTAGAAGATAGTATAGATAACTTAGATGAAAAATATTTATTAAGTGAAATTATAAGTAAACCAGATTCTATTGAAAATAAGAGGATATATAACGTATTATGTGAATGTAATAAATCTATGAATGATAAAATTTCTGAACTAGAAAAACAAAATAGTGATTATAGAGAATTTATAGAGCTTTGGGTGCATGAGGTAAAAACTCCAATTGCTAGTTCAAAATTAATAATAGAGAATCATAGAGATGAGATACTAGATAGTATAGATGAAGAATTAAAGAAGATAGAAGAGTATATAGAAAAAGTACTATTTTACGCTAGAAGCTCATCAGTAGAAAAAGATTTTATAGTAGAAGAACTTAATCTTGAACAGATAGTTAATGCAAGTTTAAGAAAGAACTCTATATATTTAATAGAAAAATCAGTATCAATAGAAAAGGTGAATTTAAATCATAAGATATATACTGATAGAAAATGGTTGAGTTTTATTATAAATCAGATAGTAAGTAATTCAATAAAATATTTTGATAAGGAAAAAAATGTTTTGAGGTTCATTGCTGAAGAGAGAGAACATGCAATAGTTTTTTCTATTGTAGATAATGGACAAGGGATGGATGAAAAGTCAGAATTAAAAGCTTTTGATAAAGGTTTTACAGGAGTAACAGGAAGACAATGTAAAGAGGCTACAGGAATAGGATTATATTTATCAAAAAAGCTTGCGTTAAAGTTAGGATTAAATATTTATTTAAGTTCAAACCTAGGTGAAGGTACAAAAGTATCTATAGTATTACCTCAAAATGGTATGACTATATTTAATGATTAGTTATATTACAAAAGTGTAAGGTTAATGTTATATAGATAAATGGAGGTCCTCCTTTAAAAATAATAGTATATAAATATAAAGTTTAGGAGGAAAAACAATGAGAGATAGAGTTTTAAAGGTAGATAATATAAAAAAATATTATGGCAAAAAAGGGAATATTACAAAGGCTATTAACGGAATTACTTTTGAAGTAGAAAAAGGTGAATATGTAGCTATAATGGGAGCTTCAGGTAGTGGAAAAACAACTTTATTAAATTGTATTGCAACTATAGATACAGTAACATCAGGAAACATAACTATAGGAGATGAAGATATTACAAAACTTAAATATAAGAAATTAGCAAGTTTTAGACGTGAAGAATTAGGATTTATATTTCAAGATTTTAATTTATTAGATACATTAGATGCATATGAAAATATAGCACTAGCATTAACTATAAGTAGGGAGAATCCTTCTAATATAGATAAGAAGATTAAAGAAATTGCAATGAAGCTAAACATAGCAAGTATTTTAAATAAGTTTCCTTATGAAATGTCAGGAGGACAAAAGCAAAGGGTAGCGGCAGCTAGAGCTATAATAACTAATCCCAAACTTATGTTAGCAGATGAGCCTACAGGAGCTTTGGATTCTAAGTCTGCAAGAAGTTTATTAGAGGCGTTAGAAAAATTAAATAATGACCTTAATACTACTATTATGATGGTAACTCATGATGCTTTCACAGCAAGTTATTCTAAAAGAACATTATTTATTAAGGATGGGAAGATATTTAATGAAATTATAAGAGGAAATGATAGTAGAAAAGAATATTTTAATAGGATAATCGAAGTTGTAACTCTTCTTGGAGGTGAAAATAAAGATGTATTTTAAATTATCTTTAAGAAATATGAGAAGGAGCTTTAAAGATTATACTATATATTTTTTAACTCTTATATTTTCAATAAGTTTATTTTATATATCAAATTCTATAGAATCGCAAAAGGTTTTATTGGATTTAAGTGATGCTTCAAAAAATGCTTTTTTAATAGTTTCAAAAATTATGAGTGTAGCTTCTAAATTTATAGCTATAGTAGTGGGGTTTTTAATTATATATGCTAATAATTATCTATATAAAAGAAGAAAAAAAGAATTTGGTGTATATATGCTCCTTGGTATGGAAAAGAGGGATATATCTAAAATTATTTATTTAGAAAATATAATTATTGGATTTATGTCTTTAGTTTTAGGAGTAATCATAGGAATTATAGGTTCTCATTTGTTATCTTTATTTACAGCAAGTTTATTTGAAGTATCTTTAAAAGAATTTGTATTTATATTTTCTAAGGAAGCTTGCATAAAAACAGTAATTTCTTTTGCAATAATTTATATTATTATAGCCATATTTAACTCTAAATCAATTAAGGGAGTTAAGCTTATAACATTATTAAAAGCAGAAAAAAAGAATGAAAAAATAAAGATAGAAAATACATTTGTATCTATAGCTATATTTTTATTGAGTTTAGTTTGTATAGGAACTGCTTATTATATTGTTTTAGATTCAGGTATTGCTAGTATTGATAAAAATTTAGCTAGATCAGTTATTTTAGGGATATTAGGAACCTTCTTGCTATTTATGTCTTTATCAAAGTTTTTGCTAAAGTTATTTCAAATAAATAAAAAGGTTTATTTAAAAGATATTAATATGTTTGTATTAAGACAAGTAAGTTCAAAAATAAATACAGCATTTATATCAATGAGTTGTATTTCGCTTATGATTTTTGTATCTATATGTAGTTTATCAGCAGGACTTTTAATAAATAAAGGATTAAGTAAAGACTTGGATGATCTTACTCATCATGATTTAACGGTTTATGATTATTTAGGATCAGATTTTTATAAATACTTTAAGGATAGTAATTTTGATTTCAATAAATATTGTTCAGATTATCATTATTATAATATTTATTCTAGTGATATTAGATATAGTGATTTATTAAATGAGGATTTAATGGAAAGTCTTAAAAATTATTATCCTATAAAAGAAAATGTTAATATACCAGTTATGAAGTTATCAGATCTTAATAAAGAATTAAATATGATTGGAAAGGAAAGTATAAGCTTGAAAAATGATGAATATCTTATAACTTCAGATATAGGAGATATGATACAAAAACTTAAAGAAATAACTAAAGACAATGTAGCAATAACTATTAATAATAAAAATTTAAAATCAAAGGATAAAATCGTATCAGATACTTTTAATGGGACATTAATGAAAAGTAATCTATGTACGTTAGTAGTTAATGATGAAATAGTAAGTGGATTTAATCCAGGCAATACTTTTTTAAATATAGAAGTAAATAAGGAAAGTGGATTATCTATTGGTGAAGTAGAGGATATTATTAGTGAGCTACAGAGTAACTGTAAAGATGGTGAATTTTATTTTATATCTAGAGATGAAATAATAAGTAATTCTAGAGGTCTTGGAATATCAGTAGCTTATTTAGCGCTTTATTTGGGAATAACTTTTATAATTGCAGCAGCAGCTATATTAGCAATTCAACAATTATCTGAATCAGATAATAATATTGAAAGATATAATCTTTTAAGAAACATAGGTGTAGATGAAAAAACTATAAATAAGTCCGTATTTATGCAAATAGGAATATACTTTATACTTCCTCTTATAGTAAGTATAATTCATTCAGTTGTTGGGCTTAAGGTATCAAAAGATGTAGTAGTTTTATTTAGCTCTAAATCAAGTATGAGTGATCTTATAATTATAAGTAGCTTATTTATTGTGGTGATTTATGGTGGATATTTTTTAGCTACTTATTTAGGTGCTAAAAATATTATAAAAGCTAGAAATTAAAATATATTAAAAAAATCAGCATTTGTTTATAGAAAACTTATGCTGATTTTTTGATGTATATATTTTTTTGATGCATATATTTTTTTTATGTATATATGTATAAGAATATATATTTAAATATGCTGTAAATATCTTATTTATAAGGAATTATGATAAAATTATAACAGTAATTAATTCAGGAGGTTAGAAAATGAGAACTATAAAAATATTACATGCGGCAGATTTTCATTTTGATACTCCTTTTAAAGAAATAGGAGAGAAACAAAGTAGAATAAATAAAGAAGAAATAAAGGAAGTGTTCTCGGAAATTATTAACATATCTAAAAATAAATGTGTGGATATCTTGTTATTAGCTGGGGATATTTTTGATAATAATACTGTAAATAAGCAAACTTTATATTTTATTGAGGAGAAATTAAAAGAAATACCTGATATAAAAGTGTTTATTAGTCCTGGTAATCATGATCCTTTAAGTAAAAATTCCTTTTACAGTTTTATAAACTGGCCAAATAATGTTTATATATTTAAAGGTAATGTAGAAAAAGTATATTTAGAAGACTTAGATATAAATGTTTGGGGAGGGGCGTTTAATAATAAATACGTAAAAACTTCAATGTTAAAAGGTATAAAAGCTGATAAAGAAAAGATGAATATTATGGTTTTACATGGAGAAATAGCAAATGCCAATGATGAAAATGAATATAATCCCATTAATTTGAGAGAAATAGAAGAAAGTAATATGGATTATATAGCATTAGGTCATAGACATAGTTTTAGTGGTATAAAGAAAATAGGAAGTACTTTTTATGCTTATAGTGGTTGTCCTCAAGGAAGAGGTTTCGATGAAGTTGGAGAAAAAGGTGTAATTTGTGGAACTGTATCTAAAGGAGTAGCAGATCTAAGTTTTATAAGAACTAGTAAAAGAATATACAAAGAAGTAAAAATTGATGTAACAGGATGCTTTACTCACGAAGAAATTAAAGGAATAATAAAGGAATCTATAAGAGAAGAGAATAGAAAAGAAAATCTTTATAAGATAATTTTATCTGGAGAAGTTAGTGAAGAATTTAATATAGATGAAGAGGTTTTAAATAATCAATTAAGTTCAGATTTTTATTTTTGTAAGGTGATAGATAAAACAAGAGTAAAAGTAAATTTAGAAGAACTTTCTAAGGGATATTCTATTAAATCTATTTTTGCATCTAAAATAAGTAATCTTATGGATGCTACTATGGAAGAAGAAGAAAAAGAAATATTAGAGAAGGCTTTAAAGTTAGGACTTTCTTGTTTAGCAGAAGAAGAGGTGAACCTAGATGATTATTAAAGAAGCTAGAATAGGAAGTTTTGCAGGAATTGAAAATAAGGTAATTAAGTTTCATAAAGGTATAAATGTAATTTATGGTGAAAATGAAGTTGGTAAAAGTAGAATACAATCTTTTATAAAAATTATGTTATATGGGATTTCAAGTAAGAGAATTAAAGGTGAAAGCGAAAGAAAAAAGTATATGCCTTTTAATGGAGGTTTAATTTTAGGTGAACTTATAATTGAAAATGATAATAGAGAATATATAATAAAACGAGTTTTTGGAAATACAAAGAAGGAAGATTCTTCAGTTGTATTAGACTGTTTAACTGGGGAAGAAGTAGAGAATATAAATAATAATGAGCCAGGAAAAAGTTTTTTAGGAGTTAATAAATCAACATTTGAAAAAACGTTATATATAGGTCAATTATCTGTGGCTATAACTAAAGATAAGGAAGAAGAAATAATGGATAAGATTACAGCTATCTTTGGTTGCGGTGAACATGAAGTACCAGTAGGCAAAGCTATTGAGAAATTAGAAAATATAAAAAAAACCTATGTAACTACAAGGAGGGCTGGTTCTTTAGATATTTTAAAAAAGAAATATTCTAATCTGTTAGAGGAGAGATATGAAGGATATAAGCTTTCTGAGGAAAATTTAGAATGGGAAGGTAAGTTAATAGAAGAGAAGAATAAGAGAAAAAAGATCTTAGAGCAAATTGAAAAATTAGAGTTATACAAGAAATATTTAAAAAAGGTAAGGTTAAAAAAAGAATATAAAGAGATAGTGGAGTATCTTAAAAAATCAGAAGAGTTAAAAAAGGAAGAGGCTATACTTAAAAGTAATCTTGAAAGAGATGGAGACATAATAGATGATACGTTTATAGAAAATTTAAAGGAAAATAATAGAGTATACCTAGGATTAGTAGATAAAAAAGAAGAAATAAATAATGAATTAAATAATTGTGATAAAAAAGTATTAGAGATAAAAGAAGAATTAGTTAAGTATAAGTTTTTAGATTTATTTGGTGATAATATAAAAAATAAGTTGATAAAATTGAAGTATGAACAAGAAAGTATAAAAGAAAAGTTACTTTCTATGAAAAACTTGAAGAAATCTTTAGAAAAAGATAAAGACACTTTAAATACAAAGAAAAAGTCTTTAGGTAATAAGTTTGAATACCTAGATGAAAATATAGATAGTATAAATGATACTTTAAGCAGATATGATTTTAACTTAAGAAATTTAAAGAAAATAGCAGAAGGTTATGAAAGTCAAGAAGATATCAGGATAGAAATAAGAGATGAAAAAGTAAAATTAGCTTTAGCATTATTAATTATAGTTTTTGGAATAGTATTATGTTTTTGTGGAAGGCCGTATATATATGTAGGAATAGTAAGTTTGCTATTAACTTTAGCTTTTGTATGGAAACTTATTAATTCCCTAAAAAATTTAAGTTTAAAAGCAGACTATAAAAAAGATATATCTAATATTGATGAAGATATTGAGATGTTAGAAAATACTTTAAACAAGCACTTAGAAAAATTACAAGTAGAAGATTATAGTAAGCTTATAGCATTAATAAATGTATATTCTAAATTTAAGTCTTATGAAGAGCGAATGTTAGTAAGGATAAAAGAAAAAGAAAGAATAATAAAAGAAGAACAATATGAAGAGAAAGAAAAGAAATATGTGAAGAATAATGAGATGATTAATTCACTTATTAAATTATCAAAGTGTAATACTATTGATGAAGTAGTACAATCTATAGAAGCTTATGAAACTTTAAATAAAAGGTTGGAGGAAGTAGAAGAGACTAAAATTGATTTAACATCAAGGTTTAAAGAGGTAAATAAATCTTTAATGTTAAAGGAAGATAGCTTAAGAGATAGTTTGAACATTATGGGATTAGATCTTGGGAATCTTTTAGATATAGATTTATATATAAAGGAATATAAAGATAAGATAAGAAAAAAAGAAGAAGTACATGCAAATTTACTTTCTATGGAGGAAACTTATAAAGCATTATTAAAGGATAGAAATATAGCGGAAATTAAAAAAGATTTACAAAATGTTATAAATGATAATAATGATTATGAATATGAGTCAGAAGATGATATTGAAAAAGAAGAAAAGAAAAAGTCGCAAGAATTATTAGAGTGTGAAAAATATATAAAGGATATAGAAAATAAAATTTCTACTAGGTATATAGGGAAGAGAAGTTTGCCTGAAATAGAAGAAGAATTAGATAGTATGGCTTCTGAAATTAAGGTGAGTGAAAATAAGGTAAAAGCTTTAGACATAGCTATAGATACTATGAAAGAATCTTTTGATGAAATAAGAAGAGATATAGGTCCAGCTTTAAATAGTAATATTGCAGATATATTCAGAATTTTAACAGGTGATAAGTATATAGAAGTGAAATTAGGGGAAAACTATGAAATGACTGTAAGAGACAACTTAAATTTATTTAAGGGCAATTACCTAAGTAATGGAGCTAGTGATCAATTATATTTAGCTTTAAGAATAGCTTTAGTTGGGTTGATATTCCAAGAGGAAGAGATACCAATTATTTTAGATGATACCTTTGTACAATATGATAACATTAGAAGAGAGAAAGCTTTACTTATGATAAATGAAAAGGTGAAAGGGCAGGCTTTAATATTTACTTGTCATACTTTAGAAAAAGAAATTATGGATAAAAATAATTTAAAAGTTAATTATATAGAATTATAACATTGTTGACAAAACATTCATGTAGGAGTAAAATTGTAAATGCAAATCATATGCAATTAGAGGTGAATATATGAAGAAAATAATAACCATGATACTAATGATAATATTTATTCCTATGCTATTTATAGGATGTGAAAATTCAAAAGAAGATGATGGAAAGTTAAAAGTTGCTGTATCAGTAAATACATTAAGAGAATTTACTGAAAATATAGGTAAGGATAAGGTTAATATATACACAGTAGTTAAAGAAAACATGGAACCTCATGACTTTGACTTTACTCCAGCTGATAAGAAGGAATTAACAAATAGAGAGATACTTATATACAATGGTTTAGGATTAGAACCATGGATTGATCAAGTTGAAGGTGATATTGAACTTATAGATGCAAGTAAAGGGGTAGATGTAATACAAACAGAAGGAGCAGATGACCCTCATGTATGGTTAAGTTTAAAAGAAGCTATGGTTCAATGTAAAAACATAAAAGATATTTTAGTAAAAAAAGATCCAGATAATAAAGAATACTATGAAGAAAATTATGAAAAATATATAAGTGAAATGGAATCTCTTTATAATGAATATAAACCACAATTTGATTCTGTAAACAAAAAGAACTTTGTAACAAGTCATGAAGCTTTTGCTTACCTTTGTAGAGAATATGGTTTAGAGCAAAAGGCTATAAAAGGTGTTTTAAATGAAGATGTTGAAACTACTTTTAAGGATATGACTGCACTAGCAGATTATTGTAAAGAACAAGGTATTAATGTTATTTTTTCAGAAGGTAGCGAATCGCAAAAAGATGCAGATACTTTAGCGAAAGCTATAGAAGGAAAAGTAATTCCTATTTATACATTAGAAACTAAAGTAGAAGGTAAATCTTATTTAGAAGCTATGAAAGATAATTATGAAAAAATTTATGGAGCTTTAAAATAAAGGATTATATTTAGTAATATATAACAACTAATAAAAGATAGGTTCATTAAGTTGAATCTATCTTTTATTTAGTTAGAAGTTATTTGGATATATTGGAATTTTATAAGAATTATGCTATGGTAGTAATAGAAAATGAAATGAGAGGTATTAGTTATGAAAAAGTCGGAAAATTTTTATAATGAGAATATTAAGAAGAACAAAATAGAGATAGAAAGTTTAAACAAAACTATTGATATAGTAGGTTGGAGTAGACTTATAATATTACTTATTGGGTTGTTTGCTTCTTATAAAATGTATAAAGCGCAAGGACTAATGAGTGGAGGAATATCTCTAATTATAGCGTTTTTAGTGTTTAGTATTGTTGCAATAATTCATGGTAGAATAATTGCTAAAAGAGACATTCTAGAAATTAATTTGGAATTTAGTGAAAAGGGTTTAAAGAGATTAAATGGTGAATATAAAGAATTTGAGGATAAAGGTCAAGATCTAGTGGAAGAAGATCACGCTTTTGCAAATGACCTAGATATAGTGGGGAAAAATTCTTTATTTCAAATGATAAATACTACTAGAACTTTAAGTGGTAGAAGAAAGCTTGGAGAAATACTTTCTTTAAAAAAATTACCTACTAAAGAATTAATAGTTGAAAAACAAAAAGCTATTAAGGAATTAGGGGAAAAGGTAGAATGGAGACAAAAATTATATGTTGGTGGGACATTTAAAAAGAAAAAGAATGAGGAATTGGATGATTTAGTAAAGTGGTCAAAAGAAGAGTCTAAGAGCGATAAAGGAAAAGCTTCTGTAGCAATTTTATTTATGGCCATCACTATGGGATTTATAGTACTTTCTATTATGAAGGTTATACCAGTTTCTTTTATAATATTAGATCTTATGGTTAATTATGCTGTAATTAAAGTGTTAACTAAAGATATGGATGAAGTAATTAATCTTTTCCACTCAATAAAAAATAGTGTAAAAGCTTATGCAAATCTATTAACTTTAATAGAAGATGAAGAATTTAAAAGTGATTATTTAGTTAATTTAAAAGGTAAATTAAAAGAAGAATCAAATGTTTCATGTAAAGTAGAAATGAAAAAGTTAGCATCTTTACTTGATTGGGTTGGAGATTCAGCAGGGAATGCATATTTCTTTATATTAAATATATTCTTTTTTGCAGATGTATTTATAATGATGAATTTAAATAAATGGAAATCAGTTAATGGTTCAAGAGTAGAAAATTGGCTTGAAGTTATGGGAGAATTTGATGCACTTTCAAGTGTCTCTAATTTAAGTTTTGATCATGAAGAATGGTGTTTCCCAGATATATCAGAAGAAGCAGAGGTTAAAGGGGAAGATATTAAGCATCCTTTAATAGGAGAGAGAGCTGTATCTAATACTTATGAAATATCAAGACCAAAGCAAATAACATTAATAACAGGTTCAAATATGTCAGGTAAGAGTACATTCTTAAGAACTATAGGTGTTAACCTTGTGTTAAGTTATATAGGTGCTCCTTGTGCAGCTAAGAGCTTTAAATGTAATGTGATGAATATTTATACTTGTATGAGAACAAAAGATAATTTGGAAGAAAGTATATCATCATTCTATGCAGAAATTTTGAGAATAAAGATATTAATAGAAGCATGTAGAAGAGGAGAAAAAATATTCTTCTTATTAGATGAAATATTTAAAGGAACTAATTCAAAGGACAGACATACAGGAGCTACAGTATTGGTGAAACAACTTGCTGATAATGGAGCTATGGGATTATTATCAACTCATGATTTAGAGCTATGTGATTTAGAAGAAGAAATGAAGGAAATTGATAATTATAATTTTAGAGAGTATTACGAAGATAATAAAATAAAATTTGATTATAAATTAAGAAAAGGAAAAAGTCTTACTCAAAATGCAGTATATCTTATGAAGCTTGCAGGTATAGAAATAACTCAATAGGGAATAAGTCTTGATGAAACATAGGATGAGATATTGTTCATAAGAATAATTGAGAAAAGATAAAAAGATAGCTATTATATTAGTTGCATCAATTATATTTATAGTGAGTTTTTCTTTGTCAGTGTTAGGTAAACATATATATACTAAGGGAGTAATTGAAGAAGGAAGGGATAATATATCATTAATTTCCAAGGAGATATATAAAATGAAAACTAACAGAAAGTAATGTTTTATGGTAAAATATTAATATAAAAAGAAAACTTATTGTAAGAATAAGGGGGGTACTATGAATATAGCATTTTTTCTAACACCAAAAAATGAAGTAGTATGTGAGCGAGTTGAGTCTAGTATGCGACAGGTAATGGAGAGAATGGAGCATCATGGATATACAGCTATACCACTTATTGATAAGACAGGAAGATATGTAGGTACATTAACAGAAGGTGATTTATTATGGAAGTTAAAAAATACACCTGATTTAAGCTTTATAAATACTGAAAGTGTAAAGGTAAGTGATATACCAAGAAGAATAATACATAAAAGTGTTTCTATAAATGCTGATATTGAAAGTTTGATAAATTTAGCTGTTAATCAAAACTTTGTACCAGTAGTGGATGATAATGGTATATTTATTGGGATAATAAAGAGAAGTGATATTATCGACTATTGTTATAGTGAATTAAATAAGATTAGAAGAAAACATATAGTATAGGAGTGTATTGAGAATGGAAAACGAAACTATGAATAGTATGAGTGAACTTTTAAGTAATTATGATGTCAAAAGAATAAGCACAGGTGATATTCTAAAAGGAAAAGTAATAGATGTTAATGACAAAGAAGTAAGTGTTAATATAAATTATGCTTTTGATGGAGTAATAACTAGAGAAGAGTTAACTACAGAAGATTTAAATCCATTAGATGTAGTTAAAAAAGATGATGAAATAGAAGTATATGTTTTATCTCCTAATGATGGTGAAGGATATGTATTATTATCTAGAGTTAGGGCTTTAGCAATTACAGAAAAAGAAGATATTCAAAATGCTTTTGATAATGAAGAAATCATTTCAGTAAGAGTTAAGGAAGCTGTAAAAGGCGGAGTTGTAGCTTACTATGGAAGTATAAGAGTATTTATACCAGGATCTCAATTAAGCAGAGAAAAAGTAGAATTTGAATCTGTTATAGGAAAAACTCTTGAAGTTAAGATTATTGAATTAGACTTTAGAAACAGAAAAGTTGTGGCTTCAAGAAGAGTAATAGAAGAACAAGAATATGCAGAAAAGAAAAAGGCTATTTGGAAATCTGTTAAATCAGGAGAAAAGAGAACAGGGGTAGTAACTAGATTAGCTAAGTTTGGTGCTTTTGTTGATATTGGAGGAATAGAAGGTTTAATTCATCTTAATGATTTATCTTGGGAAAGAGTTCATAGACCAGAAGATGTTGTATCTGTAGGAGATAAGGTAGAAGTATTTATTGGTGAAATTGATAAGGAAAAAGAAAGGTTAGCTTTAGTTTTAAAAGATGTAGAAAAAGAGCCTTGGAAGGTACATGGAGATTCAATAAAAGAAGGAGAAGTAATTGAAGGAAAAGTAACTAGATTAGCAGGTTTTGGAGCTTTTGTAGAAGTATTACCTAGCATAGAAGGTTTAGTTCACATGAGTGAAATTACTGATGAAAATATAACAAAACCAGGTGATGTACTAAAGGTAGGTCAAAAGGTAAAAGTTAAAGTATTAAATGTAGATAAAGAAGCTAAAAAGTTAAGTTTAAGTATAAAAGATGCTGATGAAAAGAGCAAGGAATACTTACAATACAATGATGATGAAGAAGGAATTTCTTTAGGAGAATTATTTAAAGATTTTAAGTTTGAATAATTTAATTATTAATAAAGGAGCTTATAACTTTAGTAGTTTTTAACTGCTAGAGCTATAAGCTTCTTAAATAATTAAAGTTTTTCAATTTTCATCATGTTTGTGCAACCGCTCTTAGTTGTAGGCATACCAGCAGCAACTATTATATCGTCACCTTTTCTACCAAGATCTAAGTCATAAACTGTCTTTTTAGCTTCCATTAATATATCTTCAGTAGTATTGAACATATCACATTTTTTAGGAAGAACACCAAAAGTTAATGCTAGACCACGTCTTACTTCTTCGTAAGGAGTAATAGCTATTATTGGAGATTTTGGTCTATATTTAGATAAAAGTTTTGCTGTAGATCCACTCTTTGTAGCAGCAACTATAGCTTTTGCATTTAATGAAAGTGCAGTTCTACAAGTTGAGAAACTAATAGCATCAGCGTATTCAGTTGGACAGAATCCTTGAGGATTATACATTAAGTGATCATATGCTAAATTAGCCTCTGCTTCTTGAGCTATTCTAGCCATAGTTTGAGCAGCTTCTTTAGGGAAGTTACCAGAAGCACTTTCACCTGATAACATAATTGCATCAGTTCCATCAAAGATAGCATTACATATATCAGAAGCTTCTGCTCTTGTAGGTAATGAATTTCTTATCATAGAATCAAGCATTTGAGTAGCTGTAATTACAGTTTTTCCAGCAGCTTTACATTTTTTAATAATCATCTTTTGGATTATAGGAACTTTTTCTATTGGAATTTCTACTCCCATATCACCTCTAGCTACCATAACACCATCAGTAACATCAATTATAGAATCGATATTATCTACACCTTCTTGGTTTTCAATCTTAGCTATAACTTGTATATTTTCTCCACCATTTTTTTGCAGAACTCTTTTAACTTCTAATACGTCACTAGCTTTTCTTATAAATGAAGCAGCTATAAAATCTACTCCCATTTTGCAACCAAATTCTATATCTTTAATATCTTTTTCAGTGATAGAAGGAAGTTTTATTTTTACATTAGGTACGTTAACACCTTTATGGTTTTTAATCATACCTCCAACTTTTACTTTACACTTGATTTCTTTATCTATTACTTGAAGAATTTCAAATTTTAATAATCCATCATCAACTAAGATAGAACCACCTGGCTCTACATCTCTATATAAAATATCATAAGAAATTGAACATCTGTGTTCATCACCTAGAATTTCTTCTCCACAAATAAAGGAGAATTCTTGCCCTTTTACTAATTCAACACCATCATTTACAAAGTTATGAGTTCTAATTTTTGGACCTTTAATATCTAGAATAATTGCAGTAGGGGAATCCATTTCTTCTCTTATTCTTTTTATTAAGTCTATTTTTTCCTTGTGTGTTTCATGGGTACCATGTGAAAAATTAAGTCTAGCAGCACTCATTCCAATTTCAATAAATTTTCTTAACATTTTTTCATTATCACTAGCAGGACCAATAGTGAAAATCATTTTAGTTTTTTGCATAAATTGTTACCCTCCTATAAGTTTTATAATTAGTAATGTTTGCAATTAGTCGTATATATTATTATCTTAAAAAGTTACATAAGTTATTATTTAGCAATTGAAAATATACAAATAACTTTACAGTGTGATATACTTAGACTAATCTTAGTTTTATATTAACACATATTGATGAAAGGAAGTAGATAAATAATGAAAAATTTAGAAAGTTCTAAAGCTTATAAAGTATTTAAATACTTTGAGGAGATATCTAACATCCCAAGAGGGTCAAAAAATGAAAAAGAAATAAGTGATTTTTTAGCTGATTTTGGTAGAAAACTTAAATTAGAAGTTATTCAAGATGAAGCTTTAAATATAATTATAAAGAAGCCAGCTACAAAAGGATATGAAAATGCACCTACAGTAATTTTGCAAGGTCATATGGATATGGTTTGTGAAAAAAATAAAGGAACAGAGCATGACTTTACTAAAGATCCAATAAAGCTTGTAGTAAAAGGTGACGATATATATGCTACAGGAACTACACTTGGAGCTGATAATGGTATAGCAGTAGCTTATGCTATGGCAATTTTAGCAGATGATACAATAGAACATCCAGCCTTAGAAGTATTATTAACTTCTGACGAAGAAACTGGTATGACTGGTGCTATGAATATATCAAAAGAACATATAAGTGGGAAAATTCTTTTGAATCTTGATAGTGAAGAAGAAGGATACTTCCTAGTAAGTTGTGCAGGTGGTATAAGAACTACTTCTTATATTGATATAGAAAGAGAAGCTTTAAAAGAAGAAAAATTATTTGATATAGTAGTTAAAGGATTAAAGGGAGGACATTCTGGTTCTGAAATCGATAAGGGTAGAGGAAATGCTAATAAGATTTTAGGTAGAGCTTTAAAACAAGTATCAAATGAAATTAATTTAAATCTTGTATCTATTACTGGTGGAGCTAAGGATAATGCAATTCCTAGAGAAGCAGAAGCTGTTGTTGCAATAAATGCAAATGATAAAGTTAAGATGGAAGAAAAGTTAGCTAAGTTAAATGAAACTTTAAAAGTAGAATTAGCAAGTACAGATGCAGATGTAGTAATTATAGTAAAGGAATCTGAATCAGATGCTAAGGAAATGTTTACTAAGGAATGTTCTAAAAAGACTATAAATTTATTATATGTATATCCAAATGGAATAAATACTATGAGTGGAAATATAAAAGATTTAGTTGAAAGTTCATCTAATGTTGGTGTTGTGTGTATGAAGAATAATGCAGTTGAATATCATAGTGCAGTAAGAAGTTCAGTTACATCATTAAAAGAAGATTTAGTAGAAAAAATAAAAACTATAACTGAAGGTTTAGGTGGAAGATTCTCATCAGGAGAACCATATCCAGCTTGGGAGTTTAATCCTGAATCTAAAATAAGAGAATTATGTAAAGAAGTTTACAAAGATATGTATAATGAAGATGCTATAGTATATGCACTTCATGCTGGAGTTGAATGTGGATTATTTGAAGAGAAGCTTGGAAAACTTGATATGATAAGTTTTGGACCTAACATAAGAGATGCTCATACTCCAGAAGAACATGTATCAATTAGTTCTACAGAAAGAGTTTATGAATATCTTCTTGAATTACTAAAGAGAATAAACAATAATTATTAATATTCAATAAATAGATAAAAGTTATAAGGGCATTGCAAATTTATTTTGTAGTGCTTTTATTTGTTAGTGCTTTAATATATATACTAAAAGGAAAAATAATATATTTGTAGAATTATTTATTAATGTGGTTAAGGTATATTATATGGAGTGATTTTTATGATTCAGATAAATTTTAATTATGAAGATTATAAATTTTTAAGTATTAATGAAAATGATGTAGTAGAACTCAATGAATGGATAATTAATAATTGTAGAGAGTCTAGTTCATGTACATCTTTAGATCCACAAATATTATATAGAAGATTTTTAGAATATTATTTTACAGAAGATGAAGTTTATTTGAAGATTAATAAAGCTAATAATGTGATTGGAATATTAAAAGGAAGAATTGAAGATAACAGTAGATTTTTTATTTGGCTATTTATAATAGATAAGGAATTAAGAAATAAAGGAATAGGATCTAAGCTTTTAGAAGAATTAACAAGTTATCTAGAGCAAGATAAAGGAATCAAAGATATTAGAGTAGGGGTAGCAGAGACTAATCAAGAAGCAATAGCTTTTTGGAAAAGATGTCATTTTAAAATAGATAGAATATCAAAAAACTTTTTTGAAGGACCAAATTCACAACAGGAAGATATGATAATAATGAAAAGATAGTGAAGGATAGATTTTTTAAAGGTGTATAAAATAAATCAACTTAATATTAATTTATTTGTAATTTACATAATGAATAAAAAATAGAACTTTAAATATACATATTGTAAGGATATGTTAATGAAAATAAAGGTATATTAGGGGGGAGAATATGAGATACACCAGATATGATTATAAGAAAAAGAATAATGGGAACTTTTTGTTCTGGTTATTAGCAACAATTATCTTATCAGTATTAATAGGAATGGTCTTTTTTAATTTATTTTTAAGAGATGATAGTGACGGTATAGAAGTGGAAAATACAAATAATGAAAGTGCTGAAATTAGTGAAAAACAAGAAAGTATTATAAAAAGTTTTGGAATAATTCAATGTGGAGTATATAAAAATAAAGAAAATGCAGATGCAACAATTACAAAGATACCTAGTGAATATACAAGTTTTATTATAGAAGATTCAGGAAGTCTAAAAGTAATAGCAGGAATATTTACTTTAGATGATGCTGATAAAAAGACAGAAGAATTAAATGCTTCATCTATAAGTTCTTTTAGAATTAAGTGTGATATTCATGAAAATACAGATTCTAATAAAGCAAATGCAGAGATAATAGATGGATATATAAAAGTAATAAATAAGTTAGAAGATAAATCAGTAAAGAGTATAAGTTCTAAGGAATTTAAAGCATGGGTTCAAGAAATTTATAATAATGTTAAAGAAAAGGATGATATACTAGAAGAATTAGAAAATAATATACAATCTTTGCCTGATGAATATAGTAAAGAAAACTCAAAGGAATCCTTGAATTTACTATATAGTATTTTGATAAAATATAAGTAAAAGTAAATTCTTAAAAAAAAATTAAAAAGAATATAATTGAGTAAACATACTTGTTTCAGTAGATATTAAATGATAAACTATACTAGGTATACAAAGAGTATTAACTCTTTTGAGAATAAGGTTATAACATTATTTTAAGGATATATGTTTAAAATCTTAATAATAAGGAATACTATAAAAGGTATGCTTTTAGGATGTGATATTTTGAAGATAATTTTAGCCTCAGCTTCAGAGAGAAGGCAAGAGCTATTAAGTAGACTTGTAGATGATTTTACTATTATTATTAGTGATTTTGATGAAACGAAAGTTCAGAAGACAGGTACTGTTTCTCAATATGTAGAAGAAATTGCAATAGGAAAGGCAAAGGATGTTTTAAATAAGATACAAGAGCCTTCTATAATAATAGCAGCAGATACAGTAGTTGCTTTAGGTGAAGAAATACTTGGAAAACCAAAAGATAAGGCAGATGCTTATAATATGCTTTCTAAACTAAGTGATAATACTCATGAAGTATATACAGGAATTGTTTTGATTAATTCAGAAAGTGGAAAAATAATAAAAGATTCAGTGAAAACTGATGTTGTTTTTTCAAAGTTAAAAGATAAGCAGATTAATGATTATATAGATAGTGGTGATTCTTTAGATAAAGCAGGAGCTTATGGAATTCAAGGAAAAGCAGGTATATTTGTAAAAAAAATAAATGGATGCTATTACAATGTAGTAGGATTACCATTAAATAAGCTTAATGAAATGATTGAAAATATTAGGTGGTAGGGGGTTGTAAATTATTTTAGGAGTTAAATAATGGACAACAATCTTAAGATTTCAAATATTCCAAAAGACGAAAGACCAAGAGAAAAATTAATAAAGTTTGGTCCAGAAAGTTTAAGTAATAAGGAATTACTAGCTGTAATTCTTAGATGTGGCACAAGAGGAGAAAATATTTTATCTTTAAGCGATAGAATATTAAGTGAAGTAAGTGGCTTAGATGGATTATTAAATATATCATTTGATGATGCTATGAAAATCAAAGGGATAAAGGAAGGTAAAGCATCACAAATTCTAGCTTTATCTGAATTATTTAAAAGATTTAATACTTTAAGAGCAAATTCAATAATTAGCATATCAAAGCCACAAGATGTTGCTGATATGTTAATTAATGAAATGAAAAGCTTAAATCAAGAAGTATTAAAGTTATTAGTACTGAACACTAAAAATAAAATTATAAAAATAAAGGATGTTTTTAAAGGAACTTTAAATTCATCAATAGTTCATCCAAGAGAAATTTACTCTGAAGCTATAAAAAGTGGAGGAGCATCAATAATAATATGTCATAATCATCCATCGGGAGATCCAACACCCAGTGGTGAAGATATAAACATTACCTTAAGGATAAAAGAATGTGGTAATATAATTGGAATAAATTTATTAGATCATATTATCGTAGGTGATAAAAAATATATTAGTTTAAAAGAAAAAGGAATCATATAACTGAAAGGGGAAAAATTAAAATGGGTTTATTTGGAAGTAGTAAAGACATGGGAATAGATTTAGGTACTGCTAATACACTTGTTTTCGTAAAAGGAAAAGGAGTAGTATTAAGAGAACCTTCAGTTGTAGCAATTAATAATGTTACAAAGAAATCTTTAGCTGTAGGAGCGGAAGCAAAGCAAATGATAGGTAGAACACCTGGAAATATTGTTGCTATAAGACCATTAAAAGATGGTGTTATTGCTGATTTTGATGTTGCTCACACAATGATAAAGTCTTTAATAGAAAAGGCTGTAAGCAAAAGTTCGTTTAAGAGTCCAAGAATTATAGTATGTTATCCATCAGGTGTAACAGAAGTAGAAAAAAGAGCTATAGAAGAAGCTACAAAGCTTGCTGGCGCTAGAGATGTAATATTAATGGAAGAACCAATGGCAGCTGCTATTGGAGCAGGACTTCCAGTAAGTGAACCAACAGGTAGTATGATAGTAGATATAGGTGGAGGAACTACAGAGGTTGCAATAATTTCACTTGGAGGAATAGTAACTAGCAAATCATTGAGAGTTGCAGGTGATGAATTAGATCAATCTATTATAGCTTACATTAAAAAAGAATATAACTTAATGATAGGTGAAAGAACAGCAGAACAAATTAAAATGGAAATAGGGTCAGCTTATAAGATAGATGAAGAAGAAATCACTATGGAAATTAAAGGGAGAGACTTGATTACAGGTCTTCCTAAGATAATAGAAGTTTCAGAAGTTCAAATAAGAGAAGCTATTAAAGAACCAGTATATTCAATAATAGAATCAATTAAGACTACATTAGAAAAAACACCACCAGAATTAGCTGCAGATATTATGGAAAAGGGTATAATGTTAGCTGGTGGAGGTGCTTTATTAAAAGGTCTAGATACATTAATAAATCGTGAAACCAATATGCCTGTACATATTGCAGAGTCACCACTTGATTGTGTTGTATTAGGAGCAGGAAAGGCTCTTGAAGACTTCGACAAAATTAGTAGAGAAGAAAGAGCATAATTAGATGAAGCTTCTAAAAAACAAACTGACAGTTACTGTAATAGTGCTGTCAGTTGCATTTTTATGGTTGATTTTTTTTACGGCAAGTAATAAGAATTCAAATGGATTAGGAAGTTCTGCAGGGGATGCTTTAAATCCAATTCAAAAAGTTGCATATAATATTAATAGAGGTTTTAAGGACTTTGTAGATTTCTTTTTAAATTTTTCTGAAGTTAGAGAAGAAAATAAAGAATTAAAAAAAGAAAATAGTGAATTGAAAAGTAAGCTTACTGAAAATGCTGACTTAGAAAAAGAAAATGAAGAATTAAGAAGTATATTAGACTTTAAGAAGCAAAGAGATAACTATAATTATATAGCAACTAATATTATAGGATATTCAGGTGGCGGAATATTAGATGGTTTTATTATTGATAAGGGTAAGAATGATGGAATAGAAAAAAATATGGTTGTAATAGCTGCTAATGGACTTGTTGGCCAAGTGTCAAATGTAGGAAGTAATTGGTCTATAATTCAACCTATAGTAAATCAAAATGTAAAAGTAAGCGTTAAGGTAGAAAGTACTAGCGAAAATACAGGAATATTAAGTGGTTATATAGATAAATCCAATAATTACTTAGTAAAAGTTACAAATTTACCTTTGAATTCAGAAGTAAAAGAAGGAGATAAGATTGTAACATCAGGACTTGGATTCCTTTATCCTAAAGAAATAATAGTGGGAGAAGTGATTTCTGTAGAAGAAGATAAAGTAAATGTTATGAAAAGTGCTATAGTTCAACCAGCAGTTGACTTCAATAAATTAGAAGAATTATTTATAATAGCACCAAAAGATACAAGGGAAATAAAATACGAATAAGAGGTGTGGTATGAAAAAGAGGGTTATTTTAATTTTAGTATCATGTTTTTTATTAGTATTAGATAATTGTTTATCTCCATTTTTAGCCATAAGGGGTTGTTACCCAAGTTTCTTATTTGTTTTTGCTATTGCGTATTCAATAATTAATGGCAAAAAAGAAGGAGTAGTAATTGGTGTCATAAGCGGATTGTTACAAGATATATTTTTCTTTTCAGGCTTTGGAATAAATTCATTAATAAATTTAGTTATTTGTTATATAGCTGGAGAAATAGGAGAAGGTATTTGGAGAGAAAAAAAATTAGTACCTGTAATAACTATGTTTTTGGCTAGTATTGTTAAATTCTTAGCTATATTTGTTATTTTTTATATTCTAGGTATTTATGTGAATTTATCAAAGAGTTTTATAACTGGAATTTATAATTCAATATTAATGATTTTAACATATAAGGCTATATTAAAAACTTTTAATAGAGACGATATGAGGAGAGCTTGGAGGTTTTAAATGATAGTTAATAAACCAAAGAAGAAGAAGGAGCCATCAAGATACAAGGTATTTATAATACTTATGGCTGTAGTATTTACAGTATTAATTTCAAGACTTGTATATCTTCAAATTTATAAATACGAAGATTATAAAGAGAGGGCTGATACTACATCAACGAAATTTGTATCAGAAAAGGCTCCAAGAGGAATAATATATGATCAAAATGAAAATGTATTAGCTACTAATACTCAAACTTATACTTTAACATATACTACAACAAATGAATCGAATAAATATTTTTTTAGTACTATAAATGAAGTTAATAGAATCTTAATTGAATCAGGAAGTGGATTCATAGATGATTTTATGTTGAAATTAGATGAGAATAATAAGCCATATTTTGAATATAGTAGTTCTGATCCAAGTAGTAGAAGGATACAAGAAATAAGATTTAAGCGTGACAGAGGCTTAAACGAAGCTATAGAAAAAAAGTTATTTAGTGGTGAAACAGAAGATTTAACAGAGGAACAAGTTTCAGAAGTTAATGATAAATTAATGCAGATAGATGCAACACAAGTATTTTATCAGCTGGTTAAAGATTATAATTTGATAAATTTAGTTGATCCAAATCCAACAAATGAAAAAGTAAAAGAATATAAAAATATGACTGGAGAAGAACTTACAAAACTTCTTTCCAAACAATATACATATAAAGAGTTAAGAGTATATATGCTAATTAAAGATGCTTTAAAGATGCAAAGTTATAAAGGCTATAAAACAGTAACTTTAGCTAATAATATAGATAAAGATGTAGCTTTAATAATAATGCAAAGGGAAAGTGATTTGCCAGGTATTAGTATAGAATTAGAACCAACTAGATCATATCCATATAATAGTTTAGCTTCTTCAGTATTAGGATATATGTCTTCTATTGATAGTTCTAGTCAAGAAAAGTATGAACTTAGAGGATATGATGTGTCAACTGATCTTATAGGTATTTCAGGAATTGAGGCGGCTTTTGAAGAGCAATTAAAAGGTGTAAAGGGTGGAACAACAGTAAAGGTTAATTCTTCAGGAAAAGTTGTAGAAGAATTATTTAAGCTAGAATCTTACCCGGGAAATAATGTTCATCTTACAATAGATAAGAACATCCAAAGTGCAGCAGAACAGGCTTTAGTAGATACTATGGAAAATATAAGAACTTCTTCAGATCCATATCCAGGAGCTAATAGAGGTGCTGTAGTTGTAGTAGAAGTAAAGACAGGAAGAATACTAGCATCAGTATCTTATCCAAATTATGATCCTAATATCTTTACTGTTTCAAGTGAGGAGAATAGTGCAAAGATTGCAGAATACTTTAATCCTGATTTAGAGAAGTTTGGAACTGAACTTATAGTATCTAGAGGTTTAAATAAAACTTTAGATGAATTGTTTCCAATAGTTGATGGAGTAAGAACAGATCCTAACGATTTATATCCAAGAGCATTTTATAATTATGCTACTCAAGGGTTAATTCCACCAGGTTCTACATTTAAACCTCTTACAGCAGTAGCTGGATTAGAATCAGGAGTAGTAAGTCCTGGGGAAACTATATATGATGCTGGTATTTTTAATACTCACCCTGAAACATATGGTACTTCATTTGGACCAGAATGTTTAATATATACTAATTATCATAGTACTCATGGTTCAATAGATGTTACTAAAGCATTAGAAGTATCATGTAACTATTATTTTTACGAAATAGCATACAGGTTATATAAGCAAGCAGGTTCTGATATAGAGGCATTAGATTCTTTAGCGAAGTATGCTTGGAAGTTTGGATTAGGGATAGATCCCAAAAGTAAAGAAAATATAAGTACTGGTATAGAAATAGAAGAAAATTTTGGGCAAGTATATAATTTCTATTCATTTAAGAATAAATCTATTTTATATGCTAAGTTTGAACTTAGAGATTATTTAGAATCTGGAGATTATATGGGTAGTAGAACTTTTGTACCTTTTGATTATTCAGATAATGAAGATGATAATGAAGCTTTAAGAAGTGCTAAAACTAGTTTAAAGAAAAAAATAAATGATAGATTTAGTGAAATAGGAACAGGTTCTGATTCTTTAGGAACTGATGCATTTGCAAAAGCATTATTAGAAGATATTAAGAGTATAATGGAGAATTCTGAAAAGTATAAAGAAAATGTTGCTTCATATGAAGCTGCTAAAAATACAACAGTAGATTTTAATTCTCAAGCTCAAGTTATTGCAGAAGTAATAGCTAGGTTTGTAATAAATGATAAAGGATCAGAAATAACATCTCCCGCTCAAGAAGTATATGCATCAATAGGTCAAGGTATAAATAACTTTACACCTATGCAATTAGCATCTTACGTATCAACTCTTGCAAATGGGGGAACTAGATATAAATTACATTTTGTAGATAAGATTACAACTCCAGATGGTGAAGTTGTTGAAGAATACAATCCAGAAGTTTTAGATACAATAAAAATGAAGGATTCTACTATAGCAACAATTAGAGAAGGGATGTATAAAGCCAATAATGAAGAAGGTGGTACTGCTGCTAGAGTATTTGCAAACTTCCCAATTAAGACTGGAGGTAAAACAGGTACAGCAGATGTAAAAACAAATCAAACAGAGGTTGCAAGAGCACCTTATGCAACTTATGTAAGTTTTGCACCTTTAGATGATCCAGAAATAGCATTTGTTGGTGTTATTTATGATGGAGGGCATGGATCTTCTACAGCACCAGTAGCAAAAGCAGTATATGAGGCATATTTTAAAGATATATTAGAAGCTCAGTATCCAAATTATACAGCTTCATCACAATCTTATCAAAAGTATGTTGTAGGTGCACCAGCAGATAATAAAGTAACAGAATAAAAATATATTTTAAGGTTATTAACATTTTAAATTTTAAAATGTTAATAACCTTTTTATTTTATACAAATTTATTACTTTTAAAGCGCTATATTTCTAACTATAATTAAAAATGGTATAATTACTAATAAAAGTATTAAAACATATATTATAAAGCAGGTGAAAAATTTAATGATAGTAAATAGACCAAAAAAGAAAAAAAAATCATCTAGGTATAAAATGTTTTTTATAATAATGGGATTTATATTTGGAATTATCACATTAAAACTAGTATATCTTCAAATATATAAACATGATGATTATCAAGAAAAGGCGGATACAACTGCTACTAAATTTGTATCTGAAAAAGCTCCTAGAGGAAAAATTTATGATCAAAAGGGGAATATATTAGCTACCAATAAGCAAACTTATGTTATGACTTATACTACAACAGATGAGGCAAATAAAACTTTTTATTCAACTATGGATTTGGTTTTTGATTTACTTAAAGAAAATAATGCAGAATTTCAAGATGATTTAATTCTTAAGCTTAATGAAAATAATGAATGGTATTTTCAATTTAAAGCTACAAGCGAAAGTGGTAGAGAAGCAGAAGAAATTAGATTCAAAAGAGATAGAGGTTTAAACGAGGATATAGAAAAGAAGTTATTCACTGATGATGAGAGAGAAGATTTAGATGAAAATCAAGTGAGTCAAGTTAATGAAAAATTGTTAGAGATGACACCAAAGGAAGTATTTTATGAGTTGGTTAAATCATATAATCTTATTGAATTAATAGATTCTGATTATAAAGACAACGCAGAGAAAACTAAGAAGTATAATAAAATGTCAGGAGAAGAACTTACTAAGTTATTACTTGAAAAATATTCAGAAGAAAAGCTTAGGACTTATATATTAGTAAAAGATGCTTTGAAGATGCAAAGTTTTAAAGGTTATAAATCAGTAGAATTAGCTAAAGGATTAAAAAAGGAAACAGCATTTATATTAATGCAAAAACTTAATGATCTACCAGGAATAGATGTAGCTACAGAGCCAGTTAGAGAATATCCATATAAAACTTTAGCATCTTCTGTACTTGGTTATATATCTTCAATAGATACTGAAAATAAAGAAAAATATGAATTGAAGGGGTATGATGCTTCTACAGATTTAGTAGGTACAGCAGGTATTGAATCAGCCTTTGAAGATCAACTAAAAGGGGTTAAAGGTGGAACTACAGTTAAGGTGAATTCTAAAGGAAGAACTACTAGTGAACTTTTCAAATTAGAATCTTATCCAGGCAATAATGTATGTTTAACAATAGATAAGGATATTCAATATGCAGCAGAAAAATCATTTGCGGACAATTTAGAGAACTTAAGGGCCGGAAAAGTAGGATCAAGTGCATATAAAGGTGCTAATAGAGGTGCTGTGGTGGCGGTAGAAGTAAATACTGGAAGGATATTAGCATCTGTTTCTTATCCAGGATATAATCCAAATGATTTTGCTACGGGAGATATTGCTGATGATAAGTACAAGCAGTATTTTGATCCAGATTATGATGCTTTTGGGCAAAGTGTAATTAATACATTTGGACTTCAAAAAACAGTAAATGATCTTTTTCCAATAGAAGATGGAGTGAGGTCAGATAAATATGATTTATATCCAAAGCCATTTTATAACTATGCAACTCAAGGTTTAGTAGCACCAGGTTCAACATTTAAACCAATGACAGCTGTTGCAGGTCTTGAAAGTGGAGTTATAACTCCAAGTGAAACAATTTATGATACTGGTGTTTATAATATACATCCTGAAATATATGGAGCTTCTTTTAATCCAAAGTGTTTAATTTATTCAACAAATGGTGTAGGTCATGGGCCTTTAGATCTTTCAAAAGCATTAGCTAAGTCTTGTAACTTCTATTTTTATGATGTAGCATATAGACTTTTTATGCAAGCTGGAGGAATGAATAATAAAGTAGAAGCATTAGACTCTTTAGCAAAATATGCATGGAGATTTGGACTAGGAGTAGATCCTAATAGTAATCAAAGAGCAAGTACAGGAATAGAATTACCAGAGAATTATGGAACAGTATATAATTTTACTTCTTATAAGAATAAGGTAAAAGCATTAGCAAAATATAATCTTAGAGATTGCGTTGAATCAGGAAATTATAATGGCACTCGTTATTTTGTACCTTTTGACTTCTCATCAAGTGAAGATGATGAAGATGATTTAAGAGATGCAAAAATAGCTTTAAAGAATAAAATTACTGATACTATTGATAAGATTGGAACTGATAAAGAAATATCATCTGTAAGTACCCTAAGAGATTATCTATTAGATGATGTAAAAACTATAATGGACTTATCACCTAAATATAAAGCAAATGTACAAGCTTATGAAAGTTCAGGAAAAGGAAGCGTAAACATAGAATCTCAAGCAAAAACTGTAGCAGAAGTAATAGCTTCATTTATCATTCAAGATACTTCTGTTAAGTCACCTGCTCAAGAAGTTTATGCTGCAATTGGACAAGGTATGAATACTTTTACTCCAATGCAATTAGCTCAATATATATCTACTTTAGCTAATGGAGGAACTAAATATGCATTGCATTATGTAGACAAAATAACAGATAGTGATGGAAATATAGTTCAAGAATTTAAACCAGAAGTTTTAGATAAATTTGATATAAAACCAGAAAATTATAAAGCAGTTGTAGATGGTATGAAAAGAGTTAATGAGGATGAAGAAAATGGTACGGCATCTACAGTGTTCACAAATTTTCCGATTTCAACAGCAGGTAAAACAGGTACTGCAGACTTTAGAGAAGATCAAACAGAAGTAGGTAGAGAACCTTATGCAACATATGTAAGTTTTGCTCCTGCAGATGATCCAAAGATAGCAGTTGTAGCAGTAGCATATGATGGAGGTCATGGTGGAAACATTGCATATGTTGCAAAAGCGATTTATGAAGCTTATTTTAAAGATGAAATTAAGCAAAAATATCCTGAATATGCTAATATCTCAGAATCATTTAAAAAGTATGTTTTAGAAGGATTACCTGATAGAAAAGATGGTAACTAATAAAAATACTTTAATAGAAAAATTAATAAAATAAATAGTATTTATTAATAAAATACATTAAATATGAAAAAGAGTATCGAATTGGGATACTCTTTTTATATCAATAATGTTATAATTATAAGGAAAAACATAGATTAGAAAATAATAAAGATATAAGTAAAATAGCATTAAACATAAATATTGGTGGAGGGTAACCAATGGAGAATAATAGTGGAGTAATTATAAAAGGCAATAAAAATGGTTTAAATGCAATAGTTGATATTGGTAAATTTGGTGGGTTTGATGAGATGTTAGCTTTGCTTACTGAAAAATTATCCAAAGGTAAGAAATTCTATAAGAATTCAACATTGTACATAACTATAGATATATCATCAATAAATGAAAAAGATATGATAAAATTAAAGGAAATAGTTTTAGAAAAAATAGGAGTTAAGGAAATAATTATTGAAGATATATCACAAAATGAAAAAGAAAAGGACCCAAAGGTATTTAGTGGTATACACGAAGGAAAGACAAAGTTTTTAAGAAAAACTGTAAGAGGAGGCCAATGTATAAAATATCACGGTAATATAGTTATTATTGGAGATATAAATAGTGGTGCAGAAGTGTATGCAACAGGAAACATAATAGTATTAGGTAGCATAAGAGGTAATGTTTTTGCAGGTAATAATGGAAATAATAAAGCTATAATAGCAGCATTTTCGCTTAAACCAGAAATACTTAAGATAGGAAATATAATAACTATTTCCCCAGATGATTATCAAGAACCTAAGTATCCAGAAGTTGCAAAGGTGAAAGATGGGGCTATTATTGTAGAACCTTATTTAACAAATAAATATATATATTAATTTATGGAGGGAAGAATAAAATGGGAGTATCAGTAGTAATTACATCAGGTAAAGGTGGAGTAGGAAAAACTACAACTACAGCAAATATAGGAACGGCTCTAGCAGCTTTAGGAAAGAGAGTAGTTGTTGTAGATGGAGATACAGGTCTAAGAAACTTAGACGTATTAATGGGATTAGAAAATAGAATAGTATATACTTTAATAGACGCATTAGAAGGAAGATGTAGGTTAAAGCAAGCATTAATAAAGGATAAGAGATTTTCTAATAATTTATTTTTACTTCCAACAGCACAAACAAAGGATAAAAATGATATAAGTCCTGAAGAAATGTTAAAGTTAGTAAATGAATTAAAAGAAGAATTTGATTATGTATTAATAGATTCTCCAGCAGGAATAGAACAAGGATTTGAAAATGCTGTTGTAGGAGCTGATAGAGCAGTAGTAGTAGTAAATCCAGAAATAACATCAGTAAGAGATGCTGATAGAGTAATAGGAAAACTTGATGCTAAAGGTTTAGATGATCATCAAGTTGTTGTAAATAGATTAAATTATGATATGGCTAAAAGAGGAGATATGTTAGATGTATCTGATATAATAGAAACATTATCAGTAAAACTTTTAGGTGTAGTTCCAGATGATAAAAATATAACTGTATCAACTAATAAAGGAGAACCAATAGTATTAGAAGATGGCGCTAAAGCAGGTCAAGCTTTTAAGAATATAGCAAAAAGAATTACTGGTGAAGATGTACCTCTAATGGAATTAGGAACTGAATCAACTGGTTTCTTAGGATCTTTAAAAAAGCTATTTGGGCGTAAATAGGAGGTATAGATGCAATGGGTATTTTTGGAAGTTTAGGCGGTAAGCAAAAACCTAAGGATGTAGCGAAGGATAGATTAAGATTAATCTTAATACATGATAGAGGTGAAATTCCATCAGAAACTCTAGAAAATATGAGAAAAGAAATATTAGAGGTGCTATCTAAATATATAGAAATTCAAGCAGATGATGTTGAAATAGCAGTAACTAAAAGTGATGATGTTGCAGGGGAGGTAGGTTCATCTATAGTTGCTAATATTCCTATTAAAGGAGTAAGAGGAAGATAAAATAGAAGGACACCAAAACATTATGGTTTAATTGACATAATGTTTTGGTGTTCTTTAACGTATAGTACAACTTACAAAAAAATATTAAAAAAATATTATTTTTTGGTATATTGTCGTTTTAATATAGAGAAAAAAACAATAATAATATATAATTATTATGTTATTTGTATAAATTGGAGGTGTACAATTGAATAGAGAAAGAAATTTTTTTAGTAGATATAAATTAGATTTTAGATTAATAAGAGATATAGATAAAGCTCTATTAGCCTCTTTAATATGTTTGGTTCTATATGGAATATTAAATATATATTTAGCGACTAAAGGTGGAAGTAATGGTCTCAGTCCATTTTATTTTGCCAAAAAACAGGCTATATGGTTTGGAATTTCAATGGTTGCTTTATACTTTCTAGTAGCTATTGATTACAGAGCTCTATATAGATATATTCCTTTGATATATTGGGGATCAGTGTTACTGCTTATTCTAGTATGGATACCTGGTGTAGGTATAAAAGTAAATGGTGCTCGTGGTTGGATTAATCTAGGGGTAATGAAACTTCAGCCAGCTGAATTTGCTAAATTCTCTATAATTCTTATGCTATCTAAGATAATAGATGAGATGGATTATGAGATAAATAATATAAAAAATTTATTTAAAATAGCTGTTTATTGTTTAATTCCAGTTGGATTAATAGTAATCCAGCCAGATATGGGAATGAGTATGGTATGTTTCTTTATAGTACTTGGAATGCTATTTATAGCTGGATTAGATAAAAGAATAATAAATGGTGGTTTTATGGCCTTATTCTTAGCTGTGATAATATTATGGAATTCAGGACTTATATTACCACATCAAAAATCAAGAATAATATCGTTTATGAGTACAGATTCAGATGAGTCTGACACAGGATATCAGTTAGGGCAAGCATTGATAGGGATAGGTTCTGGAGGATTTACAGGAGCAAATCCAAGCATGGATCCAGATGTTGCGCCGGGTTATGCTGGTACTCATGTTCCAGAAATACAAACAGACTTTATATTTTCAGCTATAGCTGAACAATGGGGATTTTTAGGGGCAATATTTTTACTATTCTTATATGGAGTGCTAATTAGTAGAATGATTGCTATAGCACGAAGTGCAAAGGATAGATTTGCTTCATTAATATGCGTAGGAATGGTTTCATATTTTCTATTTGCAATTACACAAAATATTGGGATGAATATAGGTTTACTACCTATTACAGGTATCACATTACCTTTAATAAGCTATGGAGGAAGTTCTCTTCTTACAATAACTATGGCAGTAGCTATAGTTCTGAATATTGGCATGAGAAAGAAAAAAATACACTTTTAAGGGGATGAATTTATGAAAATAGCTTTAATAGCACATGATGGAAAAAAGGAAGAAATTATTAAATTTGCTGAAGAAAATAAGGAAGTATTATCAAAGCATGAGCTTATAGCAACAGGAACTACAGGATTAAAGATACATGAAGCAACAGGCTTAGATGTAAAACGATATTTATCAGGGCCATATGGTGGAGATCAAGAAATAGGTGGAAAAATAGCAGAAGGAAAAGTTGACTTTGTAATCTTTTTAAGAGATCCATTAACTGCACAACCACATGAACCTGATGTATCAGCTCTTATTAGAGTATGTGATGTACATTGTGTACCAATAGCAACTAATATAGGTACAGCTAAGTTATTAATACAAACAGTAAGATAGTTATATAATTTGTAAAAAGAAACTATGTTTAAGATTAAGTCTTTATATAGTTTCTTTTTTTATATTTGTTAAAGAATTCATAAATTATTGTGTTTAAAAATATAATTTACTATAGAACTTATAGGAGGATAGAGATGGGAGATTATAGAGCACAATATGAGAGATACTACAACAATGCAAAAAATGGTGTATCAAGAGCTAGATATACAAGAATTGGTTCAATAGATAGTGGATATAATGAACCTAAAAGAGCTACAAATAGCAATTTAAAAAATAATTTTCCTCAAAAGTTAATAAAACAATTTATTTGGCAATTATCAGGTTCTTGTATATTATTGATGTTAATAGCTATAGTTAAATTTGTCCCAGTAAAGGAAGCTAACGATATTTATAATTTAGCTAAAGAAAAGGTTAATGATAATTATGAATTGATAGATGCAGTAAAATCTATAAATTTACCTGAGAATGGAAATTATAAAGAGATGATTTTGGATTATGTTGATGAAGCTAAGTGTTATGTAACAGGGGGGCAAAGTTTAAAGGATGCAATAAAGTCAGAATATATAACACCTATTAATGGAAAAGTAGAAGATTATAAACTAAAGGAAAATACTATAGCTATAGTATCAGATGAAGCTTTAGACGTTGTTGCAAGTTATGATGGAACTGTAAAAGAGTTATCTAAAGATGATGATAAATATATACTTATAGATCATGGAAATGGTGTAGAAACATATTATGGTTTAATTTCAGAGATTAATGTAGAAGAAGGAGATAAAGTAAAAAGAGGAGATACCATAGGTAAAACAGGAAGAATTGAATCCTTAAAATCAAAAGGAGTTATTTATAAAATAATTTATATGGGAAGTGAAAAGAATCCAAAGGATATGCTTGATTTATCAAGTTTATAAAAGGTTTAAATAAATCAATATAATAGGAGTATTGTATGAAAAAAAACAAAAAGATATTTCTATTAGAGTTTGTTATTTTGATAGTTATAGGGTGTATTTATAAAAAGATACTTTTAGGTTTTACCTGGGCCATATTGCATGAATTAGTTCATATTATAGTTGCTAAAAAGTACAATGTGGATTTATATAACATGAGTATAAATGTTACTGGAGTTAAGGCGGAATTAAAAGATTTAGATGACATTAATGATAGAGAAACTTTGATGATATTTTCATCTGGTCCTTTGTTTAATTTAGTAGCTTTTATAATACTGTGGTTAATTAGAGAAAAATTTAATGTTTCTTATTTAGATAGTAGTATTAGTATAAATATAGGGCTAGTTTTCTTTAATATGTTACCGGCTTATCCTTTAGATGGGATAAGGCTGTATGAAGTTATTTTAGGTAAAAGATTATTGTATAAAAAGGCGAAGAATATATTAATAAGCATAAGTTTTGGAGTATCAATAACAATGCTTATTTTATTTTATTTAACAATTTATATACATAGAGTTAATTTTAGCTTATTGCTAGCAGCCTTGTTATTAACATATACAACATTCCTAGAAAGGGATAGAACAGTGTATTTGTTAATGGGAAACATATTTAGAAAACGAAGAAAACTAGTTAAATATAGTTATTTAGAAAATAAAACAGTATCTGTTTATTATAAATTGAATTTAGTTAGAGTTTTAAATTTAATAGATAAAAATAAGTTTAATTCTTTTTATATTTTAGATGATGAATTAAAGGTATTAAAAATATTAAATGAAGATGAGCTTTTAGAAGCTCTTGGGGAATATGGCAATATAACGTTAGAAGAAGTTGTTAAGATTAGTGCAAATAAGGATATGAGATAGGTTGGTCTTGAATTTATCTTATTTCTGAAATAAGGAAAACGAAAAGTACCTTAGTGTAAAATTACTGTAAAAAATAAAAGAGATTAGCTCCATATTTTATTATTAAATTAACTACCAAAATAAACATACGAAAGGAGCTAATCTAATGAACATTATATAACAAGTAATTGAAAAAATGAAACTAAGATTTTATCAACTATATTTGGAGAGATAGTAGTAATATATAATAGAACTCATTATAAAAACAAACCTACAGGAGAATGTGCATATTTTTCTGATAAATGATACTGTATAGAACCTCACGAAAGAAAGGACATGTTTCTATAGTAGAAAAGGCTAATGCTGTAGAAACTTCGATGAGAGGTACGATTGCTTTAGGAGAAGATTGGAAGACGTTTCCCGTATTACAATATGGTTCACGTGGCGAGTATGTTACTCTTTTACAAAGAGCTTTGAATTTTATAGCGGTCAATACATATGGGGGTAATTGGAACTGTGGAGAGGTAGATGGAATATTTGGTAGTAAGACTAAACAAGCTATTATGAATTATCAAAGCGCATGTAAGAACCTGGAAGTTGATGGTATAGTGGGACCAAAAACTTGGGCAGCATTAATAACTAGAGAATCATATTCTCTACAAAGTTTCTTTAATAAGAAAGTCTGCTCATCAAAAATTGAATTAGTTGAAAACATTGGAGATTGTGCTAATTGTGCAATTCTCAATGAATCAACTTTATCATTCTTAACTTTTCTAATACTTTGCTTAGCAAAGTTCTTAGTATGTATTGGATTAATAATATAACAATTATAGTTGTTTTTACTGAAGTAATTATAAAGTGGAATATGATATAGTCCAGTAGATTCCATAAATATTTCAGCTCTTTTTGAAAATTGTTTTTCAATATCTTTTAAGGTACTTATATTTTTCAATAAAATATATCCTCGTTTGTCTCTCTTATATACATTAAATTGCAATTTATCTATTGATTGGTTATACTATGTTATGCAAAGTTTACAATATTTAAATGAATAAGGGGGGAGAAAAGTGGAAAAAAAGAAACGTTATTTAAATAAACAATTTATGAAAGTTTATTTAAGAAAAAAAGATAAAGAAGAGGTAAGAAAAGTTACAATTGCATTAATGTTTATTTTTGCAATCTTTAATTATTGTGTATTAATTTTATATAAAAGATATATGTATGATGAGATTACTATTAATTATAGTTTTAGTAAGTATTTAATTATAGTAGCTGTCTATAATATTTGGGCTCTAATAATATGTATATTTCCGGAGAAGTTGGAGTTTTTATTCGACTTATATAAAGGTATTAGCTTCTTTGTTAGTTCGATTTTAAATTTTATACTATCAATAAATATATTTTTAGATAAGTTGGATGAGACCAGTGGATATTTAATAGTAGTGTTAAGCATAATAATATATTTAGGGGTTGTAGTAGGAATTATATTAAATATAAGACATAAGATGCTAAGAGGGTTTAGAAAGTTAAAGTTAGATAAAAAGGTAATAAGTTGTATGGGCTCAGCAGGAGTAGCTTTTGGAATTATAATTTCTAAAAAAATACAAGAAAATGAAGTATTTGATGGTTTATGTATGTTTCTAGCTTCTTTGATATTCCTTTTTGGTATAACTGGAATTCATGTTTTTTATTTAAAAATAAAGGATAGAAAAAATATAAAAAAATAAGAGAAGTTTTAAAATTATACCTATAGATAGGACAATAAAAAAGATGACTTCTAAAAAATTTAGAAATCATCTTTTATCAAATTTATAGTCCCTTTTTTATTGTGTCTTTGATATAGGTATCATTTTATTTTTTATTATTTAGAATAGTTCATCAAATAACCATTCAAGTACATTTTTAAGTTGTATTTCTAAGTCATTACCAGCAAAAGCAGATAAGATGTGTCCGGCAGTTGCTCCAAAGGCTGCACCTACTATAGCTCCTAAAATTGGGAATTCTGGGCCGATTGTTTGAGTTATTACTCCACATACAACAGCACTAAAATAAGTAAATAGACCATTTTGTACTACAGCAGCAGCTAGTGCTGCTGCAAATTCTGAGTTTGACTTGATTTCACCTTTTTCTGCAAGAGCAACCATATCTGAGTATGTGCCTAAAGTAAATCCTAATGCCATGAAAGCAGAATCAATATCAGCTAAAAGTTTAACTTTAAGGCTAGGTTTTAAGCCCTTAGTAAATCTGTTACCAATAGTATCTATAGATTTAAGTTTTAATTCGTTTTCTAGATGAATAGTTCCTTTACTATCATAGTTGTACTTTCTTAAAAATCCTGGTTTAGTAGTATCGTATTTTACATTACCAAAAGTTACTGAATAAACTTCATTATTAACTATTGCATTAGAAAATGCTACAAAGTCTGTTCCTGGAATTCCGTAGAAATCTTTTAGTGGATTACTCTTTAAGTAAGTTGTAATTGAGTCGCTAATACTTGAAGAAGTAACGCTTAATATTTTGTTATAGTATTCAGGTTCAGAGATTGGACCCCATCCACGGTTTAGAGCATCTTGTTTCCAATCATATGAATTAATAGGTAAAGAATAGTTTCTATCAGAATAAATATTATTATCTATTTGTATTGCAGAATCTCCATCACCAACAGTAATAGTTGAAATTTGATCAAAAGTCCAGTCCTTAGGTAAAGGATATCCAAGATTTCCACTGAAGCCAGTAGACATATCACAAACAAAGCTACTACAAGAAAGACCTTTTCCAGCTACTCTTGAACATACATTTCTAGGAGCATATATACCAACTTTATATGGGTTACCAAGTGATGCAAGCCTTTGATTAACACCTTCAAAGTAAGGAATTATTGCATTAGTTACATTATCATCAACAGCATCAAAATCTACAGTATAGTATATTATTGTACCATGTTTAAAGCCTAAAAGTTCAGCAGCCAATGCAGCATCATTAGCATCTTGAATACCTTGAGCATTATTAAAGTATGATAACTTATATCCTCCAACTTCAAATATAGGGAATACCTTCAATCCTGAGTTGTAAATAATTTCTAATTCGGATGGTTTCATAGCGAATTTACCAGTTAAGTATCTACCAACATATTTATAACCACGTTGTACTAGAATACTAGCTTTAGAAGCTGTTAATGTTGTTGCACAGTCACAAGCTGTTCCGGCTCTAGAAGAATCACCAGTACTTACTAGTAATGACGCCCATGTTTTTAATCCTGCTACACCATCAGCATCTAATTTACAGAAGCTTTGGAAATCAGATACTGCTTTTTTCACACCAGCTCCAAATCCACCGTCAAATCCATTAGGATCATATCCGTTACAGTATAAAGCATATTGTAATAAATAAACAAATTTTTTCTTAGTACTTCCTTGAGATAGAACTGGACAAAGTTTTTTTGTAGAAGGTCCAAAAACTCCATTTGGCTCTGCAATTCCTTCTTCTATTTGTAAAGCATATAGTAAAGCTTTATTAGTAGATTTTCCGTAGATACCATCACAAGGAACTAGTCCTATATCTGCAGCAAAGTATTTATTTGAAGAATAATCTCTATTTAAATTTTGTTGAATTGTTCTGATTTTTGAGTCTCCGTTATAAGAACCATAAGTTAATAAAGTGAAAGCATCCATAGATAATATAGCTTTCATTAATAGAGCAGTAACAACGCCATCATTGTTAGATAAACCTGCATCTGTTTGAAGTTTTTTTACAGCAGTTGTGGTATTATCTCCAAAAGTTCCTGTAAATCCTCCAGGGTTATATCCCTTACAATATAAACCTCCTTGTAAGATATATACTAAATTTTTATTAGTGCAACCTTTAGACATGTTATTAAAAGCTTCGGCAGTTGCTGGACCGAAACTTCCATCTGGAGAAGATACACCTATTTCAATTTGAAGAGCTGTTACTAAAGCTTTCATGGTACCCCATCCAGTAACTCCATCTTCTGCTATTTTTGAATAATGTGAATTGTTTTTGTAAGTAGTATTTAGCCATTTTTGTGTTTTTAATACTGCTTGATCCATTATAATCACCCCTTTTGTGCTTTGTTAAATTTCATATATAAAAAAGAAAGTAAGGTTTCAAATGTAAATGCATGGTTAAAATTTTTTTAAATAAAAATTATTATACTGAGTAATGAATTAGTATTAAAATAATAATTTGTAGTCTATAATATAGCTAAGATGTTTTTACAGACATAGAAATTAAGGAGTTTTTTATGAACAAGGAAAAGTTTATTGAAAATATAAAAAAAATTAATGAAGTTATTGCTATATGTGAATTTGGAAGCTATGGTACAGAGTACTGGATAGAAGGAAGAAGTGATATTGACTTGTTAGTTGTTACTTCACCAAGTGTTACTTTTTTAGATACATTTAATATAGAAGAAAAATTAAGAGAAATTGCTATTAAGTTTTATAAATATGATAATATTCATCTGACTTTTGTATTATTTAATGATTTTGGAAATAAGTTTGCTAGAATTGCAATAGACTCTGATAAACAATATATTTTAAATGAGGAAAGATGGTATGATTTTAATCATTATGTTTTAAAGGCAATTAGAAATAATGAAAAGTTAGAAAGAATTTTAAGAATTGACGAGCAATATAGTTATTTTGGAGGTATTGTTGATGAGTCCTTATTATAGATATAAAAAAGAAAAATTTTTAGAAAAATATCAAAGTGCATATGATAATTTAGAAGATTTAAAGGAATCAATTAGTGAATATAAAAAAAGTAATATAGCTACATTAAGTATATTTTTAGAGCAAAGTAAAGATAAGGTTATACTAAAATATACGGAATAGAAGAGTGGAGGAGTTAGAGTGAATAGAGCTATAAAGTATAACAAGATGGTAAAGGAAAGAAAAGATGATGAATTAGGTCTTTTTGAAAAGTATGAAGAGATTTTACATGATGTTAGAAAATATATTTTAGAAAGTAATCCGTATACAATTATTGATATAGGTTGTGGAACAGGGAATTTATGTGGACCAATATCAGATAAGATTAATGTTATAGGTATAGATAAAAATGAAGAAATGTTAGAGTATGTAAAAAATAAATATAAGAATATGAATGTAAGGTTAGGAAGCTTTTTAGATGAACCTATAGATAAAAATTATGCTGATATAGTAGTTACAACCTTTGCTTTTCATGGTTTAAATGATAATGAAAAAAAGATAGCTATAAAAAATATGATGGATTATTTAAAATCAAAAGGTAAAATAATTATTGTTGATTTTATGTTTAAAGATGAAGGTGAAAGGGAAAAATATAAAAATAAATTTAAAAGTGAAAATAGATTAGAGCTTTGGGAAGCTATCAATAGAAAATATTATTCTAATGTAGAGAAGTTAGAATCTTATCTTAATAACTTAAATGTAAAAGTTAAATCTAATCATATAATTAATTTTACATGGATTATGGAAATTTATTTATAAAATGGTTGAATTCTTGACGAAATAGGCATATAATAATTGTAAAGATACATATAATCAATTTGATTATAAGGGGAGATAAAAAGATGATAAACAAGGATGGATTAACAGAAGAAGAATTCTTAAAAAATTATAAACCAGGGGATTATGAAAGACCTTCAGTTACAGTAGATATGGTTTTATTTACTTTAGACGATGAAGAGGAAGAGGATCTTAAAAAAGTTCCGAAGAAAAAACTAAAAGTATTATTAATAAAAAGAAATAATCATCCTTTTATGGGATGCTGGGCAATACCAGGTGGTTTTGTAGATATTGATGAAAATATAGAATCAGCAGTTTATAGAGAATTAAAAGAGGAAACTAATATAGATAATGTTTACTTAGAACAACTATATACATGGGGAGATGTAAATAGAGATCCACGTATGAGAGTTATATCAACATCATATATGGCATTAGTGAATAAGAATAATCTTAATGCAAAAGCTGGAGATGATGCAGAAGATGTAGCTTGGTTTGAAATAAGTAAAAATCTTATAGAAAAAGATGAACTTATAAGAAAATATGAAATAACTTTAGAAAATAAAGAAAAAGGTATTTCAATAGTTTATGAAGTTATTGAAGAGATTATAGTAGAAGGTTTTAGCAAAAAGTCTAATTATAAGATAAATTTAATAAAAGGTGAAAGAGGTATAGCCTTTGACCATATAAAAATACTTAATTATTCTTTAGAAAGAATGAGAAATAAAGTTCAATACACACCAATAGCCTTTAGTTTATTACCAGAATGTTTTACTCTTACAGAACTTCAACAAGTATATGAATTACTACTTGGAAGAAAGCTTACTAAACAAAATTTTAGAAGATGGGTTACTCCAATGGTAACAAAAACAGAAATGGTAAGAAGTAATAGAGCGTATAGACCATCTTCATTATACAAGTTAAATAAAGCTTATATAGTAGATGAAATTAATAATATTTAAGAGGTGAATTTTATGTTTGAAGCATTAAAAGGAATAAAAGAAGAAATAGAATCATTAGAAAGCTTCAATTTAGAATCTTTAGATAAATCAAAGACAGCATTTGTAGTAGTTGATATGGTAAGAGGGTTTTACAATGTAGGACCATTAGCATCAGATAGAGTAGAAAAGACTATAGAACCTATATTAAAATTAAATGAGAAATTAAAGGATTGTAAAAAAGTATTTTTCATAGATAGTCATACAGAAGACTCAGTAGAATTTAAATCTTATCCTGCACATTGTTTAAAAGGCACTGTAGAGGAAGAGCTTATAGAAGAATTAAAGGATAAGGTAGATAGTAATACTTCAGTTATTAGAAAGAATAGTATAAATGGATTTCATGCACCTGACTTTAAACTATGGCTTGAAGAGAATAGTGAAATAGAAAACTTTATAGTAACAGGAGTATGCAGTAATATTTGTGTAGAAACTTTTGTTATAACATTAAAAACTTATTTTAATGAAAAGAATATGGATAAGGAAATAATAGTTCCTATGAATGCAACAGAAACATATGAGCTAGGAAATCATAATGCAGAGCTTATGAACTTAATTACTTTCTATAAATTAAAAAGTAATGGAATAAGTGTTGTAAAAAAAATACTCTAGGGTATTTTTTTAAGAGTACTTATAATCATTTTGATTATAAATAATAAATTAATTATATAAATAATAAATGAATTATATAAAAAGAAATTATAAAAAATATATATAAGAAAGGATTTTAAATATGAATAAGTATTTAAAAGCTAGGGTGGATATATGAGTAATATAGATTTAAGAAATAGTAGAAATATGAGTATGTTAATGGACTTTTATGAGTTAACTATGAGTAATGGATATCTTTTAGATGGAGCAAAGGATAGAATAGTTTACTTTGATATGTTTTTTAGAAAGGTACCTGAAAAAGGTGGTTATGCAATAATGGCAGGACTTGAGCAGGTAATAGAATATGTTGAAAGTTTAAAATTTGATAAAGGAGATATAGATTATTTAAGAAGTTTAGATTGCTTTAGTGAAGAGTTTTTAAGTTATTTAGAAAACTTTAAATTTACAGGTTCTATATATGCCATGAAAGAAGGAACTTTAATGTTTCCAAATGAGCCAGTTATAACAGTTAAAGCACCTGTAATAGAAGCTCAACTTTTAGAAACTATGATTCTTCTTACAATTAATCATCAATCATTAATAGCTACAAAAACTAGTAGAATATGTAGAGCAGCAGATGGAAGAACAGTTTTAGAGTTTGGAGCAAGAAGAGCACAAGGATATGATGCGGCTATTAATGGAGCAAGAGCAGCTTACATTGGAGGAGCTCATGGTACTGCTACTACTATAGTTGGAGAAGAGTTAGGTATCCCTGTATCAGGAACTATGGCTCATTCATGGATTCAATTCTATGAAGATGAATATGAAGCTTTCAAGAAATATGCAGAATTTTATCCAGATAATTGTATATTGTTAGTAGATACTTATTCTGTATTAGAATCAGGTATTCCAAATGCTATAAGAGTAGCAAAAGAAGTATTAGAACCAATGGGTAAGAGACTTAAGGGTGTAAGATTAGATAGTGGAGATATGGCTTATCTTTCAATTAAGGCTAGAGAGATGCTTGATGCAGAAGGATTAGATGATTGTAAGATAATAGCTTCTAACTCTTTAGATGAATATACAATATTATCTTTATTATTACAAGGAGCTAAGCTTGATACTTTTGGAGTAGGTGAAAGACTTATAACTTCAAAGAGTGAACCAGTATTTGGAGGAGTATATAAGCTTGTAGCTATGGAAAATGAAGAAGGAAGAGTAGTTCCAAGAATTAAGCTATCAGAAAATGTAGAGAAAGTTTCAAATCCGGGATATAAGAAGGTTTATAGATTCTATGATAAGGATGCTAATAAGGCTTTAGCAGATGTAATTACTTTAGCAGATGAAGTTATAGATACAAATGAACCATATGTAATATTTGATCCGGTTTATACTTGGAAAAAGAAAACTTTAAAGAACTTCTATGTAGAGGAGTTACAAGTTCCTATATTTGAAGATGGTAAGCTTGTTTATGAAAGTCCATCTTTAGAGGAAATAAGAGAATATGCAAAAGAGCAACTTGATAATGCTTGGGAAGAAATTAAGAGATTTGAGAATCCTCACACTTATTATGTAGATTTATCTCAAAAGCTTTGGGATACTAAAAGTGAGCTTATTAAGAAATTAAGAGATAAGTAGGAGTTTAGGAAAGAATATACGCATTAAAAAATATATGTTTTTTTGATGCGTATATTTTTTTGATGTATTTGATGCGTTTGATGTATATATTTTTTTATGTATTTGATAAATATATTTTTTAGAAAAGTTAAAGAGATTTTCATTTTTTATAGTGTAGTATTATAATTAAATAAAATAAATTTTTGGGGTGATATTAAATGAAAGCAGAAATAATAAAAACTAATAAGGCACCAGAGGCAATAGGCCCATATTCACAAGGTCAAAGAATAGGTAACTTAATATTTACTTCTGGGCAAATACCTATAAATCCAGAAACAGGAGTATTAGCTACTGAAATAAGAGAAGCTACAAAACAATCTATAGAAAATGTAAAGGCAATTTTAGAAGAGGCTGGTAGCAGTTTAAGTAATGTTGTTAAAACTGTGGTTTACATAAAAAATATGGATGATTTTGCTTTAGTTAATGAGGTTTATGCTGAATATTTTGAAGGATCTCTTCCTGCTAGAAGTTGCGTAGAAGTAGCTAGACTTCCAAAGGATGCAGTTATTGAAATTGAAGCTATTGCTGCAGTAGAGTAAGAAGTTTTATAACAAAACAAGGTGTAGGTCAGTAAAGAAGACCTACACCTTGTTTTGTATATGCCAAAAATAGAATATACATATATTATACTATAAATTTACAAAAATGTATAAGATTTTAGGTGAATTACTCAAAAAAAAGCATGATTTGTGATGAGAATATTTTTAAGTTAGTAAAAGAATATTTAAAGATAAAATAAGTAATATATGAAATTATATTATACATAACAGTATTTATATATAGAAAATAATTTAAGAATAAACTTGAAAAAGTCATTTCAAAATACTCCAAAGTAAACGCCTACCTTTTTAATGAATTGATTTTTTATATTCATTAGGTGTAAAACCAGTAATTTGTTTGAATATTTCAGAAAAACTGCTATGCTGCTTATATCCAACAAGATTAGCAATTTCACCTATTCTAAGAGGAGTAGTTATAAGAAGTTCTTTAGCTTTAGTAATGCGTAACAGTTGCAAATATTCAATTATAGTTAAGCCATAGTATTGTTTAAATAAAGACGTTAATTTATTTGGACTCATGTAATACTTTTTAGTTAAAGATTCTAATGTTATGGATTTTGAATAATTCAATTTTAAAAAATTTGAGATTTCCCTTGAGTTTTCTAAATCATAATTTTTAATTCCATTAGGTTTAATAAACAAAGAATCACTTTGTTTCCATTGAATAAATAGCAAAATCATTTCTATAATCTTGTTTTCGTAAAATTTTTCTGATATCAGATTTAAGGGATATGCTAGGTAAATTTGGTTTAAAATCATTATAATTTCAGAAACATTAATGTTATCTTTTGCAGATAAATTTACATTGAATAATTCACTGAAGGTATTTATACCTGAGTTTTGAAAGTGCTTTTTAAAAAAGGTTGGTGAAATAGAAATTTGAATACTTCTAAGAGGTAAATCTTTTTTTATATTTTCTTCATAAAACTTTTGATGACTTTCATATGAACACATATTTTCTAATTCAGAAGAAATAAAATTATAACTTAATGTAGGAATGGAAATATTATTATTTTTATTAAAATTAATTGTAGAATTTTTAGTTAGTGTATTATTAACTGCTAAATCTAAAACAGTAATGGAATATAAGTTTTTTACAAGGTACACCCATATATAACCAGTACCTAAATTTTTGTCTAATACATAGGTATTTCCAAAATCTCTAAATTTGTAATTAGTTTTTTTAAAGGACAATCCTAAGTTTGATAAAGTTGATAATAATAATTCATTAAAAAAAATATTCATGTTTTATCCTCCTTTTCATTTTTAGTCAAAACAACATTAATTTATGGCTATTTCATATATATTTCAGTAAAATATTGACTATTATTATTGTAAAAATATACTATAACAATATAGTTAGTTAAGACTAACTTATATTATTATTTTAGCATGTATTAAAATTTAGTCAAAGTTATTTTTAGTTATATTAAAAAAAGGGGGAGAATTAAAAAAGAATGTTTAGTGTAAGTATGAAAGGTAACATGAAGGTAGAACCAAATAAAAACATGAAGTATTGGGAAGCCTTTAATTTAGGGCAGCAACTAGAAAGATGGGCAGAAAAATATTCAAATAATATTGCCTTAGTAGAAGGTGATGAAAGATTAACTTATAAGGAATTAGAAATTAAATCTAAAGAAATGGCCTTTGGTTTTTGTAATTTGGGCATAAAGAAAAATGATAAAGTAGTGATTCAATTACCTAATTCGATAAATTTTGTGATTACTTGTTTTGCTTTATTTAAGATAGGTGCAGTTCCTATTTTGGCTCTTCCTGCTCATAGAGAAAGAGAACTAAATGGGATATTTGGTTTAAGTAAACCAGTTGCATATATAATTCCTGAAAGTTTTTTAGGATTTAATTATAAAGATATGGCTAAGGAATTAATTAAAAATCACTTATCAGTAAAGCATTTAATTATAGATGGAAAGTGTACTGATGCCATATCTTTAGAAAATATAAAAGGGAAAAATATAGAATTTGAAGAACCTTCCTACAATGATACAGCAGTATTACTTCTATCAGGAGGTACAACAGGAATTCCAAAGTTAATTCCAAGAACTCATATCCATTATGTGTATAATGCAAAATGTTGTGCTGAACGTTGTAAGTTAAGAGAGGATAGTACTTATCTTGCAGTACTTCCTGTAGAACATAATTTTCCATTAGCATGTCCAGGAATAATAGGGGTATTGGCTTCTGGAGGGAAAGTAGTTATGTGTAAAACTACAAGTCCTGATGAGGCATTTCCATTAATTGAGAAGGAGAAGGTTACAATTACAGCACTTGTTCCATCACTAGTAAGCTTATGGTTAGAAGCCTTAGAATGGGATGATTCAAATGATATATCTAGTTTAGAAGTATTACAAGTAGGAGGTTCTGTATTAGATCAAAATCTAGCAAGAAGCATAGAGCCTAAAATGAATTGTAAATTACAGCAAGTTTTCGGGATAGCAGAAGGGCTTATATGCTGCACTTCTTTAGATGATCCAGAAGAAGTAATTTATACTACTCAAGGAAAACCAATATCTGAGTATGATGAAGTGCTTATAGTAGATGAAGATGGAAATGATGTTCCTTATGGAGAATATGGTGAATTAATAGTTAGAGGTTTATACACAATCAAAGGTTATTATAATCTTCCAAGTGCAAATAAAAAAGCATTTACTGTGGATGGATTCTATTGTACTGGAGATAAGGCTAGATTTACTAAGGAAGGAAATATACAGATTGGAGACCGTATAAAGGAGCAAATTAATCGTGCTGGGGAAAAGGTAATGCCATCTGAACTGGAAAGTTACTTATGTAATCATAGAGATATAAAAGAAGCTGCTGTAGTTGGAGTTAAGGATAAAGAATTAGGTGAAAAAATTTGTGCGTATTTAATATCAGAAAATACATCTTTAAGTTTAAAAGATGTGAATAAGTTTTTAGGTGATATTGGAGTAGCACATTATAAGAGACCTGACGAAATCAAAATCATAGATTTCTTCCCATTAACTAGTGTTGGAAAAGTTGATAAAAAGAAATTAAAGCAAATGGCAGAGGTAAGTTTCTAGGGGGAGTATTTATGAATGAATTAATAATTAATGACTTAAGCTATGAATCAATAAAAGATGAAATAATTCAGTTACTAGGTGGAGAAATAGATTTTTTAGATGAAGATAATTTAATTGAACTAGGTTTAAATTCACTACAAGTTATGAGACTTGCTAATAAATGGAGACGTCATAAGATTAAAGTTACATTTGCAGAGTTAATAAGTGTACCTAATTTAAAAAGTTGGTGGGACTTAATAAGTAAAAGTAATTTAAGTAATACAAAGAAGACAGTAGAAATAAAGAATGAAGAAGAAAAAGAATTTCCTTTAACAGATGTTCAATATGCTTATTGGATTGGAAGGCAAGAAGATCAACCTTTAGGGGGAGTAGGATGCCATGCATATTTGGAACTGGATGGAAAAGGTATAGATATAGATAAGTTAAAAGTGGCTTGGAAGAACTTATTTAAGTATCATCCAATGCTTAGGGCGAAGTTTTCAGAAAGTGGTATGCAGGAAATATTAGAAAAGCCTTATTCAGAAGAAATTATAATTCATGATTTACGTTTAAAATCCCAAAGTGAAGTTAATAAGGAATTAAAAGAAATACAAGATACATTATCACACAGACTTTTAAAAGTTCAGCATGGTCAAGTAGCAGGACTAGAAATTAGTTTATTGCCAGAAGAAAAGTATAAAATTCATTTTGATATTGATTTACTTGTAGCAGATGTACAAAGTTTAAAGATAATAATAAGAGATTTAACAAGCCTTTATTTAGGCAAATCTATACCAGCAGAAAACATAAATTGGAGTTTTTCAAAGTATCTAAAAGAGAATGAAGTAAAGGGAGCATTAGAAAAAAAAGAGGCTGAGCAATACTGGAAAAAAAGAATAAAACACTTAGCAACAAAGCCAAACTTACCAATAAAGATTTCACCAGAAAAGATAAAAAAACCAATATATAAGAGAAGAAAATATTTTATACATAAGAAAAGGTTTGAAAACTTAGAAAGACTTGGTGCATTAAATAAAGTTACTCCAGCGATGGTTTTATTAACTGCTTATTCAGAAGTAATTAACAGATGGAGTACAAATTCTAAGTTTTTAATTAATATACCGTTATTTAACAGAGATATAGAAAATTCTGATATTGATGAGGTAGTAGCTGACTTTACTAATCTTCTTTTGTTAGAAATAGACTGTAGTGGAAATAAAAGTTTCAAAGAATTATTAGAAGATATTCAAAAACAATTCCATAAGGATGTAGCAAATTCAGCTTATTCGGGAGTTCAAGTTCAAAGAGATTTAGCTTCTATAAGGGAAGGAGAACGCGATTTTGCACCAGTTGTATTTGCATGTAACTTAGGAAATAAGCTTATAAGTGATGAATGTGAAGAAAATCTAGGTAAGTTAACTTACATGATTTCACAGACTCCTCAAGTTTGGATAGATTTTCAAAGCTATGATGTAAAAGATGGCGTTATGCTTTGTTGGGATACAGTAGATGAATTATTCCCAGAAGGTCTAATTGATAGTATGTTTAAAGCTTTTACTGAGTTAATTGCTACTTTAATAGAAAATCCAAAGGCTTGGGATAATCATATAGATGTTTTACCAAAAGATCAAAAGGAAAGACGTAAAAAAGAAAGATTAGAATGTTTGCCATCAGCAAGTAAGTGCCTTCATAATTCATTTTTCGAATATGCATCAATTAAGCCTGAAAAAGTAGCTCTTATTGATAGCTTAGATAATATTGAAATTACTTATGGAGAGTTAGCAGATAAAGCTTTAAGATTAGCATCTGTTTTAAAAGATGGAGGGGTAAAAAAAGGAGATAAAGTTGCAATAACTTTAGAAAGAGGAATTAATCAAATAGTTTCTGTATTTGCAATTTTAGCTTTAGGAGCATGTTATGTACCAATAAGTGTAGAACAGCCATCTCATAGAAGAGAATGTATTCATAAAAGAATAGGAAAAAGATATGTAATTTCTAATGAAGAAGTAATTAATAAAGTTAAATGGTCAGAAAATATAAAAATATTTGATTTAGAAGAATGTAGAGATAAAAAAGCCTTAACTACTTTAGAAAAGGTAGATCCAAGTTTATCAGCTTATATTATATTAACTTCTGGTTCAACAGGAGAGCCAAAGGGAGTTGAAATTACACATTATAATGCATGGAATACTATTGAATCTATTAATTATATGTATCATGTTACTTACAGAGATAGAGCTATAGCAGTATCAGCTTTAGATTTTGATCTTTCTGTTTATGATATTTTTGGCTTATTAAGTGTTGGAGGAAGCATAGTTTTATTACAAGAAGAAGTACGTAAGGATTCTAATTATTGGTTAAAGAATATACAAAAGTATGAAGTTACTATATGGAATTCAGTGCCTATATTAATGGATATGCTTTTAATAGCTGCTGAAGGTGAAAAAATAAGTGATTTACCAATAAGAGTGGCTATGTTATCAGGAGATTGGATTAATTTAAGTATACCTGAAAGACTTAATAAAGTTACAGAAAATTGCACCTTAGTAGCAATGGGAGGAGCAACAGAGGCTGCTATTTGGTCAAATTATTTTGAAGTAAAACTTCCTTTGAATAAAGAATGGACTTCTATACCATATGGACGTCCTTTGCCAAATCAAGACTATAGGATTGTTGATGAAGATGGAAATGATTGTCCAGATTGGGTAACAGGAGAGTTATATATTGGTGGTGCAGGAGTTGCAAAGGGGTATTCAGGAGATAAAGAGCTTACAGAAGAGAAGTTTATAAAAGATAAAAATATTCCATGGTATAAAACTGGGGACCTTGGAAGGTATTGGCCTGATGGAAATATTGAGTTCTTAGGAAGAAAGGACTTTCAAGTAAAGATTAGAGGTCACAGAATAGAATTAGATGAGATAGAAACAGCATTAAAGAAACAAAAAGGTGTTCGAGATGTTGTAGTTATGGCTAATTTAAATAACAATAAAAACTTGATTTCTTATGTGGTTTTAGATGAAATAGGAAAAGTGAATTTATATAAAACTAAAGATATTGATAGAGAAAATTTAAATGAACTTTGGAGAGAATTCTTAAGTTTAGAAGAGAGAGAGAATATCATAGAGAATAATGAAAACTATGAGAACTATATTAAAAATATCAGTATTAAGTATATTTTAAAAGCCTGTAAAAATTTTAAATCATTTAATAAAACAGAATTTATATATGAAGATTTATTAGCAGAAGTGAGTGCAGATTATAATGATTTAATAAAGGAATGGCTTGAAATTTTAGTTAAAGAGAAGGTCTTAAGTAAAGACAATTCAAATAGGTATTCTTTAGAACAATCTATAGCTTTAAAGTATGAAGAAGTACAAATAAAAGAGAATTCTTCTATTATAGATTATCTAGAGGAAGTAAATAGAAGTAGCACAGGATTATTAAAAGGAGAAATAAATCCTTTAGAAATATTCTACTCTGATGAAAAAAATTTAGTACCTTCAACTATTATTAATAGTAATAATGAAAAGTTTATAAATAGCATAAAAACTGCAGTAGAAGGGTTAAAGGGAAAAGAAAAAATAAAAATATTAGAGGTTAGTGCAAGAAATATAGAATTAACAAAAGAGATTTTAAAAGCATTGGAAAATGAAGAAATAGAATACACATGTACTGATAATTCAAGCTATTTTATTAATAAGTCAAAACAATTATTAAAAGAATACGATAATATTGAATTTAAAGTATTAGATATAAATGAAACTCCTATAGAACAAGGATTTAATGAGTATTCTTATGATATTGTTATAGCTTCAAATTCACTTCATAGATGTAAAAATATTAATGTAACTTTAGAATATATGAAATATTTAATATCTCCAGGTGGATTATTAATTTTAGATGAAGCCACAAAAAATAGTTATTTAGAATATATAACAGTAGGTTTTTTAGAAAAAGGATTTAATACTTATGAAGATTTTAGAAAAGATCAGAAGGCTCCACTTATTTCAGTAGATAATTGGAGAAAATCAATTAAAGAGTCAGGATTTAATGATGTTTGTGTATTAAGTTATAGTAATAGTGCTTTTGGAGAAAAAGTTATTTTAGCAAAAGCTCCTTTAAAAATAAGATTATTTAATGAAGAATTTATATTAGAAAATTTAAAAGATAAGTTACCTAATTATATGATTCCTAATAAGGTTATTCCTTTAAAAGATATTCCTTTGACAGGTAATGGGAAGGTTAATAGAAAATTATTAATAAAGTTATCAGGAGTTCATGAAGAAAATATTGAGGATAAGTTTGTAGAAGCAGAAACAGCAGTAGAAAAGTCTTTAGTTTCTATGTGGAAAGCTATTTTCCCGATGGAAAAAATAAGCGTTTCAGATAATTACTTCAAGATAGGAGGAGACTCATTAACAGCTACAAAATTAATAACTAAGATAAAAGAAGAACTAGAAGTAAGCCTATCTTTAGGAGTTATATTTAATAAACCAACTATAGCTGAACTAGGTAAATATATAGAAGAAATAAAAGATAAAAATGCACAAGATGAAAATGATAAGATGATAACAATAGTTCCAAATCCTGAAGATATAAATAAACCATTTTCGCTAACTGATGTTCAATATGCATATTGGATAGGAAGAAGCGGAGTTTTTGAATTAGGAAATGTGTCTACTCACTGCTATTTTGAATTAGATGGTTATGATTTAAATTATGATGACCTTAATAAGGCATGGCAAAAGTTGATTAACGTCCACGAAATGATGAGGGTAATTATTCTTCCTGATGGAACTCAAAAGATTTTAGATAAGGTTCCAAAATATGAAATAAAAAGAATAGATTTAACTTTGGAAAATGAAGATAAAATTAATAAAACTCTAAAAGGTATTAGAGATGAAATGTCTCATGAAGTTGTAAGTACGGATACTTGGCCATTATTTGATATTAGGGCAACTTATTATAGAGATAAAAAAGTTAGGATTCATGTAAGTTTTGATAATTTAATATTTGATGGATGGAGTATGTTCTACCTTCTAAGTGAATGGGCAAAGCTTTATAGAGAACCAAAAACAGAATTATTAAAATTAGATTTATCCTTTAGAGATTATGTTTTAGCTTTAGAAGAAATAAAGAAATCTAAAATTTATGAAGAAGATAAAAAATACTGGTTAGATAAATTAGATAATATATATCCAGCACCAGAATTACCTTTAGCTAAAAAAACAAAGCTTGTTGAAAATCAAAGGTTTAGGAGATTAAGCTATAGATTAAGTAAGGAGTATTGGGAAAATTTAAAGTTATATTCGAAAGAATTTGGAATAACACCATCTACATTATTAATAGCTGCATATTCAGAAGTTCTTGGAAGGTGGAGTAAAACACAAAAATTCACTATTAATTTAACTCAGTTCAACAGAATACAAATGCATCCACAGGTAAATTCAGTAGTTGGTGACTTTACCACATTAACTTTATTATCAATAGATAATTCTAATGGATTAAGTTTCTTAGAAAGAGTAAGGAACATTCAAAATCAGCTATTAAAAGATTTAGATCACTCTTACTTTAGTGGAGTAGAAGTACAGCGTGAGTTAAGTAAAAATAATGCAAATAATACAAATGTAATAATGCCAGTTGTATTTACTAGCGGTCTTGGAGTAAGTAAGTGGGGAGAAGGAGAATGGCTTGGAAAGCTAAGCTACAATATATCGCAAACCCCACAAGTATGGCTTGATCATCAAGTTATAGAGTATGATGGTGAACTAGTATTAAACTGGGATGCTGTAGAAGAATTATTCTATGATGGAATGCTTGATGATATGTTTGAAGCATATTGTAATATTCTTAATAAGTTAGCTTCAGATAAAAATGTATGGAAGATAAATAAAGCTAATTTAATAGAAATAAATAAGATTGAAAAGCTTAAAGAGGAAAATAACATTGAAGTTCCATTAAATTTAGAATGTCTTCATGAGTTAGTTATGAAACAGGCTATAAAAACACCTGATAATAAGGCAGTAATTACATCAAAAGGTTCTTTAAGTTATAAAGAATTAATAAATAAGGCAAAATCTTTAGGAAAAGAACTTATTGATAAAGGCGTACAGCCTAATGAACTAGTAGCAGTTTTAATGGATAAGGGTGAAGAACAAATAATTGCTATTTTAGGAATTTTAATGTCTGGAGCAGCTTATTTACCTCTAGATCCAACAAACCCAAAAGATAGACTTATAAATATATTAAATAATTCTAAGACAAATGTAATTTTAACTCAGTCTTGGGTGCAAGAAAAATTAGATATATTCCAAGATAAAGATACTATATCTGTAGATAAATACCTATTTAATGAAGTAGACTTTGATATTGGAGATAGGGTATATGATTCTAATAACCTTGCTTATGTTATTTACACATCAGGTTCAACAGGGATGCCAAAAGGAGTTATGATTACACATAAAGGTGCAGCAAATACTATTTTAGATATTAATAATCGTTTTGATATTAATGGTGAAGATAGAATAATAGCTCTTTCTAATTTGAACTTTGACTTATCTGTATATGATGTTTTTGGAAGCTTAACAACAGGTGCAGCATTAGTTATACCAGATAAGGATAAGTGTAAAGAACCAAGCCATTGGGTAGAACTTATAAATAACAATAATATATCTGTGTGGAACACTGTACCTGCATTTATGGAAATGTTAGTTGAATATATTCAAAAAAGAAATATTCAAATTTCACAATCTATGAAAGTAGTTTTACTAAGTGGGGATTGGATTCATTTAGAGTTACCTGATTCAATAAAGAAGTGTTTTGAAAACGCTAAGGTTATAAGCCTTGGAGGAGCAACAGAAGCTTCAATTTGGTCTAATTGTTATGAAGTAAAAGAAGTAAAAGATGGATGGAGGAGTATACCATATGGTCGTCCATTAGCAAATCAAAAATACTTTATTTTAAATGATTTGAAGATGGATACACCTATTTTAGTTCCTGGACATTTATATATTGGTGGAGAAGGTGTAGCTAAAGGTTATTTAAATGATGAAGAAAAAACAAATACTAAGTTTATAAAGCATCCAGTTACAGGAGAAAGAATATATGATACTGGGGATTTGGGGCGTTATTTGCCTGATGGAAATATAGAGTTTTTAGGAAGAGAAGATAATCAAATAAAGATAAATGGATATCGTATGGAAATTGGTGAAATTGAAGCTGTAATGAAAGGCTTTAAAGAAGTAAAAGAATCAATAGTGATTGCTATAAAGGATTCAAATGAGAATAATTCATTAATATCATTTATTAAGTTTGAAGAAGAATCAGATAACACATTCTTTAAAGAAGTATCAGTAGAAGAAGAAAAATATATAAGCTTATTTAATGAAATTCGTAGTCTAATAGATATTAAGGAAATTAAAGTTGAAAGTAGAAAAATAAAAGAATTCTATGAATATGTAGAAGAGATATGCTTTAAAGCTATGTTGAAAACTTTAAGAAGTATGGGAGTCTTCTTAAATAAAGAAGAGGAATATTCATTAGATCAGATTATAAACAAATGCAGTTTGACAGATAGATATAAAACTTTAGTATTAAACTGGCTAAATCTTTTAGTTAAGAATGATGTATTAACTAAAGGTTCAGAAAAATATATATTAAAAAATTCTTATGAGGAAACTTACAATAATTACATTAAGTTAGAAGAAGAGGACGGTCTTAGAGAAAAGATTAAAGAATTAGAAGAAAATATATTCAGAGATATTGAGACTTATAAAAAATTATTAAAAGGAGAAATAAATCCTTTAGAAATTTTAACTGAAAATATAGATTTCTTAACTCCAGATAAGGTTTATAAATATAATATTACTTCAAAATATACTGCAGAAATATTAAAAGAAACCTTTAAGTTTATTGTAGATAATTACTATGGAAATGAGTCTAAGGTATTAGAACTTGGAAGCAGAGTAAGCAATAATACAGAAATATTATCTAATATATCAGGGAAAAGAGATTATATCTATTCAGATGAATCAAGATATTTTATAGATAAGAAAAAAGAAGAGGTTAAAGGAATAAATTATAAGGAATTTAACTTTAATAAGAGTCCGCTAGAGCAAGGATTTAAGGAACATTCAATTGATATTATAGTTGCAGACAATACTCTTCATAGAGGAAAAAATATAGAAAAATCTCTTTCATATTTAAAAACTTTAATTGCACCAGGAGGATTTGTTATTATAACTGAAATCATAGAAAACAGTCCTTTAATCTTAAATACAGTAGGTTTCTTTGAAGATGGATTTAGTGATCTTCAAGATGAAAGAAAAGAAAAATGTCTTCCATTAATTAATAAAGAAAAGTGGATGGAAATTTTAAATAAAGCAGGCTTTGAAAATGTATGTACGTGCAAGAAGTTAGAAGAACTTAATGAGTGTATATTAATAGCTCAAGCACCAAGAAAGGTTAAAAACTTTGAAGAAGAATTAATGATAGAAGCATTGAAGACAAAGCTTCCAGACTATATGATTCCATCAACTTATAAAGTTATTGAGGATATACCATTAACTTCAAATGGAAAGGTTGATAGAAAACTTTTGGTAAATATAGCTAAGGAAGAAAAGAGTAATAATGATCAGGTAGAAGAGATTAAGTATACAGAAGCAGAAGAAAAGATTGCAGAGCTTTGGAGAAAGGTACTTAATTATGATAATCCAAAAGTTAATGATAATTTCTTTAAATCAGGAGGAGACTCACTATTAGCTATTAAGTTTATAAATTCTATGAAGGAAAGTTATGATATTACATTATCATTAAGCTGTCTTTTTGAAACATCCACTATTAAGGAATTAGCAGAGAAATTTGAGGATGAATTATTATATTCTGATAATTATGAAGAAGGCAGTATTTAAGTAGTAAAAAGAGGTTATATCAAAAAAGTTAGGTATAACCTCTAAATATAACTGGAGGTAAGGATGAATGAAAAAAGAAAACTAAAGGTTCTAGTATGTGGATCGAGATTTGGACAGTTTTATCTAGAAGCTTTAAAAATGTTGGAAAATGAATTTGAAATAGTAGGAATGCTGGCTAGGGGAAGCGAGCGTTCAAAAAAATGTTCAGATTATTATGGAATAAGATTATTTACTGATGTTGAAGAAATTACAAAAGATATTGATATAGCTTGTGTTGTAGTAAGAACAGGAGTTATGGGGGGAATAGGTACAGATTTAACAATTAAATTATTGGAAAAGGGAATTAATGTTATAACAGAACAGCCTATTCATAGTAAGGATATTGCATTATGTTTAAAGACAGCTAAGAAGAATAAAGTTAATTTTATGGTTGGAGACTTATATGCAAATCTTCCCTCAGTAAAGGAATTTATAAGTTGTACAAAAACTTTAGCTAATAAAAATCAAAAGTTACTATATTTAAATGTTGATTGTGCAACTCAAGTATCATTTCCCCTTATACACATATTATCAAAATTATTTGCAACCATTAGACCTTGGAAAACAACAAATGTTTTAAAAGGTGTAGGCCCTTTTCAAGTATATGCAGCTAATATAGGGGAAGTACCAGTTCTAATAAAGGCACATAATGAAGCAGATGAAAAAGACTCAGATAACTATCTGCATTTATTTCATAAAATAACAGCAGGTTTTGAAGGGGGAAGTTTGACATTAACAGATTCCCATGGTCCAGTTATATGGAATCCACGTCTTCACATACCTAAAAATGATTTGGTGCCTAGTGCCTTTTTGAAGGATGCACCTGAATATTTATTAGACAATAGTACAGAAATTTTATCTGATAGAAAATATGAAAATTATAGGGATATACTTACTAAAGTATGGCCAAGGGCTATTTCAGAAGATTTATTATATCTAAAAGATGTAATTAAAGGAAATATAAAAAATAGTGAAATTATAAAAAGATCACAACAAGAGTTGATATGTTCAGAAAAGTGGCATGAGCTTATGAATTCGCTAGGTTATCCAATGATATGTAAAAATAATTATCACAAATATGTATCAGTAAATGTATTAAAGCAATCTCTATTAACTGAAGACTATTTCCTAGATAATATAAGTAAAGCAAAAATAGATATAGCAATGTATGAGCTTAATAAAGCTTCCCATTTTGCCATGCTTAATATAATGCAGAAACAAGGAGTTTTAAATAAGAAAGATGTAAATTATTCAGAAGGCTATATATTAAGAAATTTAGACCTTAAGAAAGATCATTATCATGTTATAAGACGATGGTTAAAGATGCTTACTGAAAATAATTATCTAGTAAAAGAGCTTGATGGATATTTATTAAATAGCAATGTTATTTCAGATGAAGAATTACAGTATAGCTGGGAATGTGCAAAGGAAAAATGGAATAGGTATCTTGGAAGTAGTTTAGCTATGGAGTATTTTATTAAAAATGTACAAAATCTTTCAAGTCTAATGAATAATGAAAAGAAGGCAGCTTTTATTTTATTTCCAGAAGGTAAAATGGATATAGCAAATGCTTTATATTCAGATACTACTATTGCAAGATTTTTAAATAAATCAGTATCAGAGGAAATAATAAAAAGACTTAGAGGAAGAGATGTTACCTTAAGAGTATTAGAGATTGGAGCAGGTACAGGTTCTACAACTAAGAAGATAATTAAAGAATTAAATAAAATTTCAAATAAAAATAATAACATAGAATATTTATTCACAGATATTTCACAGTTTTTCTTATCTAATGCTAAGGAAGAATATAAGAAATACCCATGGATGAAATTTGAAAAAATAGATCTTGATGATAATTTAGTAGCTCAGGGATTAGAAAAGGAAAGTGTAGATATTATTGTAGCTGCTGGTGTATTAAATAATGTCAACGATATAGATAAAGTTATAGGAGAATTAAAAGATTTGTTAAGACATAATGGAGAAATGCTAATAACAGAAGCTACAGGGGAAGCAGCAACAATGTTAGTATCTCAAGCTTTTATGATGGATGAAGCTGCTGATGATAGAAAAAATACAGAGTCTACTTTTATGACCTTAGAACAATGGATCGATGTATTTAAAAATAGTAACTTAAATGATATATATATAACTCCAGATAAAGGACATCCTTTAGATTCATTAGGGCAAAAGTTGTTTATAGTTAGAAAAAATTAAAGGAGTATGTGGCATGATAAAGGATTGGGAGAAAAATATTATAGAAATAATTAATAACTTTAAAGCTAGAGGGGTAGAATTGTGGACAGAAGGTGAAAAGCTTAGTTATAAAGCTGAAAAAGGCACTTTAGAGAAAAAAGATTTTGAAATATTAAAGGCTAATAAAGAAAATATAATTGCTTTTTTAAAAGAAGAAAATAAATTAAAGGAATTAATAAATACAAGTGATAAATATGAAAATTTTAAACTTACTGATATTCAATCAGCTTATTTATTAGGACGTAGAGATTACTTTGATTACGGTGGTGTAGCTTGTCATATATATTTGGAAGTAAATTATAAAGATTTAGATTTGGAAATTTCAGAAAGAGTATGGAATAAGTTAATAAAACGTCATGATATGCTTAGAGTAATTATAAATGATGATGGTACTCAAAGGTTCTTAAAAGAAGTTCCTCATTTTAATATAAAATATAAAAACTTAAGTAATAAAAATCCAGAGGAAGAATTAAATCTAATACGTAAAGATATGGGTAATCGTAAATATGATACTACTAAATGGCCTATGTACGATATAGCTATAACAAAAACAAAAGAAGCATCAATAATGCATATTTCTATAGAATTTTTAGTGGCAGATTGGGCTAGTATATGGATTTTATTAAAGGAATTTGATACTTTATATGAAAATGAACAAGCTGATCTTCCGAAATTAAAATTTAATTTTAAAGATTATTTAGCTAAGGAAAAAGAATTAAAAAATGAAGCTAAGTACCTAGAAGATAAAGAGTATTGGATGAATAGAATAGATGAAATCCCTTCTGCTCCTGAACTTCCTATAAAGGCAAAAAAAGAAGTAGTAAATGAATTTATGAGAAAGTACTTTATATTAAATAATGAAGAGTGGAATATATTAAAGAAAAAAGCATTAGAAAAGGGATTAACTCCAACTGCAGTAGTAATGACTGCCTTTGCATCATGTATAGGAAAATGGAGTACTAATAAGAAATTTTCTTTAAATTTAACTTTATTAAATAGACTTCCTTTAGATCCACAAGTTAATGATATAGTTGGAGATTTTACTTCTGTAAATCTTTTGGAAGTAGATTTAGAAAAGGAAAAATCTTTTGAAGTACAATCAGAAGAGGTACAAAAGCAATTATTTAAGGATTTAGATCATAGAACTTTTTCAGGAGTTGAAGTATTAAGAGAAATTACACGTAAAAGAGGTAAAGATGCTGTTTTAATGCCTATAGTATTTACAAGTGCTATTGGTCTAGTACAAAATAAAAATTTAAAAGGTAAAATTAGTGGATATGGTATAAGTCAAACTCCTCAAGTTTTTATTGATTGTCAGACTATGGATAGTGAAAATGGTTTGAGAATAAACTGGGATATTCGTAAAGGTGTATTTAATGACAAAGTAGTACAAGACATGTTTAATTCCTTTAAAGGATTAATGTATGATTTAGTTAATAATGATGATGTATGGAAAAGGGAAGAGATTATATCTATACCTAAGTGGCAGCTTGAAGAAAGATTAACTGTAAATGATACTAAAGGAGATATACCAGAATTAACTTTACATGAAATGATTTTAAAGCAAGTACAGTTATCACCAGAAAAGATAGCGGTAGTAGATAAAGATAAAGAAATCACATATAAAGAATTAGCAGAAAGAGCAGCTTCAATTGCAGATGAACTTGTAAAAAATGGATGTAAACCTAAGGATAAAGTAGGAATAATAATGAATAAATCTATTTCTCAAGTTGAAGCAGTTTTAGGAGTATTATCTATAGGAGCAGTTTATGTACCAATAGATATTAAACAGCCAAAGGGAAGAATAGTAACTATACTTGAACAAGGAAATATAAATTTTGTTTTAGTGCAATCTAAAAAAACTTTAGATATAGAAAGTAAAGCTTGTGTAATTGAAACTAAAGGATTAAAGTCAAGAAAGTGGAATACAGAAATTGTAAAAGGAAATTTAAAAGATCCAGCTTATATAATTTATACTTCAGGTTCTACTGGAGTTCCAAAGGGAGTTGTTATTACACATATAGGAGCAGCAAACACTATAAATGATATAAATAAGAAATTTAACGTAAATTCTAATGACAGCATTTTAGGTTTATCACAATTACATTTTGATTTATCAGTTTATGATATATTTGGTTTATTATCTGTAGGTGGTACAGTAGTTTATCCAGATATAGATGAGTTTACAAATCCAAGTCATTGGGTAGAATTAATTCAAAAATATAATATAACTCTATGGAATTCAGTACCTGCTTTAATGCAAATGTTAGTAAGTTATTTAGAGTGTGAAAAAGAAGAGGAAAATTTAAACTTAAGATTAGCTCTTCTTTCAGGGGACTGGATACCATTAAATTTACCAGATAAATTAATAAATATGATTAACACAATAAAAGTAGTAAGTTTAGGAGGAGCTACAGAAGCTTCGATTTGGTCAAATTATTATATTTATGAGGGATTAAAAGAAGGATGGAATAGTATACCTTATGGTTATCCTTTAACAAATCAAGGATTTAAAATTTTAGATTCAAAAATGAGAGATTGCCCTACTTTTGTTCCAGGAGAGTTATATATAACTGGTTTGGGATTAGCAGAAGGTTATATTGCAGATGAAGAAAAAACTAAGGAGCAGTTTTTAATAAATCCTCATAACAAAGATGAAAGACTTTATAAAACTGGGGATTATGGATGTTATAGAGAAAATGGTGAAATAGAATTTCTTGGACGTAAAGATACTCAAGTGAAAGTGAATGGTCATAGGATAGAACTTGGAGAAATAGAATCAGCATTATTAAAACATGATGCAGTAGCAGAAGCAGCAGTAGTTGTAAGAGATGAAGAAAGAGAAAAGAGTTTATTAGCTGTAGTAAAACCAAGAGATAAAGAAAAGTTTAATGAAACAGATGAAGTGAAAGCATTAGAAAAGATAATAGCTAATGCATCTAAAGAAGCAGATAAAATTGGTTGTAGCTCTTCTAATAAGCAAATAGAAGAAGCTATAAAGTATAGGGATAAAGCATCCTTGGACTCTATATTATTTGCTCTAGAATCAATAGGAATATTTAAAGAAGATAGAACTTATTCATTAGAAGAAATAAAAAATAATGATAACATAGCAGACAATAATAGATGGTTAATGGATTATTGGGTATCAAGACTTGAAAAAGAAAACCTTATAGAGAAGAATGAACTTACCCAATATAGATGTAATATAAAAATTACAAGAGAAATGATAAATAAGGAATGGGAAAAAGCTGAAGAATTATGGCTAGAAGATATGGGGTCTAATAAATTTATTGAATATATGAAAGAGAATTCAGAGAAGTTAGTAGATTTATTAAGCGGAAAGGAAAATCCGGTTTCTTTATTATATCCAGAAGGTAAATTAGATGTTTTAAAAGCTATATATTTTGATAATAATATAGCAAATTATTTAAATAAATGTATTTGTGAAATAGTAAAATCTAAAGTTAGTGAAAATCCTAATAAAACTTTTAGAATTTTAGAAATTGGAGCTGGTACAGGAGCTACAAGTAAAAAGGTGCTAGAAGCAATAAAGGACTTTAATGTAGAATATTTGTTTACTGATGTATCTAATAATTTCATCGCTAATGCTAAAGCAGCTTTTAAATCTTATAAAGGTGTTAAATATAAGATATTTAATATGAATAATAATTTTTATGAACAGGGGATACTTCCAAACAGCTTTGATATAGTGATAGCAGCTGGGGTATTAGAAAATGCTAAGTATATAAATAATGCATTTAAATCTATAGAAGAATTAATCAAACCAGAAGGCTTATTATTATTTACAGAGCCTGCTATAGAAGAACCATGGATATTAATGTCTCAAGCATTTATGATGACTAGACCAGAAGATGACTTGAGAAAAGACACTACCTATATATCAGAAGAGACTTGGAAACAATTATTAGAAAACTATGGAGGAAGTTCTCCTATAGTTACTTTACCAGAAGATAATAATAAATTAAGTGAATTTAGAATGAAGTTATTTGTTAAAGAATTTAAGTCGCATAAAATGAATGTAAAAGAGGAAGAATTGAAAGAGTTTGTAAGAGGGTATGTACCAGAATACATGATTCCTTTAAACATAGAAATAGTGGATAATATTCCTTTAACTCAAAATGGTAAGGTAAATCGTAAAGAAATATGTAAGTGGAAAATAGATAAACCTGAAGAAGCATTAGATGAAAATTTAGATAATATAGAAGAAGTAAGTGAATTAGAAGTAAAAGTAACTAAGCTTTGGGAAGAGTCTTTAGGTATAGAAAATATATCTAGAAGCAGAGATCTTTATGAATATGGTGTTGACTCATTAGTTATGGCTCAAGTTGCTGGTAAATTAAAAGAATTAGCTTCAGAGGAAAATTCTAAAGATGTAGTTACTTTTGATGAAGTGTTACATCAAATATTGAATTATCCTACTATAGAAAAACTTACAGAATTTCTAAATGAAAAAATTAACGTTAATTCAGAAGTTAAGGAAGATAATAAGGATGAATCTGATTCAATAGGAGTATTTACAAACTTTGGAGGAGGAACTGAGGGAACACTAAGAGTTGTATTTCATGCAGGTCTTGGAACAATGAATTTATTTAAATATTTATTAAAATATTTAGATAAGCAAAACTTAGGACCAGTAATAGGTATTTCAATAAAAGATGTAGATAAATATTGTGCTATGAATACAGATGAAATTATAGAATCTCTAGCAGATGATTATGCAAACAAAATAATTGAAATGGGATATGAAAAAGTTCAATTAATAGGCTATTCTTTAGGAGGGTTGATAGCAGTAGAAGCTGCAAGAAGGTTAATAGAGCAAGGAATAGAGATAATAGACTTAACATTAATAGATGCATATCCAGTTCCAAATGATATACAAGATGATCTTGCTTTAGAAACAATTTTTATGCCTAATTTAAATATAGGTATTCAAGATGTATATAAGAATCTTAAGGAAGAGGATTTTAAGAAAGCTATTTATTATATTTTAGAAAATAATAATGGAAATGTACCAAAGGATTCTTTAATAAACTTAAAAGATAATGATGAATTTAAATTATTATCAGAAGAGTTTAGTAAGTATTCAAATCTAACAGAGAGGGAACGTTTTGAAGTATATGCTAATTTAGTTAGAGAAACAACAGGGGAAGAAATGTCAGCTATAATGGCAGAAAGTTTATTTAAAATAAATAAACAAAGTTTTAAGGCAGCAGGATTTAAACCAGATATATATTTAGGTAATATTAGATATTTAGTTGCAAAAGAAACACCAGAGCTAACACTTGCAACTCAAGACATGGCATTAAAGTTTTGGCAAGAGGTATGTATAGGTGATTTTGAAGTAATAGAAGTTGAAGGAAATCATATTAACTGTATAGGTGAAGAAGAAAATGCCATGAAGGTAGTAAATATCTTAGGGGAGGTATTGCAGATATATTAATATATAAAGGCTTAGTAATAAACAATGTAAAAAAATATATAATGCAAAAGAATATATGATGCAAAAAAATATATATTCTTAAGCCAATATAGTATTCTGTTCTTTAATTTTAAATTTTAAGTTATAAATCATAAAGAAAGAAGGAGAATAATGAGTAAGGTAATAGGAGTTCTTGGAGCAACAGGTTTAGTTGGAATAGGTGCAGTAGAAAATTTATTATTACAAAGTAATATTGATATTTTAATTGGTTGTAGAAATATAGAGAAAGCTAAAAAGATATATGGAGATGAAATAAAAGAAAAGATAATTGAAGTAGATATATTTAATTTAAAGGCATTAAAAGAGTTTTGTAATAAATGTGATATAGTAATTAATTGTGCTGGGCCTTCTGCTAAAGTTTTAAATATTGTGGCAGATACATGTATAGACTTAGGAAAAGATTATATAGATGTATCAGGTGATAAGGATATATATAATAGCTTAGTTAATAAAGCAAAAGATATAGAAGATAAAAATATATTATGTCTTATTGGAGCAGGAGCATATCCAGGATTAACAGAAATTTTTCCACCTTTTGTAGCGAATAAATACTTTGATAATGTAGAAAAATTAGAGGAGTTTTTTGCAGGTTGTGGACAGTTCTCGGAAAATGCAGCTTATGATATTGTATCAAGTATAGAAAAAGATCAAGGCTATGGAATGTGTTATTGTAGGGATGGAAAGCTAGAAAAGATAAAAGATAACCTTCATAGTAGCTATGAACTACCAACTCCTGCTGGAAAGTTAGATGTATATCCAGTAATAAGTGATGAATTTATAAGAGGAATTTCAAGATCTAATATAGAGAATGCTTATTTTTATAATACTTATCCTAATAAGGATATCCTTATGCAATTTATTACTATAAAGATGATGGAACAATATAAAACAGAAGAGGAAAAAAGAGAATCTGCTAAGGCATTATCTCAAAAATATTCAGAAGGAAACTTAGAATATACTATGTATATCATTGAAGCATCAGGGATAAAAGATAACGAAAAATTAAGAATAAAGGCGTCTTTGTATTATGAAGATAATTGGAACAAGCTAACAGGAGTTATTGCTGCATGCACAGCTATATTAATATGTAATGATAATACAAAAAGAGGGTATTTCTATGCTAGTGATATAATTAAAGAAGACTTATTAATAGAAAAATTAATGAACTGTAAAGTGAATTTAGATTATTTTATACAATAAAATAATAAATAAATGTCCGGATGGAGCTAAGAACGACTAAATGGAGCAGAATATTTTTGTGGAATATAGTACCATATAATGTGAAAAAAGTTATAATGAAGTTCAGGATATTTTTTTATATACTTTGGTTAGTTTAGACTAACTAGAAATTATAAAATCATTTTATTATTAAGTTTGTAGATTATGGAGGGAGAAGAAATGGATAATAAATTACAAGCAAAAGATTTAATTAATGTAGGTGTATTTACTACTATATATTTTATAGTATTTTTTGCATGTTGCATGTTGGGATATATACCTCTTTTATTAGTTTTAGATCCTGTTATTTGTCCAATAGTTGCAGGAATACCATTCATGCTTTATCTAACAAAGGTAAAAAAGTTTGGAATGGTAACTATAACAGGAATTATATCAGGGTTATTGATGTTTATATTTGGTAATGGTTTTATATGCATAATAACGGGATTAGTTTTTGGATTATTAGCAGATCTTATATTAAAGAGTGGAAGATATAGCAGTATAAAAAAAGCAGTTATTGGATATGGAGTATTTAGTTTATGGTTAATAGGAATGTTAATACCAATGTTTATTATGAGAGATAGTTATTTTGAAAATTTAAGAGAAAGTTTTGGCGATAATTACGTAAATACATTAATGAATTATGTACCTAATTGGAGTTTCATACTTTTACTAGTATTAACCTTTATAGCAGGAATAATAGGTGCATACTTAGGAAAGTCTGTTTTGAAAAAGCACTTTGAAAGAGCAGGTATAGTATAATGAGGAAAGAGCTTATAAGTAGTAATGCAAATAGTTCTGGGATTAAGATAGATCCTAGAACTAAGCTCCTACTTATTTTTACAATAAGTACTGTACTTATTGGTGGGGGAAGTATAGGCATTATGAATATTATAAAACCAGCCCTTGCCGTAATCCCTTTTATATTATTAGTGATAAATAAACATATAGAAAATGCTATGAAATATTTAATAGTATATAGTTTTGCTTTCTTTTGTGAAATAGAATTAATTCCATCTACGACAGGAATGGTTAATTTCTTGTTAGTAGGAACAGCAGGAATTTTCTCACGTATGTTACCAGGATTTGTAATGGGATATGTATTATTTTCAACAACAAAGGTAAGTGAATTTATAGTGGCTATGGAAAAGATGCATGTTACAGATAAGATAACTATTCCTATGTCAGTAATGTTCAGATTCTTTCCAACAGTATATGAAGAAGGAGAATCTATTGGAGATGCTATGCGTATGAGAGGAATTGGCGTGAGTAGCTTATTTAAGAATCCTTTGAAGATGTTGGAGTATAGAATGGTACCATTATTAATGTCTTCAGTTAAGATAGGTGAAGAACTTTCAGCTGCTTCTTTAACTAGAGGTCTTGGAGGTAAAGAAAAAAGAACTAATATTTGTGATATTGGCTTTGGATTATGGGATATTATATTTCTTATAATATGTGTTATTGCGTGGATTGTTTTTATTGTTCATTAGGAGGATATAAATGATTGAATTAAGGAATGTTAATTATAATTATAATAAGGGTATAGGAAAAGGTAGCTTAAAGAATATAAACTTAAGTATAAAACAAGGGGAATTAGTATTAATTTGTGGAGAATCAGGATGTGGAAAAACAACTTTAATAAGATTAATGAATGGGCTTATTCCTAATTATTATGGTGGAAATTTAGAGGGAAGTGTACTTGTAAATAATTTAGAGATAAATAAACGTCCCCTTCAAGAAACAGCAAAAATGGTTGGTTCTGTATTTCAAAATCCTAGGTCACAATTTTTTAATGTAGATACAACTAGCGAGATATCTTTTGGTTGTGAAAATCAAGGTTTATCACGAGAAGTAATATTAGATAGAGTAAAAAATACAGTTTCAAACTTTAAAATTCAATCATTAATGGAGCGAAGTATCTTTGAATTATCTGGTGGTGAAAAACAAAAGATAGCTTGTGCATCGGTATCTGCTACTGGACCTGAAATATTTATTTTAGATGAACCATCATCTAATTTAGATACAGAAGCTATAGAAGATTTACGGGAATTAATTTCATTTTGGAAAAAGAAAGGAAAGACTATTGTTATTGCAGAGCATAGATTATACTACTTAAAGGAATTGATAGATAGAGTTATATACATGAAAGAAGGAATGATTGAAAAAGAGTTTTCTCCAAATCAATTAAAGTTAATGAATGCTAAAAAACTAGAAGAACTAGGCCTTAGACCACTTTCTTTAAACCAGCTACAGTTAAATAAAAATCTTAACAAAAAAGATGATGACAAGCTTGTTTTATCAGATTTTTCTTTTGGTTATAAAAGGAAACATCCGGTTATAGATATACCTAACTTAGAGATTCCTATAGGATCTATAGTAGCTATTATAGGTCATAATGGTGCAGGAAAATCAACTTTTGCTAAATGTTTATGTGGTTTGAAGAAGAAGTCTAAAGGAGTCATGCGAATAAATAAAGAAGAATATAAAGCTTCTAAGAGATTAAAGAAGTGTTATATGGTAATGCAGGATGTAAACCATCAGTTATTTACTGAAAGCGTTATAGATGAAGTATTGCTTAGTATGGAAAAGCCAAATATTAAAGAAGCAGAGGAAGTATTAGAAAGCTGTGATTTATTAAAAATGAAAGATAGACATCCTATGTCTTTATCTGGAGGTCAAAAACAAAGAGTAGCAATAGCTAGTGCAGTAGTATCTAATCGTAAAGTAATTCTTTTTGATGAACCTACAAGTGGATTAGATTTAAGACATATGAAGCAGGTTTCAAAGAATATTAAAAAGTTACAATCCCTTGATAAAACACAATTTATAATAACTCATGATTTAGAATTTATTTTAAATTGTTGTACCTATATAGTTCATTTAGAAAAAGGAAAAGTTGTAGATAACTATCCTATGGATGAAGTTGGTATAGATAAGGTATTGTCATTCTTTCTAAGATATCAGGAGGAGCTTGAGAATGTTAGATAATGACGAAACTAATTTAGGGAGTAATGTACAAAAAAATTCAAAAAGTGATAAATATGATATATATGAAATGGTAGATGAAAGTGGAGAAGGTACTATGACTGCCTTTAATGTATTTCCTGGAATTATTATTATGTATAATGACTTTCATATGGGTAATTGTAATTCAAAGTTTAAATCTACGTCAGATATTATTTGTATAGATTATTGTAGAGAAGGACGTATTGAGTGGAAGTTAAAAAATGATACGTATTTCTATGTAGAAAGTGGAGATTTGCAAATTAGCACTAAAAGTTATCATAATGGTAATTTTGAATTTCCACTTCATCATTATCATGGAATATCTATATGCTTTTATTTACAAGAAGCCTCAAAAACATTAGAAAGTATATTTGGAGGCTTTTCTGTAAATTTATATAATCTTAAAGAAAAGTTTTGCAGTAATGATGAACCAGTTATTATAAAAACAGAACAACATATAAATAATATATTTTTAGATCTATATACAGTTTCAGATTCTATTAGAGAGGATTATTTTAAAGTAAAAGTTTTAGAGCTTTTATTATATTTAGATTTATCAAGTGTTCCTTCTAATAGAAGAGAAAAATCTTATTTTTATAAATCTCAAGTAGAAAAAGTTAAAAAAATTCAAGAATTTATTACAGCTAATCAAGAAAAGCATTTTACTTTAAAAGAGTTATCAGAAAGGTTCGAAATACCTTTAACTTCTATGAAACAATGCTTTAAAGGGGTATATGGTACTTCTGTTTATTCTTATATTAGAGCATATAGAATGAATACAGCTGCTACAATGTTAATAAAGACAAAAGAAAATATATCTGTAATTGCAGGAAAAGTTGGATATGATAATTCAAGTAAATTTTCATCTGCCTTTAAAAGTGTTATGGGAAAATCTCCACAAGAGTATAGAAAATCTTTTGTCTAAATGGAGCATTTTGTTTTGTTATGGAGTAGATATATTAAAAAATGGAAAATATAATAAGTTCATAATAAAAGTGATAACTATTATCAACTATATGATGATATAAATCAAAGAAAGGAGAAAAGAAGATGAAAAAGAAAAATTGGATGGGAGTAGTTCTTTCTTTTGCTAGTCAGTGTAGGTTTAAAATGGCAATGTCTGTGATATGTGCAGTAATAAGTGTATTAGGAGGATTAATACCATATATAAGTGTATATAAAATAATTGACTTGTTTTTAAGTGGTAATAAGGAAGTTAATAATATTTTATTTTGGATAGGAGTTTGTTTTGCAGGATACTTTTGCAAAGTATTATTTTATGCAATATCAACTACATTATCACATACATCAGCTTATACAATATTAGAAAATATGAGATTAAGTATTGCAGATAAATTAATGCAGGCACCTCTTGGTACTGTTATGAATGAATCTGTAGGAAAGTTAAAAAGTATTATTGTAGATAGGGTTGAAACTATTGAAGTTCCCTTAGCTCACTTAATTCCAGAAGGAATTTCTAATTTACTTATACCAATATCAGTATTTATATACTTGCTATATATAGATTGGAGAATGGCGCTTGCATCAATGATTACAGTACCAATTGCTATGATAGCTTATATAAAAATGATGGCAGATTACAGTAAGAAATATAATGATTATATGGAAGCAAGCAATTATGTAAATAGTGTAATAATTGAGTACACAGAAGGAATAGAAGTAATAAAAGCATTTAACCAATCAAGTTCTTCTTATGAGAAGTTTTCTAAGGCTATAACATCTTTTAAGGAATATACATTAGATTGGTTTAAAAGTACTTGGAAGTTAATGAACTTTGGTTCAGCTGTTTTACCATCAACATTATTAGGAACAGTGCCAATAGGTATGTATTTATATTTAAATGGAAGTATAACTCCATCAGATCTAACAATTTGTTTAATTTTATCTTTAGGAATAGTAGCCCCTCTTGTTAGTTTTACATCCTTTGTAAATCAAGCTAAGTCTATAGAATATGCAGTAAATGATGTAGAATATCTTTTAAATTTACCAACGTTAAAAAATGCAAAAACTCCTGCTAAAATTGAAAAATATAATATTGAACTTAATAATGTATCTTTTTCTTATAATAAGGATGATAAAAAGATATTAAATGGTATTAGTTGCAGCATACCAGAAAATAAATTTACTGCATTAGTTGGACCATCAGGTGGTGGAAAATCTACAATAGCACGTTTAATAGCACGTTTTTGGGATGTTACAGATGGAAATATTACTATTGGTGGTGTAGATATTAAAAAGATACCATTAACACAACTTGCTGATTGTATAAGTTTTGTAACACAAGATAACTTCTTATTTAATTGTTCTTTAAAAGAAAATATACGTTTAGGTAATCCTAAGGCTACAGATGAAGAAGTTTATAGAGCAGCAAAATTAGCTCAATGTGATGAGTTTGTATTAAGACTTGAAAATGGATATGATACTACAGCAGGAGAAGCTGGCGGTAAGCTTTCAGGTGGTGAAAAGCAGCGTATAGCCATAGCAAGAGCTATATTAAAGAATGCTCCAATAGTTATATTAGATGAAGCTACTGCTTTTACAGATCCAGAAAATGAAGCTAAATTACAAAAATCTATTTCAGAGTTAACAAAAGGCAAAACTCTATTAGTTATAGCTCATAGATTATCAACAATAAAGAATGCAGACCAAATAGTTGTGTTGAGAAATGGTTCAATAGAAACAGTAGGAACACATAATGAATTATTAAATAGTTGTCCATTATATTTAGATATGTGGGAATCACATATAGGAGCTAAGAAGTGGGCAGCTAATATTAATTCAAAAGGAGGTCGTTCAGCATGTTAAAGATAATAAAGCGTGTAATTAAGTGGTCAGGAGAATGGAAGAAGAATCTTTATAAAGGATTTGTATATTCTTTTTTTAATAGCATTTTTACAGCAATGCCTATTATGGCAGTTGCATATGCACTAAGTTTAATTATTGATGATTATAATGGAGTGAGTAAGTTAGAAGGTAAATATGTTTTATATACATTATTATTTATGATATTTGCAGTACTTGGAAGATTTCTAACAGCATATTTACGAGCTACTTCTCAAGAAAGTATTGGTTATGAAGTAACAGCAGAAGAAAGAATTAAAATAGGATATATATTAAAACGTGTGTCTCTAGGATTTTTTAATTCTAATAATGCAGGAGAATTAGCAGCAGCAGTAACTACTGATTTATCTTATATGGAGTTATATTCAATGAAGATGATAGATTTAGTGGTTAATGGATATATAACTACAATTACAATGATTTTATGTTTGTTTATATATAATGTGAAAATTGGATTAATTGCATTAGCAGGAGTTTTACTATCTGCATTATTTTTGAAATTATTAGGAAGTAGAAGTAAAGAAAATGCACCAGTTCATGAAAAGTCTCAAGAAGACATGATTTCTGCTACTTTAGAATATATAAAAGGAATGTCTATAGTAAAGGCATTTAAGCAAAATGGTGTAGCTAAAGATGGGATTGTAAATGCGTATAATGATAGTAAAAAAATAAATTTAAAGATACAAAGAGAATATGTACCTTATAATTGTCTTCATTTACTTTCTCTAAAAATAGCATCTGTTGCTTTAGTTCTTATTTCTTCTGTGCAGGTATTAAGTGGAGAGATGAATCTACCTATAATGTTAATGATGACTATTTTCTCTTTTGTTATTTTTGGTCAGGTAGAAACAGTTAATGATGCCACTCATGTATTAGAATTATTAGATTCAATTATGGATAAGTTAGAAGCAATAAAGAAGGCTGAGTTCATAGATAAAGATGGAAGAGATATAGAAGTTAAGTCTTATGATATTGAGTTTAGAAATGTTGATTTTGCTTATGAAACAAAGAAAATCTTACAGAATGTATCATTTACCATACCACAAAATACTACAACTGCTATAGTAGGGCCATCGGGAAGTGGTAAATCAACTATTTGTAATCTTATTGCTCGTTTTTATGATGTTAATTCAGGAAAGGTAACTCTTGGAGGAGTAGATGTTAAGAAGTTTACTTGTGATAGCCTTCTTTCTAATATCAGTATGGTTTTTCAAAAGGTATATCTTTTTAATGATACTATCTTAAATAATATTAAATTTGGAAATCCTAATGCTACTTTTGAAGAAGTTGTAGAGGCCGCTAAAAAGGCAAGATGTCATGATTTTATACAGGCGCTTCCTAAGGGATATGATACCGTAGTAGGAGAGGCTGGAGCATCTTTATCTGGTGGTGAAAAACAGCGTATATCAATAGCAAGAGCGATATTAAAAGATTCACCTATTGTAATATTGGATGAAGCTACTGCAAGTATAGATCCAGAAAATGAAAAGTTTATTCAAGAAGCAATAACTGAGTTAACTACTGGAAAGACAATAATTATAATTGCACATAGATTAGCTACTATAGAAAATGCAGATCAAATCTTAGTTGTTAATAATGGAAGAATAGAACAAAGAGGTACTCATAAAGAGTTAATAATGCAAAAAGGAACTTATAAGAAATTTATAGATATACGTGAAAAAGCAGAAGAGTGGAGCATAGCATAATGAATAAAGAAAATGTATGTTTTCCTTTTGATGATTTAGAAGAAAACAAAAATATAAAAGTGTTTTGCTTTTCACATGCAGGGAGGAGTGCATTAATTTTTAGAAAATGGCTAAAAAGAGATTCTGAAATTGAAGTTATACCTGTAGAACTGCCAGGGAAAGGAACGAGGATAGGGGAAGAGGCTATAACTGACTTTGAAAAGCTAACAGAACAATTATCACAATCAATTGCAAAAAAGATAAATAACGAAAGATTTTATTTATTTGGTCATAGTATGGGAGCTATTATAGCTTTTGATATAGCATCTAAATTAGAAAAAATACATGAGATTAAACCGGAAAAATTAATTGTAGTAGGAAGGCAGGCACCTCATTTTCCTAATGAAGATAAGTTTAAAAGTTATATGGGGGATGAAGCTTTAATAGATGAAATGAAAAGGGTCAATGGTACTCCAAAAGAGTTTTTTGAGAATGAGGCTCTTTTAAAATTTATGATTCCTATTATACGAAATGATTACAAGCTTAATGAAAGTTATGAGTACAAAGGGGAAAAGATAAATATTCCTATAATAGCTCATTCAGCTAAGTATGACTATGAAGCAGATGAAGGTATTATGAGTCATTGGTCAGAGGTAACTAATAATACTTTCAAGTTAAAAAGTTTTAATGGAGATCACTTTTTTATCTATGATGAAAAAATGAATTATTATAAAGAGTTGATTAAGGAAATTAAAATATAAAAAGGGTTGTCGCATTAAACGCAAACAAAGTTTTATGTAATATAAATGTAGAGAAAAAATAACCTTATATTGAATGATTAATCCTCATTCAATATAAGGTTGTTTTTATAATAATATTTTATTTTTTCAAAACTTTCATTACTAATTATATGCTCAATACGACAAGCATCTTCAGAAGCGATTTTTTCATCAACACCTAACTTTATAAGGCAATCAGTTAATATTTTATGTCTTTCATATATCTTCTCAGCAACGGA
>CAKVLD010000007.1 GCA_934755305.1 uncultured Clostridium sp. | reverse complement strand
TGAAGGTTTAAGATTCGCTATCAGAGAAGGTGGAAGAACTGTAGGTTCAGGAGTTGTTACTAGTATAATAGAATAGTAATGATTTAAATGTATATAAATAGAAGTTCGTTTAAGACGTTAAATTTGATTTTTATTTATATTGTAAAATGATATTAAATCAAGACGTTGATTTAATATTGTTTTAAAAGAAGAGAGTGAAGTGAGAACTTCACTCTTTTTTATTCTTCTATAGGAAATTATATTAATTGGATAATTGTGAATAAGTTATTAAAATATAGATATTATGATAAATCAAAAGGTAACAGTAAAAGAAATACTAGTAGATAGATATAATGAGTTTTAAAATAAATATTGGAGTAGGATACAGAAAGATATGCGAGAGCATATTGATAATACAGTAAATAAATCTTTAACTTGTAGTGATAGTAAATATGGTTTTGCTGAATATATATGCCAGAATGCGGAGATACTACAAAGGTGCCATTTACATGTAAGAGTAAGTTTTGTAATAGGTGTAGAAGGCTATATACAATGAAATAGGAGGAAAAACAACAAGAAAATATGCTACGCGTTGGTCATAGCCATAGTGTATTCACGATGTCTGATGAGTTGAGAAAATTTTTTTATTCAAGAAGAGAACTGCTTAAAGAATTAGAGGATTGAGTATATAATGTTATAAATTATTGGTATAACAAGAATAAGAATGATAACTATGAAGTTGGAGTAATAGCTGTAGTTCACACATTCGGAAGAGATTTGAAGTGGAATCCTCATGTCCATGCACTAGTTACTGAAGGTGGAATTAATAAAGGAAGTAAGTGGTGGAAAAGTGTAAATTACATTCTTTATCCTTATTTAAAAAAGGCATGGCAAAAGGTATTATTAGATATTATAAAGAAATATTTTAACAGTTATGAAACGAGGCAGCTAATAAGTAACCTTTATAAAAGATATCCGAAAAGTTTTTATGTAAATGCGAAAAGGAAGTTAGATGATACGAGACAAGCAGTAAAGTATATAGGAAGATATCTAGCCCGAGCTGCGATGGCAGAATATAGAATAGTTAAATATGAAAATAATGAAGTGATATTTTGGTATGCAGATCATGATGATGAACATAAAGTGATTCTTACAATCGACGTTTTAGATTTTATAGGAAAAATAACTCAACATATATCACCAAAAGGCTTCAGAACTGTTAGGAGATATAGAGTTTATGAAAGAACTAAAAATAAATTAGCAAAAGAGATAGTTGCTTTATACAATTTCATGAAGCAAATGAGCATTAGAGATTTATTAAAGGAAAAGAGTAAACATAATGAAAAAAAGAAAACGTGGAAGCAAAGAATAGTAGATAATTTTGGTAGTAATCCATTACAGTGTAAAAAAATACAAAGTTGAAAAAATACTATGGAAAGTATGGCATAAGGATTATGGAATGATATATGATATAAGGGAAACAAGAAGTATGGAGGATATATTATATGAATTTCAAAATGATAGAAGTAAAGTATGTAGAAAAATTCTACAAATATCATTGTTGTAAGTGTGATTATTCTGAATGGGCTCCCGACTATATCGTAGATGAGTTTGCTGATATGGATATATATTGCGAAGAAGAATATAATAATGAGCAAGAAAATAGAAGAAAGGGAATGCCAGTAATGGAGTGCCCTAATTGTTGTGCAGATTTTTATTATACAGGAGAAAAGAAAACAGAAGAAGGCTCATATTGGGTTGATGAAGATGAGCCTATGCTATTTTAAACTCATAGTCCCTGAAAGGGGATTTTTTTATTTTTATGAATTTTTGTTAATTATTGAATTATAAGCAGTATAATAATTCTAAAAAATAAAAATGATATATATATTCCTGGTGTTTTTGGAGGGTTAAAAAAATAAAATAAACTGAAAGTATGATAACTTCGTAGTCGTTTTGCGATTTTTTATGGGAGAATTAAATTATTTATATAGTGGAATTTGAATGATAAAAACATATTAAAATATAATTTTAATAAATATATTAAATAATCATTATATTCATGAATTAAAAAAGCAGTAGCGGAAATAATAAAAGTATGTGTATAAAATTTGAAAAATATATCAAAAAAAACAGTTGAAATTTGCTATAACAAACAGTAAAATAAAACAAGCAAGAGAGAAAATAAGAATTGAAAAAATAATATAAATATTATTAATAAAAAACTTGAAAAGAATAATTAAAAATAGTATAATAAAGAAGTTGCAGAGCAAACAGCGATGAATCAAGAGGTTGCCGGACTTCCGGGGAATTCTTGATGAGTATGTCTGGATCTAGAATCCGACGACAGGGATTCTATAACTTTGTTTGTAATGTAGGAAACACCAGGAACAGTTTATAGAATAACCGCTGTTGTACGCTCGAAGTAAAGCGTGCATGAAAAGGAGGGAAATTAGATGTCAAAACAAAAAATAAGAATAAGATTAAAGGCTTTTGATCATACAATATTAGATCAATCAGCTGAAAAAATTGTTGAAACTGCTAAATCAACAGGAGCTAAGGTGGCAGGTCCAGTACCACTACCAACTGAAAAAGATGTTGTTACAATATTAAGAGCAGTTCACAAGTACAAAGACTCTAGAGAACAGTTCGAAATAAGAACTCACAAGAGACTTATCGATATCGTTAATCCATCACCAAAGACAGTTGATGCATTAATGAGATTAAATCTACCAGCAGGTGTAGATATCGAAATAAAGCTTTAGTAGCAAATAGTTTTAAATAGACAATGAACTATTATGATTGCGTAGCAATCCGCTAATCAGTTTAGGAGGTGTAATTACATGAAAAAAGCTATTATTGGTAAAAAGATAGGAATGACTCAAATATTCGCTGAGAATGGTAAAGTGGTTCCTGTAACAGTAGTAGAAGCAGGTCCATGTGTTGTTGTTCAAAAGAAAACAACTGAAAAAGATGGATACGAAGCTATAAAAGTAGGTTTTGGTGACATAAGAGAAAAATTAGTCAACAAGCCAGCAAAAGGTCAATTTGTTAAGGCTGGAGTATCTTTAAGAAGAATTCTTAAAGAATTCAGATTAGAAAATGCTAATGAATACGAAGTGGGTCAAGAAATTACTGCAGAAGTATTTGCGGCAGGAGATAAGATTGATGTATCAGGAGTTTCTAAAGGTAAGGGATTCCAAGGTGTAATTAAGAGATGGAATCAACAAAGAGGACCAATGTCACATGGTTCTAAGTTCCACAGAGCACCAGGTTCAATGGGAGCTTCATCAGATCCATCAAAGACATTTAAGAACAAACGTATGCCAGGACATATGGGTGCAGTTAACACAACTGTAATGAATTTAGAAGTAGTTAAGGTTATAGCTGAAAAGAACTTAATACTAATCAAGGGTGGAATCCCAGGACCTAACAAAGGTACAGTAGTAATAAGAAACGCAGTTAAGGCTTAATTTCTGTAAGAAAGGAGGAAGCAGGATGCCTACAGTAGGATTATTTAATAAAGAAGGAAAGCAAGTTGGAGATTTTCAATTAAATGAAGGAGTTTTCGGAGTTGAAGTTAACCAATATGCTATGCATCAAGTAGTTGTTGCATTACTTGCAAATAAGAGACAAGGAACTCAATCAGCTAAAACAAGAGCTGAAGTAAGAGGAGGCGGTATTAAGCCTTGGAGACAAAAGGGAACTGGTAGAGCAAGACAAGGTTCAATCAGAGCTCCACAATGGATCAAAGGTGGTATAGTATTCGCACCAAAACCAAGAGATTACAGAGTATCAATACCAAAGAGTATGAGAAGAGTAGCTCTTAAATCTGCTTTAACATCAAAGGTTCAAGCAGGTGAAATGATCGTTATGGAAGATTTAGCTTTTGAAGCTATTAAGACTAAGCAAGTTGCTGAAATGCTTAAGACATTAGGTTATAATAAGACATTAATAGTAACTGCTGAATCTAATGAAGTAGTTTACAAATCAGCTAGAAACATAGCAGGAGTTAGTGTAATCCCTGCAAACAACATCAATGTTTATGATTTATTAAAGTTTGAAAAAGTAATCATGACAAAGGATGCTGTATCAAAGATTGAGGAGGTGTACGCATAATGAAAATAACAAGCCATGATATAATAAGAAGACCTGTTATTACTGAAAAGACTATGACAGCTATGGCAGAAAATAAGTACACTTTCATAGTTCACATCAACTCAAACAAATCTCAAATAAAGAGAGCTGTTGAAGAAGTATTTGGCGTTAAAGTAGCCAATGTTCAAACTATAAGAACTATGGGAAAAACTAAGAGAATGGGCGTACATGTAGGAAAGAGAGCTGACTACAAGAAAGCTATAATTACTCTTGCTGAAGGAAGCAAGGGAATTGAATTCTTCGAAGGATTACAATAGTAAGAAAAGTGATTTATTGGCAAGATAATGCCAGATAAGCTGTAAGAAGGAGGGAAAACCAATGGCAGTTAAGAAGTTTAGACCAACTACACCTTCAAGAAGAGAAATGACAATGCCAACATTTGAAGAAATTACTTCAAGTTCACCAGAAAAGTCACTTCTTGTTTCTTTAAAGAAAAAAGGTGGTAGAAATGCACAAGGTAAAATAACTGTTAGACACCATGGTGGTGGTGCTAAGAGAAAATATAGAATTATAGATTTCAAGAGAAATAAAGATGGAGTTCCAGCAAAAGTTGCAACAATAGAGTACGATCCAAATAGATCAGCATATATTGCTCTAGTTGTTTACGCTGATGGAGAAAAGAGATATATCATTGCTCCAGCAGGATTAAAAGTTGGAGATGTTATAGAATCAGGCGTTAATGCAGATATTAAGCCAGGTAACACTCTTCCGTTAAAGAATATACCAGTAGGTACAGTAGTTCATAATATTGAATTACAAGCTGGTAAAGGTGGCCAATTAGTTAGATCTGCTGGTAACTCAGCACAATTAATGGCTAAAGAAGGTGACTATGCAACATTAAGATTACCTTCAGGTGAAATGAGATATATAAGAATAGAATGTAGAGCTACTATCGGTACAGTATCTAACTCAACTAACGATATAGTTAACATAGGTAAAGCTGGTAGAAAGAGACATATGGGATGGAGACCTACAGTAAGAGGTTCTGTAATGAACCCTAATGATCACCCTCACGGTGGTGGTGAAGGTAAGTCACCAGTTGGTAGACCAAGTCCAGTAACTCCTTGGGGTAAACCTGCACTTGGATACAAGACAAGAAAGAATAAGAAGTATTCGGATAGATTCATTATTAAGAGAAGAAACGCCAAGTAGTAAGGAGAGAATAGTAAATTCTCTTCATACCTTGTCGGCCTGATGTTTATGAAGGGAGGCAATATTAGTGAGTAGATCAACTAAAAAAGGACCTTTTGTTCACGCTGGACTATTAAAGAAGGTTGAAGAAATGAATGCAAGTGGAGATAAGAAAGTTGTTAAAACTTGGTCAAGAAGTTCAACAATTTTCCCACAAATGATAGGACATACAATTGCTGTTCACGATGGAAGAAAGCATGTTCCAGTTTATATATCAGAAGATATGGTTGGACATAAGCTAGGTGAGTTCGCTTTAACTAGAACTTACAAAGGACACGTAGATACAGATAAGAAATCTAAGAGATAATTATAGTTAGCCTGGAAAGGAGGAACATAAATGGAAGCTAAAGCGGTAGCTAAATATGTAAGAATGTCTCCAATTAAAGTAGGAGCTGTTACTGATTTAATAAGAGGAAAGAACGTTAAAGAAGCTTTTGCTATTTTACAATACACTCCAAGAGAAGCAGCTGTAGTAATTAATAAAGTTTTAAAGTCAGCTGTTGCAAATGCAGAAAATAATTTCGCACTTGATACTGATAAATTATACGTATCAGAAGTGTACGTTGGTCAAGGTCCAACTCTTAAGAGATTCAGACCTATGGATCATGGTAAGGCTTTTAAAATTCTTAAGAAAACAAGCCACATAACAGTTGTTGTTAAAGAAAGAGCTTAGAAGAAGGAGGGAAAGATAAGTGGGTCAAAAAGTAAATCCTCATGGACTTAGAGTCGGAGTTATTAAGGATTGGGATGCAAAGTGGTATGCTAATAAAAAAGACTTTGCTAATAACCTAGTAGAAGATGACAAGATAAGAAAATTTGTTAAAAAGGAACTTTTCTCAGCTGGTATTTCTAAGATAGAAATTGAAAGAACTGCTAAGAGAATTAAGTTAAATATACACACTGCAAAACCAGGTGTTGTTATAGGTAAAGGTGGAGCAGGAATTGAAGCATTAAAAGTTAAGTTGACTAAGTTTGTAAACGGAAAGAACGTATTAATAAACATAGTTGAAGTTAAAAATGCAGAAGCAGATGCTCAATTAATGGCAGAAAATATAGCTGCACAATTAGAAAAGAGAGTTTCATTTAGAAGAGCAATGAAACAAACTATTCAAAGAGCTATGAAGCATGGAGTAAATGGTGTTAAGACTGCTTGTTCAGGTAGACTTGGCGGAGCTGAAATGGCTAGAACAGAACAATATCATGAAGGAACAATTCCACTACAAACATTAAGAGCAGATATCGAATATGGATTTGCTGAAGCAGATACAACATATGGAAAAATCGGAGTTAAAGTTTGGGTTTATAATGGGGAAGTGCTTCCAACAAAAAAGGTTGAGAAAGAAGAAGCTCAAGCATAGAAAGGAGGAATAGATCATGTTAATGCCTAAAAGAGTTAAGCATCGTAAGGTACAACGTGGTAGAATGAAAGGTAAAGCAACAAGAGGAAATTTCCTTGCTTATGGAGATTTCGGTATTCAAGCTACTACTTGTGGTTGGATTACAAGTAACCAAATAGAAGCTGCCAGAATTGCTATTAATAGATACATCAAAAGAGGTGGAAAGCTTTGGATTAAAATTTTCCCAGATAAGCCGGTAACAAAGAAACCAGCTGAAACAAGAATGGGTAAAGGTAAAGGAGCTCCAGAGTATTGGGTAGCAGTTGTTAAACCAGGTAGAGTTTTATTTGAACTATCAGGAGTTAATGAAGAAGTTGCAAGAGAAGCAATGAGACTTGCATCACACAAGCTTCCTGTAAAAACAAAGTTTGTTACAAGAAGAGATTTTGAGGAAATGGGTGGTGAAGAATAATGAAGGCTAGAGAATTTAAAGAATTAAGAGCAAATGATCCTCAAGATTTAGTTGTTAAATTAGGAGATCTTAAAGCTGAATTATTTAATTTAAGATTCCAATTAGCTACAGGACAATTAGAAAATCCTATGAGAATAAGAGAAGTAAAGAAATCTATAGCCCAAATAAAAACCATCTTAAGAGAAGAAGAGTTAAGGGTTCAACAGTAATTCTGGAAGGAGGTAAACCCTAATGGAAAGAGGATTAAGAAAAAAGAAAATAGGTAGAGTTGTTTCTGACAAGATGGATAAAACTATCGTAGTTGCTGTTGAAACTAAGGTTAGACATCCGCTTTACGGAAAAACTGTTAATAGAACAACTAAGTTTAAGGCTCATGATGAAAATAATGAAGCTAAAATGAACGATAGAGTATTAATAATGGAAACTAGACCATTATCTAAAGATAAGAGATGGAGACTTGTTGAGATAGTTGAAAAAGCTAAATAGGCTGTAAGACTGAAAGGAGGGTAATTCAATGATACAACAACAAACCTTATTAAAGGTAGCAGATAACTCAGGTGCTAAAGAAATAATGTGTATCAGAGTTTTAGGCGGATCTAAAAGAAAGTTCGGTAACATTGGAGATGTAATAGTTGCTAGCGTTAAAAGTGCAACACCAGGCGGAGTTGTTAAAAAAGGTGAAGTAGTTAAAGCTGTTATAGTTAGATCTGTAAAAGGTTTAAGAAGAGCAGATGGTTCATACATCAAGTTTGATGAAAATGCTGCAGTTATAATAAAAGATGATAAGCAACCAAGAGGAACTCGTATCTTCGGACCAGTTGCAAGGGAGCTAAGAGATAAAGAATTCAATAAGATATTATCATTAGCACCAGAAGTTCTATAGTAGAAGGAGGTGGCTTACTTGAAGGTACATGTAAAGAAGAACGACACAGTTGTAGTTATTTCAGGTAAAGACAAAGGTAAAACTGGAGAAGTTTTAAAAGTATATCCAAAGACAGGAAAGGTTCTTGTTCAAGGAATTAACATAGTTAAGAAGCACCAAAAGGCTACTAGAAATCAAGCTGAAAGTGCTATTATAGAAAGAGAAGCTGCAATAAACAGCTCAAAAGTAATGTTATATTGTACAAAATGCAAATGTGCTACAAGAATTAGCAATAAGTTATTAGAAGACGGAGCTAAGGTTAGAGTTTGCAAGAAGTGCGGCGAAACATTCTAGAATCTGAAAGGAGGTAACTCAACATGATGACAAGACTTCAAGAGAAGTATGAAAAAGAAATTATACCAGCAATGATAGAAAAGTTCGGATATAAGAATATAATGGAAGTCCCAAGACTTGAAAAAATAGTAATCAACATGGGTGTTGGTGAAGCAAGAGAAAATCAAAAAGTTTTAGAATCAGCAGTTAGTGATTTAACTTTAATTTCTGGTCAAAAGCCAGTATTAACTAGAGCTAAGAAATCAGTAGCTAACTTTAAGATAAGAGAAAATATGGCTTTAGGATGTAAGGTTACATTAAGAAAGGCAAATATGTTTGAATTTGCTGATAAATTAATGACAATTGCATTACCAAGAGTTAGAGACTTTAGAGGTGTTTCAAGTAAGGCTTTTGATGGAAGAGGAAATTACTCACTAGGAATTAAGGAACAATTAATATTCCCAGAAATAGAATACGATAAAATCGATAAAGTAAGAGGAATGGACATTATCTTCGTAACAACAGCTAACACTGACGAAGAAGCAAGAGAATTATTAAGATTCTTTGGTATGCCATTCGCTCAATAATTAAGGAGGGAAAACTGTGGCACGTAAAGCTATAATTGAAAAATGGAGCAAAACTCCTAAGTATAAGACAAGAGCTTATACAAGATGTAGAATATGTGGTAGACCACATGCAGTACTTAAAAAATTCGGTATATGCCGTATTTGCTTTAGAGAACTTGCTTACAAGGGACAAATTCCTGGTTGCAAGAAAGCAAGTTGGTAAGATTTAGATAAGCTGAAAGGAGGCACAATTTAATGGTTATGACAGATCCTATAGCAGATTTGCTAACACGTATCAGAAATGCAAATTCTGTTAGACATGAAGTAGTAGAGGTACCTTCTTCAAATGTAAAGAAGGCTCTTGCAAATATATTATTACAAGAAGGATACATTAAGGAAATTGAAGAATATAACGATGGAGTAGTTCCAATGTTAAGAATTTCTCTTAAGTATGGTTCAAATAAAGAAAGAGTTATAACTGGTATTAAGAGAATATCTAAGCCAGGTCTAAGAGTTTACTGTAAGAAAGATGAGACTCCTAAGGTTCTTAATGGATTAGGAATTGCTGTGATATCAACATCAAAAGGAATTATGGTAGACAGAGAAGCTAGAAAAATGGGATTAGGTGGAGAAGTAGTTTGCTACGTTTGGTAGTCCCTAATTGATAGTTGGAATTAATTTAAATTAATGTTTGTACAAGAAAACAACAGGAGGTGCAATTATGTCTAGAGTAGGTAGATTACCAATAGCTATACCTGCTGGCGTAACTGTTACTGTATCAGCAGATAATGTTGTTACTGTAAAAGGCCCTAAGGGTGAGCTAGTAAAAGCTATGCATAAAGACATGAATATAGCGGTTGAAAACAACGAAGTAGTTGTTACTAGACCAAGTGATCAAAAAGATCATAGAGCTCTTCACGGATTAACAAGAGCACTTATTAACAACATGGTAATTGGAACAAGTGAAGGTTATCAAAAAACTTTAGAATTAGTTGGTGTTGGTTATAGAGCTCAATTACAAGGTAAGAAGCTTGTAATGAACCTTGGATTCTCACACCCAGTTGAAGTTGAACCAATGGAAGGTATTACTTTCGAAACTCCAGCTGCAACAAAAGTTGTAGTTAAAGGTATTGATAAGGAAATCGTTGGTGCACAAGCTGCTGATATAAGACGTTGGAGAAAACCAGAACCATATAAGGGTAAAGGAATTAAGTTCGAAGGCGAATACATCAGACGTAAAGAAGGTAAAACTGGTAAGAAATAATAGAAAGGAGTGAGCTTTATGTTCAAGAAGGCTGACAGAAAAGCAAAAAGAGTAAGACGTCACCTTAGAGTGCGTAAGAAAGTTTTCGGTACTCCTGAAAGACCAAGACTTTCAGTTTATAGAAGTTCTAAGAACATCTATGCACAAATAATTGATGATACAAATGCCGTAACTTTAGTAGCTGCTTCAAGCATTGAAAAAGATTTTTCAGCAAAAGGTGGCAATAAAGAAGGAGCTAAACTTGTAGGAGAGTTAGTTGCTAAAAAGGCTTTAGATAAAGGAATAACTGAAGTTGTATTTGATAGAGGTGGATATGTATATCACGGAAGAGTACAACAATTAGCAGAATCTGCTAGAGAAGCAGGATTAAAGTTCTAATAAATAAGGAGGGAAATACATGAGAATCGATCCTAGTACACTAGACCTAAAGGAAAAGGTTGTTTTCATAAACAGAGTTACTAAGGTTGTTAAGGGTGGTAGAAACTTTAGATTCAGCGCACTTGTAGTTGTCGGAGACGAAAACGGTCATGTTGGTGTTGGAATGGGTAAATCTATCGAAATCCCAGTAGCAATTAGAAAAGGAATTGAAGATGCTAAAAAGAACCTAGTTGAAGTTGCAATAGTTGGAACAACAGTTCCTCATGAAATCTACGGAACTTTCGGAACTGGTAAGGTTCTTATAATGCCAGCTAAAGAAGGTACAGGAGTTATCGCTGGTGGGCCAGCTAGAGATGTGCTTGAATTAGCAGGATTAAAGGATGTTAGAGCTAAATCATTAGGTTCAAACAACCCAAGAAATATGGTAAATGCAACAATCAACGGATTAGCAAACTTAAGAACAGCTGAAGATATTGCTAAGTTAAGAGGAAAATCTGTTGAAGAAATATTAGGTTAGGAGGTATCTTGCGATGGCAAAGTTAAGAGTTACATTAGTAAAGAGCTTAATAGGTAGAAAGAAAGACCATATCGCTACTGCAAATGCCCTTGGACTTAAGAAGATTGGTAAAACAGTAGAACATGAGGGGACTCCTCAAATACAAGGTATGATTAACAAGATAAACTACTTATTAAAAGTAGAAGAAGTATAATATAGAGGAGGTGCACTGAATATGAAACTTCATGAATTAAGACCAGCAGCTGGTAGTAAGAAGGCTCCTAAAAGAGTTGGTAGAGGTACTGGTTCTGGATTAGGAAGAAACGCTGGTAAAGGTGAAAAAGGACAAAACGCTAGATCAGGCGGTGGAGTTAGACCTGGATTCGAAGGAGGTCAAATGCCTCTATACAGAAGACTTCCAAAGAGAGGTTTTACAAATATATTTGCTAAGAAAATTGTTAGTATAAACGTAGATAGATTAAATATATTTGAAAACGGAACAGAAGTTACTCCAGAAGTTTTACTTGCAAATAGAGTTATAAGTAAAGTACAAGATGGAGTTAAGATATTAGGAAACGGAAACTTAGAAAAGAGCTTAACTATAAAAGGATGTAAGCTTTCAAAGGCTGCTGTAGAAAAAATTGAAGCAGCTGGAGGAAAAGTTGAGGTGATTTAATATGCTATCAACCCTACGTAATGCCTGGAAGGTCCCTGATTTGAGAAAAAAATTCTTTTGGACAATAGCTTTAGTAGCAATTTTCAGGATGGGAACTCACATTCCTGTTCCTGGAGTTGATTCTAGTTTCCTAAAGCAATTAACTCAAACTGGGTTACTTGGTTTCTATGATCTAATTTCTGGAGGTGCTTTTAGTAGTTTCAGTATATTAGCTTTAGGTGTAATGCCATACATTAATGCGTCAATAATTATGCAATTATTAACAATAGGAATTCCTTCATTAGAACAGTTACAAAAAGAAGGTGAAGAAGGTAGAAAAAAGATTCAACAAGCAACACGTTATTTATCGCTTGTTATTGCTATAACACTTGGATATGGGATAATTGCTTCTCTATCTCAAAAAGGTGCAACAGCTGGAATGACTACCTTTGAAATAGTTGTTGTTTTAATTTCATTAATAGTTGGTTCAACATTTTGTATATGGTTAGGAGACCAGATAACAGTAAAAGGTTTTGGTAATGGTACATCAATTTTAATTTTTGTTAACATTATTTCAAGACTACCTTTAACAATAGCAAGACTTATTCAGTTAGAAAAAGCTGATACAGTAACAATTGTTGAATTAGTATTATTCTTTGTTGGAGCAGTTGCTTTATTAGTTGCATCTATATTCTTTAATCAAGCTGAAAGAAGAATACCAGTGCAATATGCAGGAAAAGCTGTTGGAAGTAAGGTTATGAAAGGGCAATCAACTCATATACCATTTAGTATAATTGGTGCTGCAGTTATAGCTATTATATTTGCTATGTCTGTTATGGGATTCCCTGAAGCAATAGCTAATTTCTTCCCAACAAAAGAATGGTCAGTTTGGATATTAACAAGTCCTTATAGTATTTTTAATAAAAGTACTTGGATGTATCCAGTTGTGTATGCGATATTAACTATATTTTTTACTTGGTTCTACAATGAAGTTACATTAAAGCCTGATGAATTAGCAGAAAACTTAAATAAGTCTGCTGGATTTGTTCCAGGTGTAAGACCAGGTGAACAAACAACTAGATATTTTGAAAAAGTAATTGCTAAGATATCTATAATTGGAGGAATATATGCTGCAGTATTGGCAATAATTCCAATATTAATATCACAATACTCAGATTTTGGTGAGATATCCTTTGGTGCAACAGCTATACTTATAGTTATTGGAGTAGCCATAGATTTTTCGAAAAGATTAGAGTCTCAAATGGTTATGCGTCACTATGAAGGATTTCTTAAATAAGAAAAAAGATGGAGATGATGCCGGTGAAGATTATATTATTAGGCCCTCCGGGTGCAGGAAAAGGAACGCAGGCAAAATCAATTAGTAATAAATACTCAATACCTCATATTTCAACTGGAGATATTTTTAGAAAGAATATTTCAGAAAATACTCCTCTTGGAATAGAGGCAAAAAAGTATATGGATAACGGACAATTAGTTCCTGATGAAGTAACTATAAATATGGTGAAAGATAGACTTCAAGAAGAAGATTGTAAATCTGGATACTTATTAGATGGCTTCCCAAGAACTGTTAGTCAGGCAGAATCACTTCAAGAATTCTTGAGAAGTAGAAATGAATCTTTAGATACAGCATTATTAATTGATGTTCCTAGAGATTTCATACTTGAAAGAATGACTGGAAGAAGAGTGTGTCCTTCATGCGGAGCAAGTTATCATGTTAAATTCAACCCTGCAGTTGATAATAAATGTGAACTTTGTGGTTCAGAAGTCGTTCAAAGAAAAGATGATACTGAAGAAACCGTGAAGGAAAGACTTGATGTTTATGAAAGACAAACACAACCGCTAATTGATTTCTATAGAGATAAGAACTTACTTTCAGTAGTGGAAGGAACAAAAGCTATTAATGAAGTATTTGAAAGCATTTGTGACGTATTAGGTAATAAATAATGATTATTATTAAAAATAATCATGAAATAGAACTAATGCGTAATGCTGGAAGAGTTGTAGCTGAAACTCTACTACTTGTAGAAAAGGCAATTAAGCCTGGTATAACTACTACGGAATTGGATAGAATTGCAGAAGAATTCATAACTAAACATGGAGCTAAACCGTCTTTTAAAGGTTTATATGGTTTTCCTTCATCATTATGTATATCTGTTAATGAGCAAGTAGTACATGGGATACCAGGATCATATAGACTACAAGAAGGAGATATAGTTAGTGTTGATTGTGGAGCATGTCTTGATGGATTTCATGGAGACGCAGCTAGAACATTTTCAGTAGGAAATGTTTCAGATGAAGCTCAGAAGCTAATAGACGTTACAAAACAAAGTTTCTTTAAGGGAATAAAGTTTGCTCGAATAGGAAACAAGTTGACGGATATTTCGCATGAAATACAATGTTATGTTGAAGGTTCAGGTTTCTCGGTGGTACGGGAATTTGTTGGGCACGGTATAGGAAGATCAGTACATGAAGATCCAGACGTACCTAACTTTGGAAGACCAGGTAGAGGACCAAAGCTTGTTGAGGGAATGGTTTTAGCAGTAGAACCAATGGTGAATGCAGGTGGATTTAGAGTTTCTACTCTAAATAATGGATGGACTGTTGTAACAAGTGATAAAAGCCTATCGGCGCATTATGAAAATACTGTTGCAATTTTACCAGATGGACCGGAGATATTAACACTAATTAAATAGAGTGTTGCTTAGTTATAAATTTTCATAATTTATGAGATTTATACTAAGGTAATCATCGAGGTGAATAATTTGCAAAACAATGACTTGATTGGAAGAATAGTACTTTCAAAAGCAGGAAGAGATAAAAATCATTTATATGTTATTACTGAAGTAATAGACGAACAATATGTGTTGTTAACAAATGGTAATACTAAGTTAATATCTAATCCTAAGAAGAAAAAGATTAAACATTTAAGCTTCTTAGATACAGTAGATGATGAAATCAAATATGCTATCATTAATAATGATAAAAGTACTGATTTAAAGATTAAGAAATTTTTAAAATTTGAAGGCATTGTTAAGGAGGGTTGATTACCTTATGTCAAAAGATGATGTTATAGAAATGCAAGGTACAGTTTTAGAATCTTTACCTAATGCCATGTTTCAAGTTGAACTTGAAAGTGGTCATAAAATTCTAGCACATATATCAGGAAAATTAAGAATGAACTTCATAAGAATTCTACCAGGAGATAAAGTTACAGTAGAACTTTCTCCATATGATTTAACAAGAGGTAGAATTACATGGAGAGCTAAATAAGATAGATTATTAAAAAGGTTCTATCATTACAAATTCAAGGAGGGTTAGCTATGAAAGTAAGACCATCAGTTAAGCCTATTTGCGAAAAGTGCAAGATAATAAGAAGAAAAGGAAGAGTAATGGTAATCTGTGAAAATCCAAAGCACAAGCAAAAACAAGGCTAGTAGAAAATAATATTAGACAAAAAATACAGATAAGGCATTTAAAATTTATTGACTTTTTAAGTAAAGTCAAATATGATTATATAGGCATTAATTTAATAATTAGGTTTTAGGAGCGGCTGATGTAGAGAGGTATCTCTCTTATACCTAAAATTTTATTATATACTATAAAATCAACTTTTTAAGGCATTTTAATTACCAGGAGGTGTAAATTTTAATGGCAAGAATAGCAGGTATTGACTTACCAAGAGAAAAAAGAGTTGAAATAGGTCTAACTTATATCTTCGGAATAGGTTTATCAACTTCTCAAAAGATATTAGCTGTTACAGGAATTAATCCTGATACAAGAGTTAAAGATCTTTCAGAAGACGAAGTTAACGAAATTAGATCTTATATCAACAAGAACTTAATTGTTGAAGGTGATTTAAGAAGAGACGTTGCTTTAAACATTAAGAGATTACAAGAAATAGGATGCTATAGAGGAATTAGACATAGAAGAGGTCTTCCAGTAAGAGGACAAAAAACTAAGACTAATGCGAGAACTAGAAAAGGTCCTAAGAAGACTATCGCAAATAAGAAGAAGTAATAAGGAGGAAAGATAATGGCAGCTCAAAAAGTCAAAAAGACTAGAAGAAGAAAAGAAAGAAAAAATGTTGAGCATGGTGCAGCACACATCAAGTCAACTTTCAATAACTCAATTGTTACTTTAACAGATGCAGTAGGAAATGCATTATCATGGTCAAGTGCAGGAGCTCTTGGATTCAGAGGGTCAAAAAAGAGTACTCCTTATGCAGCTCAAATGGCAGCTGAAACAGCAGCTAAAGCAGCAATGGAACATGGTTTAAAGAGCATTGAAGTATATGTAAAGGGACCAGGAGCAGGTAGAGAGGCAGCTATAAGATCTCTACAAGCAGCAGGATTAGAAGTAACTTTAATAAAAGATGTTACTCCAATTCCTCACAATGGATGTAGACCACCAAAAAGAAGAAGAGTCTAGTACAACCATCACAGGAGGTGTAATTAATGGCAAGATATACTGGAGCTACATGTAGATTATGTAGAAGAGAAGGTATGAAATTATTCCTTAAAGGGGATAGATGTTATACAGATAAATGTGCTTTTGTTAGAAGAAGCTACGCACCAGGACAACACGGAGCTAACAAAAAGAAAGTTTCTAACTATGGTGTTCAATTAAGAGAAAAACAAAAAGCAAAAAGAATATATGGTGTGTTAGAAAGCCAATTCAGAACATATTATGAAAAGGCTGAACACATAAAAGGAATTACAGGTGAAAACCTATTAAAATTACTAGAATTAAGACTTGATAACGTAGTTTATAGATTAGGTTACGGTGCATCAAGAAATGAAGCTAGACAATTAGTAACTCATGGACATTTCTTAGTAAATGGTAAGAAAGTTGATATTGCTTCATACAAAGTTTCAGTTAACGATGTTATCTCTGTATGTGAAAAAAGCAGAGGAAGCGAAAAATTTAAGACTTTTGCTGAAAATCCAAAGACATTACCAAAATGGTTAGAAGCAAATGTTGAAAACTACGAAGGCAAAGTAGTTGCTGAACCAGCTAGAGAAGACATTGACGTACCAGTTAATGAAACTCTAATTGTTGAGTTATACAGCAAGTAATAAATAAATATTTGCTGTATAAAGTTATCTTTTACAGCAAATATAGAATCAGTTGCCCTCAAAAGGTTGCCATTTTAATAATAAGGAGGGTTTGTGTATGTTAGAAATAGAAAAGCCAATAATCGAATGTGTAGAAGCGAATGAAGATGGTACTTACGGTAAGTATGTAGTTGAACCATTAGAAAGAGGTTATGGAATTACTTTAGGAAATGCTCTTAGAAGAATTTTGTTATCATCTTTACCTGGTGCAGCAACAACATCTGTGAAAATAGATGGAGTACTTCATGAATTCTCTACTGTACAAGGAGTTAAAGAAGATGTTACAGAATTAATTCTTAACATTAAAGCTTTAGCTTTAAGAATGAATGGTGAAGGTCCAAAGACTATATATATAGATGCTAAAGGACCAGGCGTTGTAACAGGCGCAGATATAAAGAGTGACGGAGACGTTGAAGTTGTTAATAAGGATTTACATATTGCAACTCTTGACGATGATGGAAGACTTTATATGGAATTAACAGTTAATAAAGGAAGAGGATATGTTACTCAAAATAAAAATAAGAGTGAAGAACTGCCTATTTCTGCAATAGCTGTGGATTCAATATACACACCAGTAAAAAGAGTTAACTTTACTGTAGAAAATACAAGAGTTGGTCAAATAACTGACTATGATAAGTTAACTTTAGAAATATGGACTAATGGTACTATAAAGATTGATGAGGCTATAAGTTTATCAGCTAAAATCCTTATAGAACATTTTAAATTATTCATGTCATTAACTAATAATACTAATGATGTTGAAATAATGATAGAAAAAGAAGAAGATAAAAAGGAAAAAGTCTTAGAAATGACTGTAGAAGAACTTGATTTATCAGTTAGATCATATAACTGTTTAAAGAGAGCTGGTATCAATACTGTTCAAGAACTTGCAACAAGATCTATGGACGATATGATGAAAGTTAGAAATCTAGGAAAGAAATCCTTAGAAGAAGTTGAACATAAACTTAAAGAGTTAGGTTTATCTTTAAAACTAAACGACGAGTAAGGAGGTAAAAATCCATGGCAGGTTATCGTAAGTTAGGTCGTGCTACTGACCAAAGAAGAGCTATGCTTAGAGGTCTTGTAACAAGCTTCTTAAAGTATGGTAAAATAGAAACAACTGAAACTAGAGCTAAGGAAACAAGAAGTCTTGCAGAAAAAATGATTACTCTTGCTAAGAGAGGAGATCTTCATGCTAGAAGACAAGTGTTATCTTACGTTCAAGAAGAAGCAGTTGTTAAAAATCTTTTTGATAATATAGCTCCACAATACGCTGAAAGAAACGGTGGATATACAAGAATGTATAAAAAAGGTCCTAGAAGAGGGGACGGAGCTGAAGTGGTTATACTTGAATTAGTATAATATATAGGGGGTTAAGTTAAACTTAATCCCCATTTTGTGATATTAGTATTCTATATAATATAAAAAAGATTAATTTAAATATTCATTACATAAAAAATAATTGATAAAGTATATGAGTAGTATATAATTATATTTATATTAGCAAATGATGTATGTTATATATGTTTGTCTTTTTTATAATGTATAGAAATTTTTTTATTTTGTGTTGGAGGATTAATTATGAATGACAATATGATAAGTTTACAGAAGTTAGTACATAAATATACTTCCATAGAGGATGAAAAAGAAGTAGAGAAATATGCTCTAAAAGGAGTAAACCTGGAAGTGAAAAAGGGGGAATTTTTGGTTGTTCTTGGACACAATGGATCGGGAAAATCTACTATTGCGAAGCATATTAATGCCTTATTATTACCTTCTGAAGGCAAGGTTATAGTAGATGGTTTAGATACTTCGGATGAAAATAATCTATGGAATATAAGAAGTAAGGCTGGAATGGTTTTTCAAAATCCTGATAATCAATTAGTCGCAACAATTGTTGAAGAAGATGTGGCTTTTGGACCAGAAAATTTAGGAATTGAACCTAAAGAGATTAGAAGAAGAGTTGATGAAAGTTTATATAGGGTTGGTATGAGCGAGTATAAGAGACACGCACCACATCTCTTATCAGGGGGGCAAAAGCAAAGAGTTGCTATAGCTGGGGTATTAGCTATGCAGCCTGAATGTATAGTATTTGATGAACCTACTGCTATGTTAGATCCAAGTGGTAGAAAAGATGTAATGAACAGTATAAAACAATTAAATAAAGAATATGGAATTACTATAGTTCTTATAACTCATTATATGGATGAAGCTGCGCAGGGAGATAGAATAGTCGTTGTAGATGATGGTAAGATTATTATAGAAGGTGCACCTAAAAAAGTTTTTTCTGAAGTAGAAAAGATGAAACAGATAGGATTAGATGTGCCACAAGTCACAGAGTTGGCTTATGAATTAAATAAATCAGGAATAAATATAAGTACTGAAATATTAAATGTGGATGAAATGGTGGATGCGTTATGTCAATTAAAATAGAAAATTTAACCCATGTGTATATGCCAAAGGGTCCTTTTGAGAAAGTTGCTTTAGATAATATAAGTTTGGAGATAAAAGATGGTGAATTTGTTACTTTAATCGGTCATACTGGTTCTGGAAAATCTACTTTAATTCAACATATAAATGGTTTATTAAAACCTACTAGTGGCAAGATTATTATAGATGGTATTAATATTACAGAGCCAGGTATTAAGTTAATAGATGTAAGAAAGAAAGTTGGGTTAGTGTTCCAGTACTCTGAATATCAATTGTTTGAAGAAACTATAGCAAAAGATATTGCTTTTGGACCAAGAAACTTGGGATTATCTGATGATGAGATAGAAGAAAGAGTAATTAAATCTATGGAGATGGTAGGTTTAAATTATGAAAATTATAAAGATAAATCTCCTTTTGATTTGAGCGGAGGACAAAAAAGAAGAGTAGCAATAGCAGGAGTTATTGCTATGAATCCTAAGACTTTAATATTGGATGAACCAACTGCAGGGCTAGATCCTAAGGGAAGAGATGATATATTAACTCAAATACAAAAACTTCATAAGGATTATGGTATGACTATAATTTTAGTAAGCCATAGTATGGAGGATGTTGCTAAATTTGCTGAAAAGGTTATTGTAATGAATGCTGGTAAGGTTGCTTTAGAAGGAACACCAGCAGAGGTATTTAAAGAAATTGATACATTAGAAGAGATTGGGTTGGGTGTACCTCAAGTTACTTATCTTATGAAGAAACTTAAAGAAAAAGGATTTAATGTTTCTGAAGATATTTATACTATAGAGCAAGCACGTAAAGAATTAATGAATATTTTAAAAAATAAATAGTAAAGGAGGAATTTGAGTGTTACAAGATATAACTATAGGACAATATCTACCTGGAGAATCATTTACTCATAAATTAGACCCTAGAACAAAAATTATAATTTCTCTTTTATTTATTGCTTCATTATTTATAATAAATAAATTTGTAGGTTACATATTTGTTGTAGCTTTCTTAGGTGTTGTAATTATAAATTCTAAAGTTCCATTAAGACTTATATTTAAAAGTTTAAAACCAATATTATTTCTTATTATTTTAACTGGAGTTTTGAATATTTTTATGATAAAAGGAACTCCAGAGACTTTAGTTTTTAATGTTGGGTTTGTAAAGATTTATAAAGAGGGTTTAAGTACTGCAGCATTTATGGCATTAAGGCTTATATTTTTGATTATAGGGACTTCATTATTAACATTAACTACATCACCTATTGAATTAACTGATGGAATTGAAAGGTTATTAAGACCTATTGGAAAAACTTTAGCTCACGAGTTGGCTATGATGATGACTATAGCTTTAAGATTTATTCCAACATTGATGGAGGAAACAGATAAAATAATGAAAGCTCAAAAGGCTAGAGGAGCAGATTTTGAAACTGGAAATATCATTGATAAAGCTAAAAGTTTAATACCTCTCTTAGTACCATTATTTATTAGTTCTTTTAGAAGAGCTGATGAGTTGGCAATGGCTATGGAAGCCAGATGCTATAGAGGGGGAACTGGAAGAACAAGAATGAAGGAGCTAAAGTATTCTAGTAGAGATACTATTGCTTATTTAATATTTGCAGTATTATTTATAATAAGTTTTATTGTTAGATTTAAATTATAGAATAAGAGGATTATATGAAAAATATAAAATTAGTAATTGAATATGATGGAGCACACTATGGTGGATGGCAAAAGCAAAATAATAATAAAACTATTCAAGGTGTTTTAGAAAAAGCTATATCTAAGGCTACTGGTGAAGAAATTGAGGTTATTGGTAGTTCTAGAACTGATGCAGGGGTTCATGCTAAGGGAATGGTTGCTAATTTTAAAACAAATAGTAGTATTCCGGCTGAAAGGTTTAGAGAAGCTATTAATAGAAATTTACCAGATGATATAGCAATCCTAAGTTCAGAAGAGGTAGAAGAAGGATTTCACGCACGATATAGTAGTAAGGGAAAGACATATAGTTATACTATAATAAATAGATATGAAAAGGTAGCAATAGGTAAGGATTATTGTTGTCTTGTTAAGGAGCCTTTAAATGTGGAGAACATGGAAGAGGCTTGTAAGTATTTTATAGGTAAACATGATTTTAGTGCATTTAAAACTAATGGAAGCTCTGTTAAGACTTCTGTAAGAACTGTTTCTGAATTATATATAGAAAAAAATCAAGAAAATATAAAAATTTATATTTCTGCTGATGGTTTTTTATACAATATGGTTAGAATTATAGTAGGTACTTTAGTTGAGGTAGGAAAAGGAAAAATTAAGGTTGAAGATATTCCTAAAATAATTAAATCATTAGATAGAACTAAGGCAGGACCATGCATAAAGGCTAATGGATTGGTGTTAGAAAAAGTTTTTTATTAATTACAAAAAAAGTAGAAAATGTGTTGACACGCCCGTAAGCGTGTATTATAATAAATTTGTTTGTTAGAAATATTTATGTGTAAAAGACTCACTAGCCCCGGGTCTTGACATAAAATTGATACTTACTAAGTATCAAAGATGTAAGTTCAGGGAGGGAAATAGATGAAATCATACATTGCAAAAGCACAAGACGTTGAAAGAAAATGGTATGTTGTAGATGCTGCTGGTAAGCCACTAGGAAGAGTTGCAAGCCAAGTTGCTTCAATATTAAGAGGTAAGAATAAGCCAACATTTACTCCAAACGTTGATTGCGGAGATTATGTTATAGTTATTAATGCAGAAAAGGTTGTTTTAACTGGTAAGAAGTTAGATCAAAAATTCTTAAGAAAGTACAGCGGTTACGTTGGTGGATTAAAAGAAACTCCATATAGAGAAGTTTTAGAAAAGAAACCAGAATTAGCTTTTGAAGAAGCAGTAAGAAGAATGCTTCCAACAGGTGTTTTAGGAAGACAAATGCTTAAGAAATTAAAAGTTAATAGAGGCGAAGCTCATAATCATGAAGCTCAAAAGCCAGAAGTACTTGAATTAAGATACTAATACACGCTCGGGAGGAGGAATAAAAAATGGCAAAAGTTCAATACATGGGAACTGGAAGAAGAAAAAAATCAGTTGCAAGAGTAAGACTAGTACCAGGAAATGGTAAGGTTGTTATAAATAAGAGAGACATCGAAAACTTTTTTGGTTTAGAAACATTAAGAATGATCGTAAACCAACCATTAGTTTTAACAGGAACTAAGGATAAGTTTGACGTTTTAGTTAACGTTCATGGTGGTGGATTCACAGGTCAAGCTGGAGCTATCAGACACGGAATTACAAGAGCTTTAGTAAAAGCTGATGAAGCTTTAAAGCCAGAATTAAAGAAGGCTGGTTTCTTAACAAGAGATCCAAGAATGAAGGAAAGAAAGAAATACGGTCTTAAGAAAGCAAGAAGAGCTCCACAATTCTCAAAGAGATAGTGAGTTTTATGAAAAAACTTGTAAACATATGTTTACAAGTTTTTTTGTTATTTAGATAATTTATAGAAATTAAGATTAAATACGAGGAAATATTAAATTAAGTAAGTATATTTTTTTGAGATAATAATAAAGTTTGCTGAGAAAGAAGATTTAAAAGTTACATATATGAAATATAGAATTCTTTTGATTTGAATAAAGAAAGGATTTATCCACATAATAAGATTGTAATTATTTTATGTGGAGGAAATTTTATGAGGATAAAAAACTTAGTGTTTATATTGTCGATAATACTATTAACTATTTTACCAATAAAGTTATTAGCATATGCAGAAGATGATGAAAAAGGTATCATTTTAATTGATCCAGGTCATGGAGGAATTGATGGAGGAGCTAAGGGGCAAAGTGGTACTTTAGAGAAGGAAATTAATTTAGCGATTAGTAAGAAGTTAAAATCACGTTTAGAGGATGATGGGTATAAAGCTTATTTAACCAGAGAAGATGATTCTGAGTTAGCAAAAGGAAAAAGTGCTGACTTAGAAATGAGGTGTAAGATGAAGAGAGAAACTAATTGCGATATATTTATATCTATTCATCAAAATAAATTTAGAATGGAACAATGCTTTGGAGCTCAAGTATGGTATGCAGATAATGCTGAAAGTGCTAAGATTGCAACTTTAATTCAAGAAAGTCTTAAGGAAAAAATAGATGATAATAATAATAGGTTGGCAAAGCCTGCTAAGCAACAATATAAAATTTTGAGAGATAGATATGATGGTGCTTCAGTAATAGTTGAATGTGGGTTTGTGTCAAATTATAAAGAAGAGAAACTACTTAATAGTGAAGAGCATCAAGATAAAATAGTAGATGGTATTGCTTGTGCCATAGATAAGTATTTTGAAGAAAAAGGATAATTTCCAAGGAAATATAGAATAATATATTAAATTAAAGTAGGTATTTATATATATGTATATAGAATACCTATTTTTATTTTATATAAATAATAATTGATAGAAATAACTTGTAAATAAGGGAATATATAAATAAAATATATATTATAAGCATTTGGAGGTGGATTAATGAGGGAGATAAATGTAGAAGAGGTAGAGAAAGTAGTTAAAAAGCTATGTATTGAGGCTAACTATTTTATTGGTAGTGATATTAAAGAGGCACTTTTAAGGTGTAAAAAAGAAGAGTCTTACGATGTGGCTGAAGATGTACTTGATAAGATTATAATAAATGATGAAATAGCAGAAATGAAGGAAGTTCCTATGTGTCAGGATACTGGAATGGCATGTGTATTTTTAGAAGTTGGACAAGATGTTCATTTTATTGGTGGAAACATAGAAGATGCTATAAATGAAGGGGTTAGAAAAGGATATGATGAAGGATATTTAAGAAAATCTGTTGTTAAAGATCCTATACATAGAGTAAATACTAAAGATAATACACCAGCAATAATTTATTATAATATTGTTTCTGGAGATAAGGTTAAAGTAACAGTTGCACCTAAAGGTTTTGGATCAGAAAATATGAGTAGAATAGGAATGTTAAAACCAGCAGACGGATTAGAAGGAGTCAAGAAGTTTATTTTAGAAACTGTAAAATTAGCTGGTCCTAACCCATGTCCTCCTATGGTTATTGGAGTTGGTATTGGAGGAACTTTTGATAAGGCAGCTTATTTAGCCAAGAAGGCTTTGATTAGACCTGTTAATATTAGGAATAAGAATGAGTTTTATAAAAATTTAGAAGAAGAATTGCTTGAAAAAATTAATGAATTAGGGATAGGACCACAGGGATTTGGAGGCAAAACTACTGCTTTGGGATTAAATATAGAAACTTATCCTACGCATATAGCAGGTTTGCCAGTTGCTGTTAATATAAATTGCCATGCAACTAGGCACAAGGAATTTATTTTATAGGAGGTAGTTATGGAATATAAAATTTTTATGCCCCTTACTGAAGAAAAAGTTATTAAGTTAAAGGCAGGAGATAGAGTATTATTGTCAGGTGTACTTTATACAGGAAGAGATGCTGCACATAAAAGATTAATAGAGTTATTGGATCAAGGAAAAGAACTACCTTTAGAGATAGAAAATCAAGCTATATATTATGTAGGGCCAAGTCCTGCAAAGCCTGGAGAAGTAATAGGATCTGCTGGACCTACTACTAGTTACAGAATGGATCCTTATGCACCTAGACTATTAGATTTAGGATTAAGAGGTATGATAGGAAAAGGTTATAGAGATGAAAGGGTTATAGAAGCTATAAAAAGGAATAAAGGTATATATTTTGGAGCTATTGGAGGTGCAGCAGCTCTTATAGCAAAGAGTATAGTAAAGTCTGAAGTAATAGCTTACGAAGATTTAGGAGCCGAAGCTATTAGAAGAATTGAGGTTAAAGATATGCCTTTAATAGTGGTTGTTGACAGTGAAGGAAATAATCTTTATGAGATAGGTAAGAAGAAATATCTTAATTCATTAAAATGAGGTTTGAATAAAATAGGCTTTTGTAAAGTATAGAGATTTAAATTTGTAAAAAGGGATGTCGCATTAAAGATTGTAGTAACAATATATAGTATTACTTTTTGAAGTTAAAATATTATGTATTGTATAATTTAATCTTTGTACGACATCCCTTTTTATAATTAATTTATGAGCATTATAAATTAGTAAATCCTTTTCCTTTAACTTCAGATACATCTAAAATACTAATAAATGCTTTAGAATCTATTGATAGAATTGTTGATTTTAATTCTATCATTTGCCTAGTTGTTACCAAACAATACAACATACGTTTGTTGCTATCAGTAAATTCTCCACGTGCTGGTAATGTAGTAACACCTCTGTGTAAGTCCTTTATTATGTAATTGATAATTTCATCTTCTTTTTCTGTTAAGATAAGAAGAAGTTTTTTACTAGAAAAACCTTTTAACATTTGGTCAAGGACTAATCCTTGAGTGAAAATTGATATAAGAGTATATAAAGCTCTTGGAAGACCAAAGATAAGTGCACCTAAAATAACTATTGCACAGTTTAGTGAAAATCCAACAGAACCTATTTTGAAATTTGAATGTTTTTTCCTAATTAACATGGTAATAATATCAGTTCCACCAGTAGAACCATTTCTAAGAAAAACTAGACCATAACCTATTCCACATAAAGCACCACCATAAAGACAGTAAAGTAAAATATCATCTACTTGTATTATGGTAGAGAATTGTTTTGTTAAAAGTAGTGAAATTGATAAAGAGGTCATACCTATAGCTGAATATAGAGTAAATGTTCTTGACAATTTTTTGTAACTTAATAAGAATAATGGTACATTAATTAAGAATACAGAAACTCCAGATGGAAAGTTTGTGATATATTCTAAGATAAGAGCAATACCAGTTGCACCACCACTTAGAAGTTTTGCATGACTTAAAAATAGGTTTACACCTATGGATGCAATAAAACAACCAACAAATATTATTACTACATCAAGAATAAAATCTTTATTTTTTTTAATTAAATTCATAATAAATACCTCATAGTAAAATGTAAATGTTATAGCACTTTTAATGTTATTATATATAAAAAAAACTGTAAAGTTAAGTAGTTATAGAATAAAATAATAAATTGAAGGATTTATTGTAAAAAGAAAATGTTATTTATTATTATAAATTGTTAAAGGAGTGAAAATTATATATGAAATTACCTGGAAGTTTAAAAATTAAGAAAATAATTTTACTTATATTAGTTATTGTTTCAATAGTGGTTATTATTAATGTGGCTTTAAATAATAGAAAAAATTCAACTAATGTAGAAAATAAGGATGAAAAATTAGTAGTTAGTGAGGATAATAATAGTGATGAAAATATTACTGTAGTAGAAGAAGGTAAAGAAGAAGTTAAAAATGAAGAGGAAAGTTTATATAAAGAAGCATATAATAGCTTTTTTGCAGGGGAGTATTCTAGTGCTATAGAAAAGGCTAATACTATTCTAGAAAAATTCCCTGAAAGCTATAAGGCATATAATATTAGAGGAATAGCAAAGGCTTTTTTTGTTAATTTTGATGAAGGAATGAAAGATATAGATAAATCTTTAGAAATTAATCCTGACTATGGTTATGCTAGATATAATAAAGCTTTTAATTATGAATTATATGAAAAGTTTGATGATGCTTTGTTGTGGTATGATAAAGCCTTGGAAATAGAACAATATATGTGGAGTTATTATGGTAAAGCATCTATTTATGGAAGAAGAGGCGATGTAGATAAAACTGTTGAAAATCTTAAGAAAGCATTAGAAATAGAGGGCGCTAAAGAGGGAGAATCAGGAATAAAAAAGGAAGCTAGGACAGAAAAGGACTTTGATCCAGTTAGAGATAGTGAGGTTTTTAATGCAGTTATATCTTAATTTATATTAATAAAAACGTAATAAAGAAGTTTAATTTTTATGCTTTAATAAGGTTAGGAAATAAAGATATCTATAAGATTAAGGAGGTAATCATGTGTATAATGTTTTAGTGGTTGATGATGAAAAAGAAATAAGAGACGCTATTGAAATATATTTAAGAGGCGAGAATTTAAAGGTACTTAAGGCTGAGGATGGACTTGAAGCTTTAGATATTTTGGAAAGTAATCAGATTCATTTAATTATATTAGACATAATGATGCCAAGGTTAGATGGAATAAAAACTTGTATGAAAATAAGGGAAAATAACAATATCCCAATAATAATGTTGTCTGCAAAAGGCGAGGATTCTGATAAGATTCTAGGTCTAAATGTAGGAGCTGATGATTATATATCTAAGCCATTTAATCATTTAGAGCTTGTAGCTAGAGTAAAATCTCAACTAAGAAGATATGAAAATCCACTTAATGTAGAGGATAAAGGTGTAGTAAAGGTTAGAGATTTAGAAATAGATACATTAGCTAAGAAGATAACTGTTAGAGGAGAAGAAATAAGGGTAACTGCGACAGAATATAAGATACTTTATTTATTAGCATCTAACCTTGGAAGAATTTTTTCAATAAAGGAGATATATGAAAAAGTATGGGAAGAACCTTTTTATAAAAGTGAGAATACTGTTACAGTTCATATAAGAAGAATTAGAGAAAAAATAGAGTTAAATACTAAAGAACCTGAATATATTAAGGTGGTGTGGGGAATTGGGTATAAAATTGAAAAGTAAGATTAAAACTTATATGAATAATGTATGGCTTATAGAAATAATAGTTTTATTTTTTATAGTAAGTTATTTTGGAGTCGAAACATATAAAAACTTTTCAAGTAAATCATACTCAAGAGTAATGTCAGCTGTAGAGGCAACAGTTGATCCTAAGAATTATTATGCGAGCAGTTTGGAGGGGGATATTGGTAAGTATATACATATGATATATACTAAAACAAATTGCTTAGAATTATTAAAGTATGGGACTCCTGAAGTTAAGGATTCCCTTAGAAAAAATTTTCTATATAAAACCTATGAATCTGAAATGAAAAGTGGGAGTAAGGTTATATATTTTATTATAAAAAATAAAAGTACAGATGAAATATATACCAATGATCCAAACCAATATTTTCAAATTGATAATGTGGATTATACTACAGAAAATATAAAAACTTATATAAGTGAAAAATATAATTCTAAAGATATCTCAGCCTATTATGATAATAGTAATTCTTTTAACAGTCTAGTGCAAAAAGGAGAATTTACTATTGATAATGAGATAGTAGGTGATTTTGAAGAATATTATTATACTGCAATAAGTACATACTCAACTTCAGAAAATATGAAAATAGTTTGTTATTTAATTTTTATAGCATTAGTTGCAGTATTTTTATTTTTGAAAATTCTTAGGAACATTTTAAAGGGTAACGATGATTTTAAGATTAGAGGAAATTTTATAATGAGTATTATTTATGTATTTAAGTATGGGTTTAGATATAAGCAAACTAGAAGAGCATTGATAGGAAGTATTGTAGGGTTTATTATATTTTTTATTGTCTATTTATATTTATTAGCAATAGGTGGATATGAAAATAATATGCTTGTTAGATTTTTTAGAGCTTATCCTTTTAAAGGAAGTATATTGCTTATGATATTACCTATGATAGGTATAATATATTCTATTAAGAAGACTATAGAGATTTCTATGGTTAATGATAGTTTAAAAAAGATAAATGAGGGAGATTTAAATTATCATATTACTGAAAAAGGAGGTCCTGAAATACTTGATCTTATAGAGAATATAAATAAGATTAAACAAGGATATGAAATAGCAGTGGAAGATACTTTGAAAAATGAAAAACTAAAAACTGAGCTTATTTCAAATGTATCTCATGATTTAAGAACTCCTTTAACTTCAATAATTAATTATGTTAATATTTTAAAATCGCCTGAAATTACTGATGAAGAGAGAATTGAATATTTGATGATAGTTGAGCAAAAATCTAAAAAGTTAAAGATATTAATAGATGATTTATTTGAAATGTCCAAAATAAATAGTGGAAAAATGCAAATTTCAAGAGAAAAAATCGATATATTATCTTTAATTCATCAGGTGGTGGGGGAATATTCCTATTTGTATGAAGATAAAAGTATTGAATTTAAGGTGAATAGTTTAGCAGAAGAAATATATATAGATCTTGATGGTAAATTAATGTCTAGAGTTATTGAAAATGTAGTTATTAATGCATTAAAGTATTCTTTGAAAAATACAAGAGTATATATTGATGTTATAGATAGAGATGATGAAGTGGAAATGTCTTTTAAGAATATTGCTAATTATGAAATGAATTTTAATAATAATGAGATATTTGAAAGATTTGTTAGAGGAGATAAATCAAGAAATTCTAAGGTAGAAGGTTCTGGGCTTGGCCTAGCTATAACTAAAAGTATTATTGAACTTCATGGTGGGAGTATTAATATTCTTAGGGATGGAGACATGTTCAAATTATTTGTAGTATTACCTAAGGTCGATGTTAATTAAGGAATTTTAGAATGTAAAATTATTTTTGTGTTATTTTACATTCTTTTTTTATAGTTGTTTTTAAATAATAATTATCTATAAATAATTATTATAGATAAAAAGAGAATTTAAAAGAAAAAGTTTAATATTTTTATTTATTATAGCTAGAAAGTAGAATAAGCAGTTTTACATATTAAAATACTATAAATATAATAACTGTATGTTGTATAAGAAATAATGAGAATTTAGTGTATATATACTATATATTGTGGAGGAAGTAAAAAGTGGATATTAAAATAATGTGTGAATCGGCTCTTGACTCAATAAAAGATGATGAGGGGTTATATACGAAGGAAAAGCTTATAGAAGCTTTAGAGCATATAATTAGACCTAATATGGATGATAAAGAAATTAGAAAATCTCTAATACAAATTTCTTTAGAATTAACCACTGATATGGAACCTAAGTGGCAATTTGTAGCTTCTAAATTGTATATTCAAAACTTATATGAAGATGTTAAAAGGAATAGAGGTTTATCAGAAGAGGAAGATGTATATAGTGATTTATATAAATTTGTTAAGAGTTTAACTGATAAAGGTCTATATGGAAAGTATATCTTAGAAAATTATTCTAAAGAAGAAATAAGAGAATTAGAAAAGGAAATAAAGCCTGAAAGAGATTATTTGTTTAATTATAGTGGAATAGATTTGCTGAATAAAAGATATTTAGTACAAGACTTTGATAGATCTACTTTAGAATTGCCTCAACAAATGTTTATGGGAATTGCTATGCACCTTGCCGTTCCAGAAAAAAAAGAGAATAGAGTATATTGGGCTAAAAGATTTTATGATGTTTTAAGTTCATTAAAAGCTACTATGGCAACTCCAACTATGAGTAATGCAAGAAAACCATTTTATCAATTAAGTTCTTGTTTTATAGATACTGTAGAGGATAGTTTAACTGGTATTTATAAGTCAGTTGATAATTTTGCTCAAGTATCTAAGTATGGTGGTGGAATGGGTATATATATTGGAAAAGTTAGGGCTTTAGGTTCTTCTATTAGAGGATTTAAAGGAGCTTCTGGTGGTGTTATACCTTGGATAAAGTTATTTAATGATACTGCAGTAGCTGTCGATCAATTAGGTGTTAGAAATGGTTCAGTAGCTATATGGTTAGATGCTTGGCATAAGGATATTCCAGAGTTTTTACAAATAAGAACTAATAATGGAGATGATAGAAAGAAGGCTCATGATGTATTTCCAGGACTATGTTATCCAAATTTATTCTGGAAGCTTGCTAAGGAAGATATAGATGCAAATTGGTACATGATGTGTCCTCATGAAATAAGAACTGTAAAGGGATATTCTTTAGAGGATTTCTATGGAGAAGAATGGGAAGAGAAGTACTATGAATGTGTAGCTGATGATAGAATTTCTAAAAGAGTTATGTCTGTAAAAGATATAGTTAGACTTATTATTAAGAGTTCAGCTGAAACAGGAACTCCATTTGCTTTTTATAGAGATACTGTAAATGAGATGAATCCTAATAAGCATAAAGGTATGATATATTCTTCAAATCTTTGCACAGAAATAATGCAAAATATGAGTCCTATTGAGATTTTTGAGTCAGAAATTACTGATGAAAATGGTGATAAGATTGTTGTGCAAAAGATGAAAGCAGGAGATTTCGTAGTATGTAATTTATCATCAATAGTGCTTGGTAATGTAGATGTTTTAAATGATGAAGAACTTGAATTTGTTGTGGAAACTCAAATTAGAGCTATGGATAATGTTATAGATTTAAATTACTATTCAGTACCTTTTGCTGAAATAACGAATAAGAAATATAGAGCTATAGGTCTTGGGACTAGTGGATATCATCATATGCTTGCGAATAATAGAATTCATTGGACTTCGGATGAGCATTTAGAGTTTGCAGATAAGATATATGAAAAAATAAATTATTATGCAATAAAAGCTAGTATGAGTATTGCTAAAGAAAAAGGGGCTTATGAAGTATTCAATGGTTCTGATTGGGAGAATGGTGATTACTTTAAGCTTAGAGGATATGAGTCTGAAGAGTGGTGTAAACTTAAAGAAGATGTTAATAAGTTTGGTATGAGAAATGGATATCTTTTAGCTATCGCACCTAATGGATCAACTGCAACTATAGCAGGGACTAGTGAAGGGATAGATCCTGTAATGTCTAGATTTTATCTTGAAGAAAAGAAGGGAAGTATAATACCTAAAACTGCACCAAATCTTTGTGATGATAATTATTGGTATTATAATTCAGCTTATAATATAAGCCAAAATTGGTGTGTAAAAATTAATGGAATTAGACAAAGACATATAGATCAAGGACAATCATTTAACTTATATATAACTACAAATTACACTATGAGACAAATTATGAATCTTTATATAGAGGCATGTGAGAATAAAGTTAAGTCAATTTATTATGTAAGAAGTAAGTCGTTAACTGTTTCAGACTGTGAAAGTTGTTCGGCATAGGAGTGAAAAGATATGGATGTAAAAAGAAAGCCGCTGTTTAATGAATTTGGAGATGTTGAAGTAAGTAAAAAAAGAATGATTAATGGTAACACCACTAATCTAAATGATTTTAATAATATGAAATATACATGGGTTAGTGACTGGTACAGGCAAGCTATGAATAACTTCTGGATACCGGAAGAAATTAATTTATCTCAGGATTTAAAGGATTATGGAAATCTTTCAGATTCTGAGAGGATTGCTTATGATAAAATACTTTCATTTTTAATATTTTTAGATTCTATACAAACAGCTAATTTAGGGAATATATCTAATTTTATTACAGCTAGTGAAGTTAATCTTTGTTTGACTATTCAAGCTTTTCAAGAGGCAGTACACTCTCAAAGTTATAGCTATATGTTAGATACTATCTGTTCTCCTGAAAAGAGAAATGAAATATTATATCAATGGAAGGATGATAAAATTCTTCTTACAAGGAATAAGTTCATAGGCGATTTATATAATAATTTTATAGAGAGTCCTTCTAAGGTTAACTTAATAAAAACTATAGTAGCTAATTATGTTCTTGAAGGAATTTATTTTTATTCTGGTTTTATGTTTTTTTATAATCTTGAGAGAAATGGAAAAATGGTGGGGTCAGCTCAAGAAATTAGATATATAAACAGAGATGAAAATACTCATTTATGGTTATTTAGAAATATAATTAAGGAATTGCAACAAGAGGAACCTGAGTTATTTACAGATGAGCTTAAAGAAGAACTTATTGAAATGATAAAGGTTGGAGTAGAACACGAAATAGCTTGGGGACACTATGTTATAGGTGATAATATTCAAGGAATTAATAAGAAATTGATTGAAGATTACATAAAATATTTAGGTAATTTGAGATTATCAGCTATAGGTTTGCCAAAGGTATACGAAAATATAGAGAATAATCCTGCTGCTTGGGTTGATATACTATCAGATGCTAATTCTGTAAAGACTGATTTCTTTGAAGGAAAATCTACAGCATATGCTAAAGCAGCTACTCTTTTAGATGACTTGTAAAATTTTCAGAATTCGTGGAATAATGATATTAATTTAAAAAATAGAAATTTAAAGGTTAACATGTTAAAAAAATATGTTATAATAATTTATGTTAATAATTAGACAATATTTTAAGAAAACCTTTAAATTGGTGATTTTGAGAAGCTTGGATAAGAAGCTATAAGCTAATAGAGAGGATTAAAAAAGCTAAAAATATGTAATATTTCGAGGAGGATCATTAATTATGAAAAAAGGTATTGCCGCTTCAAAAGGATACGCAATAGGAAAAGTTTTTGTACAAGAACATGAAGAAATAGTTATAACTGATGCTAAGATAGAAGATATCGCTAAAGAGCAAGAAAGCTTAAAGGTAGCTCTTGATTCATCAAGAGAACAATTAGAAAAGATAAAAGCTAAAGCAGCAGTAGAAATGGGAGAAGAAAAAGCAGCAGTTTTTGAAGCTCATATAACATTACTAGATGATCCTGAGTTTACAGGAGCAATGAATCTTGAAATTGAAAATAATAGCGTAAATGCAATGAAAGCTGTTGAAAATGTAACTAATACTTTCGTTATGATATTTGAATCAATGGAAGATGCTTACATGAGAGAAAGAGCAGCTGACATAAAGGACGTATCAAAGAGAATAATTTCTAACTTAGCAGGAAAAGGTGGAGATGCTTTTGCTATAACAGAAGCTAATACAATAGTTGTAGCTCACGACTTAACTCCATCAGATACAGCTCAATTAGATAGAACTAAAGTTATAGGATTTATGACTAATATAGGAGGAAGAACTTCTCATGCTGCTATAATGGCTAGAACATTAGAAATACCAGCTGTATTAGGTCTTGGAGATATAACTACTTCAGTAAAAAATGGAGATATAGTTATACTAGATGGTATTACAGGTGATGTAATTATAAATCCATCACAAGATGTAATAGCTGAATATGAAGCTAAGAAAGAAAAATTCGTTAAGGAACAAGAAGAATTAAAGAAATTAATAGATGTTAAAACAACAACTAAATCAGGTAAGAGAGTTGAAGTTTGTGGTAACATAGGTAAGCCAGAAGATGTACTTGGCGTAATAGCTAATGGTGGAGATGGTGTTGGATTATTTAGAACTGAATTCTTATACATGGATAGAGATAATGCACCAACTGAAGAAGAACAATATGAAAGCTATAAATTTGTTCTTGAAAAAATGGAAGGTAAACAAGTAGTAATTAGAACTCTTGATATCGGTGGAGATAAAACTCTTCCTTACTTACCATTACCAGAAGAAATGAATCCATTCTTAGGATATAGAGCAATCAGACTTTGCTTAGATAGAAAAGAATTATTTAAGGTTCAATTAAGAGCATTACTTAGAGCTTCTGTTTATGGAAAACTTTGTGTTATGTTCCCAATGATTTCTGGTATCCAAGAATTCATGCAAGCAAAAGAAATAGTTGAAGAATGTAAGGCAGAATTAAAGGCTGAAGGAAAAGAATACTCAGATACTATTCAATGGGGTATCATGGTTGAAATTCCTGCTGCAGCAGTTATGGCTGATGAATTAGCTAAACATGTAGATTTCTTCTCAATAGGAACTAACGACTTAATTCAATATACATTAGCAGCTGATAGAATGAGTGAAAAGGTATCTTACTTATATAACCCAATGCATCCAGCAGTATTAAGACTTATAAAGATGACTATTGATGGAGCTCATAAGCATGGTAAATGGGTAGGAATGTGTGGAGAAATGGCAGGAGATGAAGCTGCTATTCCAACTCTAGTAGAATACGGACTAGACGAATTCTCAATGAGTGCTACTTCAATATTAACAGCTAAGAAAATAATATTAGATCAAGAATAATATAAAAGAAGCAATATAGAGCAATCTAATTTTGGTCCTTTATCAAGGATAATAAAGAAGAGAGCAAGTTTATAAAAAGCTGATTTCTATATTTTATAGAAATCAGCTTTTTAATTATAGATTTTCTAACTTAAAACCATTAGGCGTATTATAGAAATAGTTTTCACTTAGATTATCACTTTCAAATATTTTTATCATTTCATCAAAATCCTTAGCTAGAGTATATTTATTTAGTTCTTCTCTTTTTATCCAAAAAACTTTTCCTTCACTTGAAGATTTTAATTTTCCAGAAAAACAGTTAATATACATTTTTCTGTTCTACTCATAAAGTGTTTCACTCTTTTCTAATTTTAGAATTTATATATTATGATATATAATATATAGGGTAATGTTGAATTAATTACCATTATATAATAACATAACAGACTGAGTGGAGAGTATTATAAATAAAATAGTAATTATAAGTACAAAATAATAATATAAGTTGAAGATAGAAGGGAAGAAACTTATGAATAATTTATTAAAAATGTTTATAACATTTTTTAAGATAGGAGCTTTTACCTTTGGTGGAGGATATGCAATGATTCCTTTAATTGAGGAAGAGGTAGTTAATAAGAAGAAATGGGTAAAAAAGCAAGAATTTATGGATATGCTTGTTATATCTCAAAGTTTACCAGGGCCATTAGCTTTAAATTGTTCTACTTTTATTGGATATAAAATTTCAGGAGTACTCGGAGCTGTAATGGCAATACTCGGGATTACATTACCATCATTTTTGATAATTACTTTGATTGCTGCTTATTTTATGCAATTTAGAGATTATTATTATGTTAATTTAGCCTTTAAAGGAATATCAGCAGCAGTACCAATACTAGTATTAGTTGGAGTAGTTAGTATGGCTCAAAATGTAAATAAGAATGTTGAAAATATTATTATATTAATTGTTGCATTAACATGTTTACTTGTATTTAATATAAGCCCAATTATAGTAACTATAGCTGGGGCAGTATACGGAATAATTTTTTGTAGGAAGAAGGTTAAGTAGATGAATATATTTTTAAAGTTATTTCTAACTTTCTTTAAAATAGGTGCATTTAGTTTTGGTGGAGGCTATGCAATGATTCCATATATACAAAGAGAAGTAATAGAAAAAAATAAATGGATAGAAATTAATGAATTTATTGATATAATAGGTATATCACAAATGACACCAGGACCTATAGCAGTTAATTCAGCAACTTTTGTAGGATCAAAGGTTGCAGGTATATTAGGTGGTATTTCAGCTACAGCAGGTATAACAGCAGTTTCTTTTATATTAATAAGTGTTGCAAATAAATTAATAACAAAGTTTAAAGAGTCAGTTACATTAAAAGCAGCTCTTATAGGTATGAGACCTGTTCTAATTGCGTTAATAATAAATGCATTTGTTTCATTAGCAAAAACAGCATATGTAGATTTAAAATCTATAATAATTACTTTAATAATAGGAGTTTGTTTATTTTATAAAAAGATACATATACATCCTATAATGACAATTGTAATAGCTGCAGTATTAGGAATAATTATGTGGGGGGTATTTTAAGAAAGTGAGTAAGAGAGAAAAAGATAGGGCTTATGCTAAAGCTTTAGATTATTATGAGAATGGAGAAATTAATAAAGCTATAAAACAGTGTGATAAAGCCATAGCAAAAAATCTAAAAAATAGGGCTGCCTTTAATTTAAAAGGTTTAATTTTATATATAATAGGAGATATAGAGGCAGCTATATTTACGTGGCAAACAAATTTAGATTATAATGGCGATAATTTATCTAAAAATTACATAATTGATTCTAGAAGTGATTTAGATAGGTTAAGAAAGTTTAAGGAAGCAGAAAAGTTAATTAAAGAATTAAGAATAGATGAAGCAATATCATTGCTAAGACTATGTAAAAAAAGTGATTTTAACTCAATTAAGGTTAATTTAAATTTGGCTATATGTTATATGAGAAAAGGAGATTATAAAGCTTGTAGTATATTTATTACAGAGGTTTTAAAACAGGATAGGAATAATGAAGAAGCTAAAAAGATAGCAAAAGAATTATATGATATTAGTAAAATAAAGGTTACTGTTCCTAAAAAGAATGGAGCATTTAAGAAAGTGGTTATATCTGTTGCTGGAATTATAATTATTGCTTCAATAGGTATATCAGGAAATTATGTTTTAAAAAACATAATAAATAATCAAACTACAGAAGATGTAACTCAAGAAGAGGACAAGCCACAAGAGTTAGTTGAGGAAGATAAAGATAATTCATTTAATGAAAGTGTAGAGAATGATACAGAAGAAATGGGTAAAACTAAAGTTGAAGCAGAAGTTAATTTTGATGAACTTCAAGAGAATATAGCAAATAAAGATTTTGATGCTATTTATAGTAAGTTAGAAATAATAGGTGATAAAACTTTAGAAGGAAAAGAAAAAACGGTATATATAAATGCTAAGGAACTTCTAAAGAATGAAGGGGTAAAATATTTTTATCAACAAGGTTCAAATCTTTATAATTCCAAAGATTTAGAAAAAGCAAGAGAAGAATTTAGAAAAGGATATAAATATGCCTCTGATAATTACTTAATGCCTCATATAGTATTTTTTACTGCAGCAGTAAGTGAACAGTTAGGAGATATTAATGAAGCTATAAAGATGTATGAAACATATTACAATAACTTTAATAAAGAAGATTCTATAGCAGAGGCAGTTTATAAATTAGCTATACTTTATAAAGAAATAGATATAGATAAGAGTATTTTATATGCAGAGGAAATAGAAGATAAGTATTCAGATACAATGTATTATAATGATATTATTACTAATTTACTAAATAGCGTACAATAGCTAGGAAGTGATAATTTGATTACAGTTATAAAAAATATTGAAGTTTATAGTCCTAAGTATTTAGGGAAAAAACAGGTAGTTATAGTTTCAGATACTTTTGAAGGAATATATGATGAAATAAATATTCCAAAAGATTTTGTAAATATTAAAGAAATAGATGCAGAAGGATATATAATGTTTCCTGGTTTCATCGACAATCATGTACACATAACTGGTGGAGGAGGAGAGGGAGGATTCTCAACTAGAACAAGAGAAATAAGCTTTTCTGAATTAACTAAAGCAGGAGTAACAACTGTAGTAGGATGTTTAGGAACAGATAGTGTTTGTAGAAATATGAATACTCTTATTGCAAAAGCTAAAGCTTTAGAGGAAGAAGGAATTAATACTTTTTGTTACACTGGATCTTATGAAATTCCAGTTATTACGATAACTGGTGGTATAAAAGAAGATTTAATGCTTATAGATAAAATAATTGGAGTAGGAGAAGTTGCATTATCAGATCATAGAAGTTCTCAACCTACTTATGAAGAATTTGTAAAAACAGTAGCTAGTGCTAGAACTGGAGGATTGTTATCTGGTAAAGCTGGAATTGTCAATGTTCACTTAGGTGGAGGAGCTAAAAAGCTTGAAATGTTATTTTCTTTAGTAAGAAATACAGAAATTCCGCCAACACAACTATTACCAACTCATATAAATAGAAGTACAGAGCTCTTTGAAATGGGAATAGATTATATAAGAGAAGGTGGATTTGTAGACTTAACTACTAGTTCTAATCCAGAGTATTTAGAACCAGGTGAATTAAGAGCTAGTGAAGGATTAAAAAGAATTTATGATTTAAATTTATCTTTAGAGAAAGTGACTTTTTCTTCAGATGCTCAAGGAAGTATGCCATTATTTAATGAGAAGAGAGAACTTATAGGACTTGGAATTTGCTCTGTTGATACCCTATATAATGAAGTTAAGGATGCAATTTTAGATAAAAAAGTACCTATAGAAGATGCTATAACAGTAATTACTTCTAATGTTGCTAGAATGCTTAAGTTAAATAGATTGGGCAACATTAAAGAGGGATATCAAGCAGATTTTGTATTGGTAGATAAGAGGTCTTTAGAAATAAATAGTGTATATGCAAAAGGAAAAGCTTTAATTAAAGATAAAGAAATACTGGTAAAAGGGACATTTGAAAATTAATAAAAAATAAGGGTAAAGTAATATACCCTTATTTTTTTATGTTATATTTAACACTTAAAGAATAGATGATTGCCTATAACTTTAGGGTCTATTTTTTGTGTTTTTTTCATCCATTTACATGTAGATATAGACGGATTATAAAAATATAAAGCTTCATTAGTTGGATCATTTCCCTTTAAAGCTTCATATACTGCATTATAGCAATTATCATCTGGATAAGCCACTATTTGATTATTACGTACACAAGAAAATGCGTTAGGTTGAAAAATTACTCCTTGAATACTGTTAGGAAAATGTGAGTTTAAAACTCTGTTCAATACAACAGATGCAACTGCTACTTTTCCTTCAAATGGTTCACCTCTACTTTCTGCATAAATTAGTTTGGCCATTAAATCTATATCTGCCCGAGTTACATATAGAATTTGTTGGCCGTGATTAAATACTTCTACTACTTCATCTATATTAGCATTTGTCAAATTGTCTGTTTCGGAAGCCACGACTTTTACAGTTAAAATATTATTAAAAGGATTTACTAGTGAGAGGGCTAAGTAAAGCAAAATAAAATTAAATAATTTTTTCATATAAACCTCCTTTTCTAACCCGGTCAAAACATATTATGACCAAAAGAAGAATATATATACTATTTTTTATTGAATTTATCCAATTCCTCTCTCAAGTCCTTTAAACTAGTAAGAAAATCTTGATATTTTGAAAAACTATTATTATAGTTTTCCTCGATATTCTTACAATTATTCTCCTTATTACAGGTTTGTTCTAGAACAATTGATTGTTCTAAAGAAGTTATATATAAATCATAGTAAGTAATTGTATCTTGAAGAAAATGAAAACAATTAGTACCTTCTTCAGGAATTGAAAGACAAAAAGATTTATTTTTTATCTCATTTAGAGCAGCTTTCTTTTCCTTAATATCTTGAAGTAATATGTTAAGATCTCTATTATCTTCCTTTATTTTTTTTAAAGCAGGTTCTAAATTTTCAGAGATATCATCAAAAGCATCTATACATTCTTCTAAGTTAGATATATAGTTCCTCTTAAGTCCAACCTTAATATCTTTATCTCTACTTAGTTTAATAATATTATTAAAATAATTTAATGTAAGATCTATGAATCCTTGACTTTCTTCTGGAAAATTAATGTTGGCACCTAAAGAATTTAATGCTTCATAATTCTTTAGTAAACTAGAGTAGTTGTCAGAACAAGCTTGATATTTATTTAAAATATCATTATCATCAGGTTTTTTTATAAGGTTTAGGCAGGATTCATATAAATTAATATTGTAATTTAAAGTTTCAAGTAATTTATCTTTAATTTCTTGCTTATTGTTATCTAATTGTAAAGAAATAAGATTATCTTTAATATTAGATAAATTAATTACTTCTGTAGATAAAATATTTTCAGCTTCCTTTAAATTTAGGCCTTTACTATCTACTAAATCTCTTAAATTAATATTACACTTTTCAATTTGAGTGTATAATTTGTCTATATTATTATTAGGTTTAGTAGAAGGTTTAGTTAAATTAATAATAAAGAAAATAAATAAAGGAATAATAATTAAGAAGGACAAGAAAAAAATATACTTTCTATTTAATTTTAGTTTCTCAAAATTCATATTAAATCTCCTTTCAATAAGTATTAAGTATCTATATAGAATGTATATTTTTGCGAATAAAAAATAGTATAAAAAAATATGAAATATTCATAAATTTGTAATTAGCCTTATATTCAAGGAAGATTTATTTTGGTGTATAATTTATATAGAGTAATTTTATGAGGTGTGAAATGCAAGAGTTATATTATATGTTAATAAATACAATAAAAAATATATCAGTATGGTCTGTTTTAGATATATTAGTTGTATCTTTTATATTTTATAAAGGGTATATGCTTATAAAAGAAACAAGAGCAGAACAATTATTAAAAGGACTAGTATTTATAGTAGCTCTTATACCTATAAGTTACATCTTTAAATTAGATATGCTTTATTTTATTTTAAATAAAACATTAACTATAGGTGTATTATCAGTAATAATTATTTTTCAACCAGAAATAAGAAGAGCATTAGAACACTTAGGTAGAAGTGCTTTTGATGATATTCATAATAGTCAAAGTGTTGAAAAACGAAATGAAGTTGTTAATGAAATTGCAACAGCTGTGGAAAACTTAGCAGAAACAAAAACAGGGGCTCTTATAGTTATAGAGCAAGTTACAGGATTAGGAGATATATTAGCTTCTGGAACAATAATAGATGCAAAGGTAACTTCGGCTTTACTTGAAAATATATTTGTAGTTAATACTCCATTACATGATGGTGCAACAATAATAAGAAAAGATAGAATTCATGCTTCTGGGTGTGTATTACCTTTAACTAATAATAACTTAATTAATAAAAAATTAGGAACTAGACATAGAGCAGCTATGGGGTTATCTGAGAATTCAGATGCATTAATTATAGTAGTATCAGAAGAAACAGGGGTTATTTCTTTAGCTGTTAATGGGAAGCTTACAAGAAATTATGACAAGGATAAATTAAAAACAATATTAATAAAATTAATGGAAAATAGAGAAGCAAAAAGGGTTAAAACAGCTGGAGAGAAGGTGAAGGCATGGATAATGGGAATGAAAAGAGAATAGTTGTAAAACTGGTCTGTGTAATATTATCTTTTATTTTATGGCTATATGTATCTAACGTTGAAAATCCTACAAGAACTTCAGATATAAAGGCAGTAGAAGTTACTCTTGAAAATACTGACGTATTAAAAGATTCAAATTTATGCCTTAAACCAGATCAAAAGTTTTTAGTGGATTTAAAAATAGAGGGTCCAGCTAATGATATATATGTGGCTAAGAAAAGTGATTTTACTATAAAAGCAGATTTAAGCAATTATAGTTTAAAAAAGGGTGAAAATAATATCCCTGTGCAAATAGTTAATTCGCCAGGTAATTTAGAAATAAAAAATAGTGGTGTATTAACTGTTAAAGTTGATCTAGAAGAAATAATAGAAAAGGATGTTAAAATATCATCAAAAGTAAATACTACTTATAAACATGGGCTTACTGAAAATTATATAAATATAAGCCCTAAATCAGTAAAGGTATCAGGAGCTGAAAGTGCTGTTAATTCAGTGGATTCTGTTATCATAAAAGGTGAGCTATTAAATATAAAAGAGGATACACAAGAGAGTTTTGATTTAATAGCAGTTGATGCAGAAGGAAATGAAGTAAAAGGTGTGACTCTTAGTGAAAGCAAGGCTAAGCTAAGTATAGGGGTAGTAGGTAATGTAAAAGAAGTGTCTTTAAAGGTTAATTATAAAGGAAATTTACCTGAAGGATTAACTTTAGAAGGAGTTACTCTATCAAAAGATACTATAAGCATAACAGGTGATATAAATAAGTTAGAAGAGGTTGATAGTATATCCACAGAAACTATTAATTTATCCACAATTACTGAAAGTAAAGATGTGTCTTTGGGGATAATATTACCTGAGGGAATATATTTGAGTAATAAAAATGAAAAGATTACTGCTAGTATAAAAGTTAAAAAGGTTGAAACAAAAGTTGAGAATAAGACAACAAGTAAAAAGATAGAGGGAATAGTAGTAACTTTAAATAATAAACAAAATGAAAAATTAACTTATGAAGCAGAAAGTATTTTTGTAGAATTAGAGGGAGTTAAGGAAGAACTAGATTTAGTGACATCAGCTAATATTGTGGCTACTGCATCTGTTCAAGACATAACAGAAGCAGGAGAATATGAAGTTTTAGTAGATGTTAAATTAGAAAATACAGCCTCAACTATAAAAATTAAATCAAAGACGGAAAAGATTAAGATAACAGTTAAATAAAAAAAGTGGCATTGCCACTTTTTTTTGTGTTATATTAGTATAAAATGTTTATCTAAGGATAAAAGAAAAGGAAGATGATTATGGCTATAAGAGTTAATAATATAAGTTTAAATATAGATGAATCTCAAGAATTACTAAAGAGGAAAGTTTCTAAAACTCTTAAAATCAAAGAGGAAGAGATAATAGAGCTTAAGATAGTTAAAGAAAGTATAGATGCTAGAAAAAAGGATAATATAAAATTTAATTATTGTGTTGATATAAAATGTAATGGTGAAAAATCAGTACTTAAAAAGGCTAAATGCAAGGATGCAAAAATAGAAGAACCAGAATTTGAAGAAAACACTGTACATGGCACTAAAAAGCTTAATTCAAGACCGGTAGTAATTGGCTTTGGACCAGCTGGAATATTTTCAGCTCTTACTTTAGCTAGAGAAGGATATAAACCTATTGTTTTTGAGCGTGGAGAAGATGTGGATAATAGAACAAAGACTGTGGAAAGTTTTTGGAAAGGTGAGAGTGACCTTAACTTAGAATCTAATGTTCAATTTGGTGAAGGGGGAGCAGGTGCATTCTCAGATGGTAAGCTTACTACAAGAATAAAGGATAATAGATGTAGCTTTATATTAAAGGAACTTGTAAAGTATGGTGCTCCTGAGGAAATAAAATATGTAGGTAAGCCTCATGTTGGTACAGATATACTTAAAGTAGTTGTTAAGAATATAAGAGAAGAAATAAAATCTCTTGGTGGAGAAATTCATTTTAATTCAAGACTAGATAATATTAATATTAAAGATGGAAAAGTTCAAAGCATAGTAGTAAACGGATCAGAAGTTCCTTGTGAAGCTTTAGTACTTGCAATAGGTCATAGCTCAAGAGATACTTATGAAATGCTTCATAGAATAGGAATATTTATGGAACCTAAAGCTTTTGCAGTTGGAGTTAGAATAGAACATCCGCAAGAACTCATTAATGTAAGTCAATATGGAAAGTTTGCAAATCATCCAAGATTAAAGGCGGCAGATTATAGATTAACATATCAAAGTCCAATAACAAAGAGAGGGGTATATTCATTTTGTATGTGCCCAGGTGGTGTAGTAGTAGCTGCTGCATCAGAAGAAAAGAGACTTGTGTCTAATGGTATGAGCTATCATGCTAGAGACTTAGAAAATGCTAATTCAGCTTTAGTAGTAACTGTAGGGCCAGAAGATTTTGAAGGCAATACACCTTTAAGTGGAATGGAATTTCAAAGACATTATGAAAGACTTGCTTATGAATTAGGTGGAGGAAATTATAAAGCACCAGTTCAATTAGTGGGAGATTTTTTAAAGGATCAAAAGAGTACAAAAATAGGAACTGTTAAACCATCTTATACAGCAGGTTATGAGCTTAGAGAAATGAAAGAATGTTTACCTAGCTATGTAATTAATAGTTTAAAAGATGGTATAGTAAAGTTCGATTCTAGAATTAAAGGATATGGTATGGATGATGCTGTATTAACAGGAATAGAAACTAGAACTTCTGCACCAGTTAGAATAAGTAGAAATGATAATTTAGAAAGTATTAGTGCAAAAGGTTTATATCCAGCAGGTGAAGGAGCAGGATTTGCTGGAGGAATAATCTCAGCAGCAGTTGATGGAATAAAGATTGCTGAGAAAATAATTATGGAATATAAAGAAATGTAAAATAGGTCAATTAAATAAAAATAAGTAAAAAAAAGTTAAGAAAATATTCTGAAAATTTAAGTTTTCAGAATATTTTTTGTTACAATAAAAGTAACAGAAATGTCAATTTTATACTATGGATTGTTATAAAATTAACACACTATTCTAGATATTTTGTATATTTCTGATAAAGAGCTATTAAAAAATTAAATTAATGGGATAAAAAATAACAAGAAGGTGTAGTAAAATGAGTAAAAGTTTTGATGATTTATTATCAAAGGTTAAAGAGTGTAAAAGAAAGAAGTTAGCAGTAGCAGTAGCTCAAGACAAGCCTGTACTTGAAGCAGTTAAAGCTGCAAAGGATAAAGGTATTGCAGATGCCATATTAGTAGGAGATAAGGAAAAGATTAAAGAAGTTGCAAAAACTATTGGTATGGATTTAACTCAATATGAGGTTATTCATGAAGCAGATGTAAAGAAAGCAGCACTTTTTGCTGTACAATTAGTATCTAGTGGTAAAGCAGATATGGTTATGAAAGGTCTTGTTGATACAGCTACTTTCTTAAGAAGTGTTTTAAATAAGGAAGTTGGTCTTAGAACAGGTAAGGTTATGTCACATGTATCAGTATTTGAAATTAAAGGATTTGATAGATTAATATTTTTAACTGATGCTGCATTTAACACATATCCTGATTTAAAAGCTAAAGTTCAAATAGTAAATAACTCTGTATATGTTGCTCATGCTTGTGGAATAGAGTGTCCAAAGGTTGCACCAGTATGTGCTGTAGAGGTTGTAAATCCAGATATGCCAGCTACTGTAGATGCTTCATTATTATCAAAGATGAGTGATAGAGGACAAATTAAAGGATGTATAGTAGATGGACCTCTTGCACTTGATAATGCATTATCAGAAGAAGCTGCTCATCATAAAGGAATTACAGGACCTGTAGCTGGAAAAGCAGATATAATTATGTTACCAAATATTGAAACAGCTAATGTTATGTATAAAACATTAACATATACTGCAGAGACAAGAAATGGTGGATTATTAGTAGGAACATCTGCACCAGTTATATTAACTTCAAGAGCAGATAGTTTTGAAACTAAAGTTAATTCAATAGCACTAGCTGCTGTAGTTGCAGAAGCTGGTAAATAAAGATAAATAAAAGTAAATAGGGGGAACTTTAAATATGTCATATATGTTATTAATAATTAATCCAGGTTCAACTTCAACCAAAATAGGTGTATACAAAGGTGAAAAAGAATTATTTGAAGAAACATTAAGACATACAAATGAAGAAATTAAGAGATATACAACAATATATGATCAATTTACATTCAGAAAAGAAGTTATATTAAAAGTACTTAAGGATAAAAATTTTGATTTAAAAACTTTAGATGCTGTAGTAGGTAGAGGTGGTTTATTAAAACCAGTAGAAGGCGGAACTTACAAGGTAAATGATGCAATGATAGAAGATTTAAAATCAGGTAAATATGGACCTCATGCATCAAATCTTGGAGGAGTTTTAGCTAGATCAATAGCTGATGAATTAGGATTACCATCATTTATAGTAGATCCAGTGGTTACTGATGAATTACAAGATGTAGCAAGAATTTCAGGAATGCCAGAATTAAAGAGAAGAAGTATATTCCATGCTTTGAATCAAAAGGCAGTAGCTAAGAGATATGCTAAAGAAATTGGAAAATCATATAATGAATTAAATCTTGTAGTAGTTCATATGGGTGGAGGAGTTTCTGTTGGAGCTCATAGAGCTGGAAGAGTTATAGATGTAAATAATACTTTAGATGGAGATGGACCTTTCTCACCAGAAAGATCAGGAGCAGTACCTGCTGGTGATTTAATAAAAATGTGCTTTAGTGGTAAGTATACTGAAAATGAAGTTTATAGTAAAGTTGTTGGTAAAGGCGGTTTTGTTGGTTATTTAAATACTAACGATGTTAAGGGTACTATCGATAAGATGGAAGCAGGAGATAAGGAATGTGAAGCAATTTATAAAGCGTTCTTATATCAAATTACAAAATCTATCGGTGAAATGTCAGCTGTTTTAAATGGAAAAGTTGATCAGATAATATTAACTGGAGGTATTGCATATTCTCCTACATTAGTTCCAGATTTAAAGGGAAATGTAGAGTGGATAGCCCCTGTTACTGTTTATCCTGGAGAAGATGAATTACTTGCTCTAGCACAAGGTGCTATAAGAGTACTAGATGGTGAAGAAGAAGCTAAGGTTTATTAGTTTAGGTGTTATGGTAATTAAAAAAGATTGTTGTATTTGGCTCCGAATGGGCTAGTTTGACTTCAGCAAGAACTTCTATCTTCAAAATAATTAATAGGATGGAAATCTGAAAACTCACATAAGTTCAAACAATCAGATTTCTAGGACGTCCTATTAATTATTTCAAAGATGAAGTTCTAAAGCTTTGTCAAAATGCCCTTCTCCGCCAAATACAACAATCTTTTTTTGTGTACATAACCCTAAACTAATAATAGATAAACTTATCTATGTATTTTATGAGCATATATACATCAAAAAAATATAATATGTATATATGCTTTTGATGTATATGTTTTTTTGATGCAAATGTTTTTATGCAAAATGGCTTAAATACTAGATTAAGGGGTATATTGCATTTCTAGTTTTATTATTTTATTGTTTTTTAACTGGAAATTAAATAGAAAAGCTCTCTCATCTAATTTTTCTTTTTTGGAGTTATTAACATACTCTTTTAAAGTATCCACAGAAATAGGAACTAATTCTACAGAACTTGTGGATGGATTAATGGCAAAGTTACATATATAAATTTTAACGTCTTTTGATAGTTCATAGGGAATTATATTTTTTTCTATGTTTCTGTAATAATAATCATTTCCCCATTCTATTTGTGAAATTTCTTTGTTGTCTTTAAGATATTCTCTTTTTGCATCTTCATTCATATAAAATTCTATATTGTCCATAAATACTATGGTGGTACCTTCTTTTTCTCTAAAATATTTTATAAAACCTGTTTTAAAGGTATCTGTTGGAGAAAAATTCTCTCTTGGTGATGAAAGAACAATTTGATTTTTTGTTTGATTAGATATAAATATTCTTGTTAATAATATTGAACAAGTGAAAAGTATTAAAAATATAAATAAAGTCTTCTTTGAGCACATAATAACACCTTCTTTTTATAGATTTATTGTTATTATTACCATTATGATAAAATAGTATTAAAAATTAAGGGGTGTGATACTATGAGAAGTAATATAAATCCAGATAATAAATTAAATTTAATATCAGAAATGTCCAATGATTCAAAATTTCAAGTTTTAGAATATGAAAAATTACAAGGTGCTACTGATATAAAAACAGCTTTAGGTCTTAATATTATGAATGAGGCTGGTATAAGACTTAGACAAGTTAGAATTATTTTAGAGGATAGTGCAGTAACTCTTGAATCAGGTGCTTTAAGTTATATGAAAGGTGATATAGAAATACAAAGTAAAACTGGTGGAGTTTTAGGCCTTGGGAAAAAGTTTATTAATAGTAAGCTAACAGGAGAAACTATGTTTAAGCCTACTTATGAAGGTTCAGGAGAAATCTTTTTAGAGCCATCCTTTGGTCATTATGCTCTAGTAGAATTAGAAGATGAAGAGATTATAGTAGATGATGGGATTTTTTATGCTTGTGAAGACTCAGTAGAAGTAGGAGCTGCTATGCAAAAGACAGTATCATCTGTGTTTTTTGGAAATGAAGGAATATGTCAAACAAGTATTAAAGGTAGTGGAATAGTAGTCTTAGAATTACCTGTACCAGAATCAGAAATTTTTAAGTGTAAGTTGTTTAATGATACCTTAAAGGTAGATGGGAATTTTGTTGTACTTAGGACAAGTAATGTAAAGTTTACTGTGGAAAAATCTTCATCAATCATGGGGTCTGTTACTAACGGAGAAGGTTTATTAAATGTTTACTCAGGGGTAGGAGAAGTATGGCTTTTACCAACTCAAAATATTTATACTGATTTAGCTAATGAAGGATTAACTAGAATGACTAATCCTGATGGTGAAAGAAATACGGAAGTATAATGAGCATGGTATTTATTAAGAAAAAAGTTTTAATTAACTAATTTAGTATAATAAAGTTGTGAGCTAGTAAAGCTTTAAGTATAATTATATGTGGAATAAATGATTTGGGAGTGATGACGTGAATACTTATGAATCGAAACTAAAGAGTGAAGAAATGGATTTATTATTTAAAGCAATCTTAAAGCTAGAAAATTTAGAAGAATGTTATAGATTTTTTGAAGATGTGGCTACTATAAATGAAATAAAGGCATTAGCTCAAAGAATACATGTAGCAAAACTTTTAAGTGAAAAGAAAACATATGCTGAAATTGCAAGTACTACAGGTGCTAGTACTGCTACTATAAGCAGAGTAAATAGATGTGTTAATTATGGAAGTAATGGTTATAATGTAGTTTTAGATAGACTTAAGGAAATCTAAAGTTGATATAATTAAAATTAAATATTATACTAATGTATAGAAAAAATAGAATATTATTTAAGTAATTTAGTGAGGTATATATATGAGTAGAATGTTTGGAACTGATGGAGTTAGAGGAATTGCTAATACTGAATTAACAGCAGAGCTTGCTTATAGTCTTGGTAGAGCTGGAGCTTTTGTTTTAACTGAAGGGACACATAAACCAAAAATATTAGTTGGGAAAGATACTAGAATTTCAGGTGATATGTTAGAAGCTGCATTAGTAGCTGGAATATTATCAGTAGGGGCAGAAGCTGTTGTATTAGGAGTAGTACCAACTCCAGCAGTTGCACATTTAACAAGAGAATATGGAGCAGATGCTGGTGTAATGATATCTGCATCTCATAATCCTGTTGAATATAATGGAATTAAGTTCTTTGATGCTAGAGGATATAAGTTATCAGATGAATTGGAAGATCAAATTCAAAGTACTATAGAAAATAACTTTGCTGGTGTTCCAAGTCCAGTAGGAGTTAACTTAGGTAGAGAGTTTATAGAAAAGGACGCTTTAGAAGATTACATAAAATTTGCTAAGAGTACTGTATCAGTAGATTTATCTGGATTAAAGATAGCTTTAGATTGCGCTAATGGAGCATCATATAAATCATCTGTTAAAGCTTTTAAAGATTTAGGAGCTGAAGTATGTGTAATTAATAACACACCAGATGGAACTAACATAAATGAAAAATGTGGATCAACTCATCCAGAAGAATTAATGAAATATGTAGTTGAAAATGGATGTAATGTAGGATTTGCTTTTGATGGAGATGCTGATAGATGTTTAGCAGTTGATGAAAATGGTAAGTTAGTTGATGGAGACTTTATCTTAACACTTTGTGGAAAGCACTTAAAGGAAACAAATAAATTAAAAGATGATACAATAGTTGTAACTGTAATGAGTAATTTAGGACTTCAAATAGCTTGTAAAGAACAAGGGATGAAGACTATAACAACTAAGGTTGGAGATAGATATGTACTAGAAGAAATGATTAAAGGTAACTATGTACTTGGTGGGGAACAATCAGGACATATTATATTCTTAAATCATAACACTACAGGAGATGGATTAGTTACAGCTCTTCAAATTGCATCTATAGTTAAGAAAGAAAATAAATCATTAAGTGAATTATGTTCTATTATGAAGGAGCTTCCACAAGTTTTAGCTAATGCTAAAGTTCCTAATGAAATGAAAAATATATATTTAGAAGATGAAGAAATAAAAAATGAAATTAAGAGAATAGAAGAAAGCTTACATGGAAAAGGAAGAGTTTTAATAAGACCTTCTGGAACTGAACCATTAGTTAGAGTAATGCTTGAAGGTGAAAATCAAGAAGAAATAGATAAGATGGCTCATAATCTTGCAGATATGATAGTTGCAAAATGTAAGTAATATAAAAGAAATCTTGAAGTATTTTACAAATAAAAGCAAGTAAATACTTCGAGATTTTTTTGTGAAAAAATACAAATTTAATCTATATATTTCAAAAATGGTTGACATGACAGTCTCATAATTATATTTTAAAGTAAAGAAATATTTCAATAAAGTTACATTGTTACAACATAATGTTAAAACAAGGAGGTTGTTATGAAAATTAAAAAGTTTTTGACTATATTAGTTGCTTTTATTATTACTTGTACTTTCTTTAATATGGGGGGAGGGATACAAGTATCTGCAAGTGGAGTGTTATCAAATACATCAAAAAAAAGAGTTGCTCTTACATTTGATGATGGGCCTTCAATAACTACACCAAAAGTTTTGGATATTTTGGAAAAGTACAATGTTAAAGCTTCATTTTTCTTAATAGGTAGTCAAATAAACAGCAATACACAGCCTATTATGCAAAGAGCTGTTAATTTAGGATGTGAACTTGCCAGCCATTCATGGAGTCACAGTTATATGGACAAAATGACTGCTGAGGAACTTAAAAAAGAAATTAATGATACATCTAAAGCTATTAAAGATGCAGTTGGATACGAGGCTAAATTTTTTAGACCACCATATATTGCTGTAAGTGATACAATGTATAATAATATTGATTTACCTTTCATTTGTGGGGTTGGATGTGATGATTGGGATTCTTCTGTATCTGTAACAAAACGTATTAAGACTATTGTTAGTAATGTTAAGGATGGGGATATTATATTATTACATGACTTTGAAGGAAATGATAATACAGTAAAAGCATTACCTAGTATAATAAGATTACTTAAGATAAGAGGTTATGAATTTGTAACTATTAGCGATTTATTTAAGCTTAATGGAGTTAATCCTAATGTAAAATATAAAATATGGACAAATGTTAAAGAATAAAAAGTCAACTTATATTTAGAGAGAGAAGATAAAAAACTTTCATATTTTAAGTTTAGAGGCATAAGCTATTAATTATATAAATAATTAATAGCTTATTTTCGTAATATAATAATAAAAAGTAGATGAGTATTGAGAAAAAGTATCACTTAAAGTTGTTGTTTTTTATTAAATTATTAAAAAATGGGTTGAATTTTTGATAATAGCAATTTAAAAGATATATAATGAAAGTGATAAAATATCAAAATTGTAAAAATAATCTTTAAATGTTGACTTTATACATTCAGTAAAGTACAATTTTACTAAAGCAAAAGTAAATAATTCCTAGTATTCATTAAATGCAGAGATGGAGAAGGTTATTTGGCAAGAAAAAAGTTTAAGAGAGTCAGTGGTTGGTGTGAACTGATACTTTAGGTCAAATAGGTATCACTCCTGAGCAGAGTCCAGAAAGCTTAGTTTAAGTTAGTAGGCGACTTCCGGTGAGCATCCGTTATATGTAAGGGTTTGTTAGAACCGATTATGTTATATTGGGCGGAGTATTATCCACTTTTTATGATGTATGTCATTTTAAGGTGGTTTTTTTTATACTTTAATAATATTTGCAAAATTTAAAATTTTATAAATTCGTTAATTAAAGGGGGGAGAGATATGGAACAAAAACATGTTCTATCAGTTCTTGTAAAAAACTCAGCAGGAGTATTAAGCAGAGTATCTGGTTTATTTTCAAGAAGAGGATATAACATTGATAGTTTAACTGTTGGTAGAACAGATGATGAAAAAATATCAAGAATGACAATTACTTTAATGGGAGATGATGATTGTCTAGAGCAAGTAAAAAAACAACTTAATAAGCTAGAAGATATTATAAAGGTTATTAACCTAAAAGAAGATAAATCCGTCTTTAGAGAATTAGTACTTATTAAAGTTAAGGCTCATGCAGAAAAAAGAGCTGATATTAACGAAATTGTAAAAATATTTAGATGCAAAATAATCGATGTTTCTACAGATACATTAACTATTGAGCTTACAGGAGATGAAAGCAAGATAAATGCTTTAATTAAGCTTATGGATGAATATGGAATTAAAGAAATGGTACGTACTGGGGTTGCAGCTCTTGAAAGAGGAGAAAACCTTATAGTAGATTATGATGATTATGCTGAAGAAATATAATTAGCAATAAGGGGGGCTTTAGATGACCGATAGAAATATAAATATTTTTGACTCGACCTTACGAGATGGGGCACAAGGGCAAGGGATATCTTTTTCAGTTGAAGATAAGATAAAGATAGTCAAAATATTAGATGATATTGGGGTCACATATATAGAAGCAGGAAACCCAGGTTCTAATCCAAAGGACATGGAGTTTTTTCAGAGAATAAAAGATGTAAAGCTAAATACATCCAAAATTGCAGCTTTTGGATCAACTAGACGGTCTAATATAGAAGCAAAGGATGATAAAAATATAAAAAACTTATTAGTAGCTGATACAGATGTTGTGGTTATATTCGGTAAGTCTTGGGACTTTCAAGTTTTAGATATTATAAAGACTTCTTTAGATGAAAATTTAAAGATGATATATGACACGGTAGAGTATTTAGTTAGTAAAGGCAAAGAAGTAATCTTTGATGCAGAACATTTTTTTGATGGCTATAAAAATAATGCTCTGTATGCAATTAAAACTTTAGAAACAGCAAAAAAAGCAGGGGCAAGCACCGTAGTATTATGTGATACAAATGGTGGGACATTACCAAATGAAATTCAAGAAATTGTTGGGTGTGTTAAAGAAAAAATAGGGGGCAATATAGGAATACATTGTCACGATGACATGGGTATGGCAGTAGCTAACTCAGTCGTGGCAGCACAAGTTGGGGCAAATCACATTCAAGGTACCTTTATAGGTATTGGGGAGAGATGTGGTAATGCAAATCTTAGTTCTATAATTCCAAGCTTAATATTAAAACTTGGATTTACAGTAATCAATGAAGAGAACCTTTCAAAATTAACAAGTGTTGCTAGATATATAGCGGAAATATCCAATATAACTTTAAAAGATGAAATGCCTTATGTAGGAGCTTCAGCTTTTGCACATAAAGGTGGAATGCATATTGATGCAATTTGTAAAGAGCCAAAATCCTATGAACATATAGTACCTGAGGTTGTAGGTAATAGCAGAAGATTTTTAGTTTCTGAAGTAAGTGGTAAGAGTACTATTTTATCAGAGATTCAAAAGATATTCCCAAATATCTCAAAAGATAATAAAGAAATTCAATTAATAACTGATAAGTTAAAAGAATTAGAGTATGAAGGATATCAATTTGAAGGTGCAGAAGGAACTGTTGAGTTATTAATGAGAAAAGTTTTAGGTAAATATAAACCATTTTTCACCCTTAATAATTTTAAAGTTTTTTCAGAACAACCTCCAAATTCAGAAGAATTTAAATCATCAGTAATGATAAATGTTACAGTAGATGGAAAAGAAGAAATAAATGCAGCTGAAGGTGAAGGGCCAGTTAATGCTTTAGATAAAGCATTAAGAAAAGCACTAGAGGTTTTTTATCCTCAATTAAGAGATGTAAGACTTGTAGATTATAAGGTTAGAGTTTTAGATTCAGAATGTGCTACAGAGGCAAAAGTTAGAGTTTTAATAGAATCTACAGATGGAGTTGAAAGCTGGAGTACAGTTGGGGTTTCAAGAGATATTATAGAGGCTAGCTGGATAGCTTTAGTAGATTCAATAGAATATAAACTAATAAAAGATATTGAAAAAAAAGTAAAAACATATTTTTAGGGAGATGAATTAAACATGGGTATGACAATGACGCAAAAAATACTAGCAGCACATGCAGGGCTAGAAAGTGTAAAGGCTGGGCAGCTAATTGAAGCTAAACTTGATTTAGTATTAGGAAATGATATTACAACACCAGTTGCAGTAACTGAGTATAAGAAGTTTGGAGCAGATAAAGAAGTTTTTAATAAATCTAAAATAGCTATAGTTCCAGACCACTTTACACCTAATAAGGATATAAAGGCAGCTGAACAAGTAAAGTATATTAGAGAATTTGCTAAGGCAAAGGAAATAGTTAACTTCTTTGAAGTAGGAGAAATGGGAATAGAACATTGCTTAGTTCCTGAAAAGGGATTAGCAGTTGCAGGAGATGTTGTAATAGGTGCTGATTCTCATACTTGTACTTATGGTGCTCTTGGAGCTTTCTCAACAGGTATTGGATCTACTGATATGGCAGCAGGTATGGCTACAGGTCAATGTTGGTTTAAAGTGCCTTCAGCACTTAAATTTGTATTAAAGGGTAAACCAGCAAAATGGGTTAGCGGTAAAGATATAATCCTACATATTATAGGTATGATTGGCGTTGATGGAGCTTTATATAAATCTATGGAATTTGTAGGAGATGGTCTTGAGTATCTTTCTATGGATGATAGATTTACAATGGCAAACATGGCTATAGAAGCTGGTGGAAAGAATGGTATTTTCCCAGTAGATGAAAAAACAGAAGAATATTTAAAAGAACATGCTACAAGAGAATGGAAGAAGTTTGAGGCAGATGAAGATGCAGAATATGATGCAGTTTATGAAATAGATTTAAGTACATTAAGACCAACTGTTGCATTTCCACATTTACCAGAAAACACAAAGACTATTGATAATGTAGGAGATGTAAAGATAGATCAAGTAGTAATTGGTTCATGTACAAATGGTAGAATTTCTGACTTAAGAATTGCTAGAGACATTCTTAAAGGAAAGAAAGTTAATAAGGAAATAAGAACAATAATAATTCCAGGTACTCAAAAGATTTATTTACAAGCTTTAGAAGAAGGAATTATAAAAGATTTAATTGAAGCAGGAGCAGCAGTATCTACACCAACTTGTGGACCATGTTTAGGTGGACATATGGGTATATTAGCAAAAGGTGAAAGATGTGTATCAACAACAAATAGAAACTTTGTAGGAAGAATGGGTCATGTAGAATCAGAAGTTTACCTTGCAAGTCCAGCAGTAGCAGCAGCATCAGCATTAACAGGTAAAATAACAGATCCAGAAACAGTGTAGGAGGTAAAGATTAATGAGCGTAAAAGGTAGAGTATTCAAATATGGAGATAATGTAGATACAGATGTAATTATTCCAGCAAGATATTTAAACACTTCAGATCCAAAGGAACTTGCTAGTCACTGTATGGAAGATATAGATTTAGACTTTGTAAAGAAAGTTCAAGATGGAGATATAATTGTTGCAAATAAGAACTTTGGATGTGGTTCTTCAAGAGAACATGCACCTTTAGCTATTAAAACAGCTGGTGTAAGTTGTGTTATAGCATCAACATTTGCAAGAATCTTTTATAGAAATGCTATTAATATAGGCTTACCAATCTTAGAATGTGATGAAGCTGTTAAAGCAATTGATGCAGGTGATGAATTAGAAGTAGATTTTGCTACAGGTGTTATTAAGAATTTAACTAAAAATGAATCATATAAGGGAGAACCTTTCCCAGAATTTATGCAAAAGATTATTGATAATAACGGATTAATCGGATATATAAACAATAAATAATAAGAAAGAAATAAGCAAAGCAAAAATTGGGGGTTTTAAAAATGAAAAAATATAATATAGCAGTAGTTGCTGGAGACGGAATAGGTCCAGAAGTTGTTGATGAAACAGTAAAGGTACTTAATTTAGTAGGTAAAAAGTCTGGATTTGAACTTGAATATAATTATCTTTTAGCAGGGGGATGTGCAATAGATAAAGAAGGAACTGCACTTCCAGAGGCAACACTTGAAGCTTGTAAAAAGAGTGATGCGGTACTTTTAGGTGCTGTTGGTGGACCAAAGTGGGATGATCCAAATGCAAAGGTTAGACCAGAGCAAGCATTACTAGGTTTAAGAGGTGGATTAAATCTTTACTGTAACTTAAGACCAGCAGTATTATATGCACCACTTAAAAATGCATCACCATTAAAGGATAGTTTAGTTGATAAAGGAATAGATATTGCTATAGTTAGAGAATTAACTGGTGGTATTTATTTTGGAGAAAGAGGAAAAGAAGTTGTTGATGGGGTACAAACAGCTTATGATACAGAAAGATATAGCGTAAAAGAAATAGAAAGAATTTTAAAAATTGGTTTTGAAACTGCTATGAAGAGAAAGAAGCATTTAACTTTAGTTGATAAAGCTAATATACTTGAAAGCTCAAGACTTTGGAGAAGTGTTATAGCAGAAATGTCAAAGGATTATCCAGAAGTTAATATAGATTATTTATATATTGATAATGCATCAATGCAAGTAGTTAAAGATCCTTCTCAATTTGATACAATAGTAACTTCAAATATGTTTGGAGATATATTATCAGATGAAGCTAGTATGGTTACAGGGTCAATAGGAATGCTTCCATCAGCATCACTTGGAGATGGAACTTTTGGTATGTATGAACCAATCCATGGTAGTGCACCTGATATTGCAGGAAAAGGTATAGCAAATCCACTTGCTACAATTCTTTCAGGAGCTATGATGCTTAGATATAGCTTTAATTTAGAAAAAGAAGCTAAGGCAATTGAAAATGCAGTTTTATCAGTACTTGAAGATGGATATAGAACTGGAGATATTATGAGCGAAGGTATGAAGCTTGTAGGTACTAAGGAAATGGGTCAATTAGTAATGGACAAATTAGAAAAGGGGATGTAAAAATATGAGGAGTGATGCAGTAAAAAAAGGTGCTTCTAGAGCACCTCATAGATCACTATTTAAAGCAGCAGGTCTTACTGAAGAAGAAATAGAAAGACCTTTAATAGGTGTAGTAACATCTCAAAATGATATAATTCCAGGTCATGTTCATTTAGATCAAATAGTTGAGGGTGTTAAAAAAGGAGTTTTAATGTCTGGAGGAACACCACTTGTGTTTCCAACTATAGGTGTATGTGATGGTATAGCTATGGGACATGAAGGAATGAAATATTCTTTAGTAACTAGAGAACTTATATCAGATAGTATTGAATGTATGGTTAAGGCTCATGGTCTTGATGCCTTAGTTCTTATTCCTAACTGTGATAAGATAGTTCCAGGTATGCTTATGGCAGCAATGAGACTTAATATACCAGCCGTAGTTGTTAGTGGTGGACCAATGCTTCCTGGTAAATTCAAAGATACTGATGTTTCATTAACAACTGTTTTTGAAGCAGTAGGTGCTTTTGAAAATGGAACAATGCTTGAAGCTGATCTTAAGGAATTAGAAAACAATGCATGTCCAACATGTGGTTCTTGTTCAGGAATGTTTACAGCAAATTCAATGAATTGTTTAGCAGAAGCTATTGGTATGGCTCTTCCTGGAAATGGAACAATACCAGCAGTATACTCAGAAAGAATAAGACTTGCAAAACATGCAGGTATGGCAGTTATGAATCTTTTAGAAAAAGACATAAAGCCTAGAGATATAGTAACTAAAAAATCAATAGAAAATGCTTTAGCAGTAGAAATGGCACTTGGATGTTCATCAAATACAGTATTACATTTATCAGCTATAGCAAATGAAGCTAAGCTTCCAATTAATTTAGATATTATAAATGAAGTATCTAGTAGAGTGCCAAATCTTTGTCATTTAGCTCCTGCATCACAAACTCACATTATTGATTTATATCATGCAGGTGGAATTGGAGCAGTAATGAATGAACTTTCTAAGAAGAATCTTCTTCACCTTGATTGCATTACTGTAACAGGAAAGACACAAGCAGAAAATATTGAAGGAAAGCATGTTTTAGATTATGAAATTGTAAGACCAATTGATAAGCCTTATATGCAAACTGGAGGTATAGCAATACTTAGAGGAAACTTAGCAGTAGATGGAGCAGTTGTTAAAAAGTCAGCAGTTGCACCTGAAATGTTAAAACATGAAGGGCCAGCTAAGGTATTTGATTCTGAAGAGGAAGCAATAGAAGCTATTATGGGTAAAAAGATAGTAGCAGGAGATGTTGTTGTAATAAGATATGAAGGACCTAAAGGTGGCCCAGGAATGAGAGAAATGTTATCTCCAACATCAGCAATTGCAGGTATGGGACTTGATAAAGAAGTAGCTTTAATTACTGATGGTAGATTTAGTGGAGCAACTAAGGGAGCTTCTATAGGTCATGTATCACCAGAAGCAGCTGAAGGAGGACTTATAGCTTTAGTAGAAGATGGAGATACAATTTCAATTGATATAGAAAATGGTAAGTTAGAACTTGTAGTACCAGAGGATGTATTAGCAGAGAGAAGAAAGAACTTAAAACCATTTGAACCAAAGGTTAAGGAAGGATATCTAGCTAGATATTCAAAACTTGTAAGTTCAGCTAGTACTGGTGCAGTATTTAAATAGTATAACGACTTAAAAAATAATTTTTAAATAATAAGGAGGGGACTAGATGCTATTAACAGGATCTGATATAGTAATACAATCTATTATTGATGAAGGAGTTGATCTAGTCTTTGGTTATCCCGGGGGGCAGGTAATTAATCTTTATGATTCGTTATATAAGTATAAAGATAAGATAAAGCACGTTTTAACATGTCATGAACAGTCTGCAGCTCATGCAGCAGATGGATATGCTAGAGCAACAGGTAAGGTAGGAGTATGTATTGCAACTTCTGGACCTGGTGCAACTAATTTAGTTACAGGAATAGCTACTGCTTACATGGACTCAATTCCATTAGTAGCTATTACTGGTAATGTACCTATGAATCTATTAGGAAAAGATAGTTTTCAAGAGGTAGATATAACTGGAATTACAATGCCTATAACAAAACATAATTATATAGTAAAGGATATTAATAAACTTCAAGAAGTTATTAATGAAGCTTTCTATATAGCTAAAGAGGGTAGACCAGGACCAGTTCTTATAGATATTCCAAAGAATATTCAAATTGAAAAAACAGAATACAAGAAGAGAAGTCCATGGAAGGTTGAAAGAAAAGAATTCAGTATAAAAGAGGAAAAAGTACAAAAAGCAATTGAAATGATAAATGATGCTCAAAAACCATTTATATATGTAGGTGGTGGAGCTATAGCATCAGATGCTTCAAAAGAAGTGCTAGATTTAGCTGAAAGGATAAATGCACCAATATGTAACTCTTTAATGGCAAGAGGTGTAATTCCAACAGATCATCCTTTATATACAGGAATGATTGGTATGCATGGAACTAAAGCATCTAATATAAGTGCAACTAAATGTGATTTATTTATAGCCCTTGGGGCAAGATTTTCTGATAGAGTTATTTCTAATCAAGAAAATTTAAGGGAAGCAAAAATAATTCATATAGATGTAGATCCAGCTGAAATTAATAAAAATGTTAAGGTGGATTTATCTATTATTGGAGATTTAAAGAGTGTTCTTGAAAGAATTAATCCAAAAGTTACGCCAAAGAAAAATGAAGGTTGGCTTGAAAAGGTTAATTATTTGAAAGGATTAAAGGCATATAAAGAGGATAATGGTGATAATTTAACACCAGAATTTTTCTTTAATACTCTTAATAAGTTAGATCCAGGTAATTTAATTATTTCAACAGAAGTAGGTCAGCATCAAATGTGGGCTGCTCAATATTATAATTTCAAGAAACCTAGAACTTTAATAACTTCAGGTGGACTTGGAACAATGGGATTTGGATTTGGAGCTTCTATTGGAGCACAATTTGGTAAACCTGATTGTAAAGTTATTAATATAGCTGGTGACGGTAGCTTTATGATGAATTGTCAGGAGATGGCTACAGCTGTATCTAATAATTTGCCTTTAGTAGTTGTAGTTATGAATAATAATGTTTTAGGTATGGTTAGACAATGGCAGACTTTATTCTTTGATGGAAGATATTCTAATACTACTTTAAATAGAAAGACAGATCTTGTTAAGTTTGCAGAAGCTTTTGGGGCTACAGGATATAGAGTTACTGCAAGAAGTGAATTAGAAGATATTTTAAAGAAAGCATTAAAGGCAGACGGACCAGTTCTTATTGATTATAGAATAGAGGAAGATAAGAAGGTATTCCCTATGGTGGCACCTGGTGCTCCTATTAATCAGATAATGACTGAAGATGATTTTTAAGTTTGTAAGAAATGATAAGTATTTGAAAATTATATATGTTTATTTTTTATAAAAATTTGATATAATATAGTATACAATGTTAGTTGCTTAGGCAACTGGTATCACTATAAGTTTTATATAGTAAGAAGTAGTAGCATCCAATTGCGAGTCGGGGCTACTATTTTTTTGACATTTTATTAATAAGTAACACTATGAATGTTAAAAGTGCTAGTAAAAATGATCCTACCTGAAATAGTAACATTAATGTATCGTTACTCATAGGTATCACCTTACCTTCTTTTTATAAGAGGTAAGGTTGATACTTTAACCAAAAATAAAAATAAAGAGGAGGAATGTACAAGAGGCGAGTAAGCCCATTTAATGACTTCATTTTTAAGAAGGGATTTGGTGAAAAGGAAATGAAGATATCTTAATTTCTAAAGATAAAGATTAAATGCTTACTGATATGGTATAAATTATTTTTTATAAATATCTAAGTTTAGAAATAAAAAGAATAAAGATTTTAAGGAAAACAATATAGAAATATGTATGGAGTTTTTTACTTTTAAAAATATTTTTAATAGTAACTTCTCTTTGGAATATCTTTTTCTTAATTTTGTGTAGGATTAATGGGATATTCTTACGTTAATATTTTTCATAGTTTTAGATTGGTGTTTATTTGAAACAAGGCTTTTAAGAACGTATCTATTATTAAGATTTACGGATATCAAGTAATTTTTGAATTCTTTACAATAAAGTTATTATTACAATAAAAGATGTCTTATGTTGTTAATATATGGAGTATATTATATTAATTTCAAAAAAAATAGTTTATTTATTGGAAAAATAGGTTTATAATATAAATAAATATAACAAAAAGGAAAAAATAAAAGAATGTTTCATATTTAGAATATTATGGAGGATGGAATGAAAAAAATTATAAACTCGCAAGATTTTTTTAATATAAATTGTCATAGAGATTTGAAAAATCAAAAATTACCGGTTACAAAAATTTATAATACTAAAAAGCTTAGTACAAGCGAAGAGGCTATATGTTATGGAAAATATGATGGGGAGACAATAGTTGAAAATTTAGTTGATGTATTAGATAAAGATTGTAGAAACATTATTTTTGATTGTACAAGAATTAATTTAAATAGAGAAATATTGAATATATTAAAAAGTAATAATATAACAAAGTATATTATTGATGATTATGATATGGATTTATATAAAGAATTAAAAGAAGGCAATAATATCGTATATTTTTCTTTGAGAAATTGTCCTTATTCAAAGTGTAATTCAGTTAATTGTAATGATAAAAATAGAGGATATGAATTTTGTACTATAGATTTTGATAGTAACAATTGGTATTTTAATGAGAAAGAAAAAATAGATTTTCAGGAACAAGAGAAGATTACAGAGAATGAATATTATTGGAAAGAATGGTTATATAAATTGTCATTGGAAAGGGAAGAAGAATTTTATATACAATTAGATGAAATGGAGGAAATAAAATGAATATATTAGCACCTATAGATAATGTAAGCGAAGTTAAATTATATTCTGTTCTTGGAGTCGATGAAATATATTGTGGATATGTTCCTTCAAACTGGAAGAAAACATATAACAATAAAGTTAAAAATTGGACAAACAAAGATTTGCAGTTATCTTTAAATAGAAGAGAAATAGGTTTTGCAAATATTACTCTTGAAGAAGATATGATAGCTATAGTTAAAAATGCACATTCATTAGGAATGAAAGTCTTTGTTACTGTAAATGCACCATCATATCCACAAAATACATATGAATTTATAATCAATTATATTGCAAGTTTGGTTGAATATAAAGTTGATGGATTAATAGTAAGTGATATAGGACTTATAAGAAAAATTAAAGAAAAGTTTAACATTAAAGTGATGCTAAGCACTTGTAATCAAGTTTCATCAGTTGAAGGGGTGAAATTTCTAAAGGAAGTTGGAGTAGATAGGATTGTATTTCCTAGACACGTTGATCTTAAAGACATAGCAAGAATAACAAAAGAAGTTCCAGATATGGAATATGAGTGTTTTCTTTTGGAAGGAAAATGTGTTTATGATGATGGAAACTGCAATATACTACACAGCTGCGGAAGCTTTTGTAGCGAAAAGTGGATTACTAGATATTATGATGAAAACTTTGAAGAAGTTGAGCAAGAAAGTCAACAAATGTTTAGAAAAAACGAAGCAGATTATCAACGATATACAACTCCTTATATAAATACTGATAGATATGAAAATGGTTGGAGAAATAATGGATGCGGTGTATGTGCACTTCCGTATATTATGGAGAATACAAATATAAGTTCAATAAAGATAGCAGGAAGAGGCATTGATGAGTGTCAAAAAATTAAAAATATATCTATTTTGAAAAAAGCAATAAAGATGGCTGAAGGGGGTAGTAACAGAACAGACATAATGTCATATATGAAAAAAGAGGTACAGCCATATCCAGAGTTGTGTGATGATGGATATAGATGCTATTATCCAGAAGCGAAGAAATTAGATTAGTTGGGGGAAAAGATAAATGAAGGAATTAGCAATCTTAATATCAAATATAGAAAAAATAAATCTTATTGATGAGTACGATAATTATAAATATGAAGCTAAAAATCATTTAACTTTATGGTTAAATAAAGCTTTCGAAATTATACAAAAGAAAATAAAAGATATTCCATTGACAAGAGTTTATTTCGGAAATGAATTCTGTGAAAGACGTATTCCAACTATTGACGAGATGGAAAAAATATTAGCTGTGTGTAGGGAAAAGAATTTAAAGCTTACTTTATTAACATCGTATTGTAGTAATAGTGGAGTAGATAAAATTAAGAAAATTCTAGATAAATTTGAACAGGATGAATATTTTGATGAAGTTGTAGTTAATGATTGGGGGGTACTTAACTTATTGAAAAATAAAAAAAGTATAAAAGTTGTATTTGGAAGAGTTATGGATAAGATGAAGAGAGATCCCCGTGTAGGACAAAAAGATTTTATTAAATTGTTTAATGGAGAGGGTTTGAAAATGCTAAGAAGTCCTTCTGCATCAGAACATTCTTATCAAAAGTTTTTGAAAGAAAATCAAGTTTCTCGTATTGAAATTGATAATGTACAGCAGGGCTTGTACTTAGATGATATTAATGATTTTGATATATCTGTTTATTTACCTTTTGGTTTTGTAACTAATGGTAAGATATGTCAGTTTGCTGGTATACATAATGAAGTAAAAGATAAGTTTAAAGTTACTACTCCATGTAGAAGAGAATGTAAGGAACTTACTCAATTAATGCATAAAAATATTAGTGCTATCCCAGATCAACTTCCAGCAGATGAAGTTGGAAGAATAAATCTAATAAGAAAAGGTAATACAATTTTTTATTTAAATGAAGTAATTGATGATGTTGTAGAAAATAAAAGAATTAATAGAATAATATACGAACCTACAGTGCCAATGTAGTATTTTTAGGGGGTATTTAGGACGGAATTTATACTATTATAAAAAATATAAAGGGAGAGATAATTATGGCATTTGAAGATATTATAGTAAAAAGTATTATGAACAATGAATTCAGAGAAGAGGTTTTAAAAAATTATAAAACCTACAATTTAAGTGAAGAAGAATATAACGTATTAAAGAATACAAAATTTGATATGATTTCATCAGAAATAGATGAAAGAAATGCATTGTCTTCTTTAGCAATGTGGGGATCATGCGTGCTTTAATATATAGCATATAATTATAAGTTATATATTATTAAAACAATTTAAGAACTAATAGTATGAAGTTAAAATACCCCTTAAATAAAAAAAGTAATAGTTTATTAATTTTATATAAAGCAAAATTAGGGAGATAAATATGAATAAGTTTAGTGTAAGTATAGTTATTCCAACATTAAATAGGCTTAATTACTTGAAAAATTGTATATCTTCATTAGAAAACCAAAGTTATCCAAAGGAGCTAACGCAAATTATTGTTGTAGATAATGGTTCTACTGATGGAACTAGAGAATGGGTATTAAATAAGTCTAATAATTTGAATATTAAATATAAAAATGTAGAAAAAATAAATAATTTCGAAGCTGCAAAATTAAGAAATATAGGAATCAAAGAAGCAGACGGAGAAATTTTAGTTTTTATTGATAGTGATATTGTAGTAGGAAAAGATTTTATAAAAAATCATGTCTTATATTATGATGATGAAAGGGACAGGAAATGTGTAATTGGTAGTGTAATATATTTAAAAGATAATAAGAATCATCAAATTAATTTAGAAAATTTAGAATCAGAAAAAGAAAGATTATTTGATTATATAGATCCTTTAGAATCTGATTTATTATATGCCAATGAGAATTTAAGTAATCATCCAATACCATGGATGATTTGTCATAGTGGTAATATTTCAACTACTAAATTTTGTATTGAAAAGTATGGAGATTTTGATGAATGGCATCAAAGATGGTCAATTGAAGACATAGATTTTGGCTATTCTTTATATAAAAACGGAGTGAAAATGTTTTTTTCAGCTAGTTCTTATGGATTACATCAATATCATAAGACAGAAGAAAAAAATGAAAAGGTTGATAGTATAAAGGAAGGTTATAAACATTTGATTTATAAAAATCCAAAAGATTCTTTATTAAAAAAGGTAGTTGACATACAAAGAAGTGAATTAGAATTAATCTCTAAAGGGAAAAATATTACACATAATTATAAGAAAAAGATGTATAAGTTCTTAAAAAAAGAGAAAGATGCAGAATACTTATTACCTAAAGTTACATTTGCTATTCATATTACTAAAAGTGATTTAGATGATACTATTAATATAATAAAAAAATTGGATGAGCAATATACTGAAGAAAATGTATTTGAAGTTATCATTATAAATAGTATATCAGATATCCAAGTAGAAAAGCAAATTCAAAATCTAGATACTAAATACGACTTAAGGTTATTTAATGTAAATTGGGGAAAAGAATTTATTCAAAATTTAGAAGATGGAATTAATTTTAAAAAGCTAAGAAATCATAGTGAAGAATTTAATGATATTGAAAAAAACTTTATTAATTTTCTTAATCAAAGTAATATGTATGAGTTTGAAGAATTAAAAGATAAGTATGAAAAGTATGTTTACAAAAAATCTTTAGCCAAATTTATTAAATTTATTAATACGAATGCTGTTATTGGGGATGAATATGTAAAAATAATTTTTAGGGAATTATAAATAGGAAAATTTATTGAAAAAGTATTTTAATTATTAATTTTAAGAAGGAGTATAGACGTGTTTGTAAGTTTAATTATATATGCAAATAGAGATAATAATCAATTTATTAATTGCATTGAATCATTAAAGTATCAAGATTATAAGAATTTCGAAGTTATAATTATAGATGGTAATTATAATTTGAAAAGAGAATTATATATAAAAAATGAATGTTCAGATTTAGATATTAAATATATAAAGAAACTAAAAGATAAAAGGATGAATATGGAAATTGCTCATTGTAGAAATATAGGAATTAAGGAGTCCAAAGGGGAAGTATTGATATTCAGTGAGGATTCCATGATTTTTCTAAAAGATTTTATCAGTAAGCATGTTGTATATAATGAAGAAAATCCAAAGTTATGTGTTAATGGTGAAATTGAGTACTTGGCTGATAGAAGAGTAGATATTCGTAAGTACAAAGAAAACTTTGCAATGAATTTGATAGTTACCAAAAATAAAAAGGTGCTTTCTAAATATAATTATAAGGTTATTGATGATGAAAAATGGAATAACGATATCTTTACATGGGAGAATAATAAAGTTTTAAATCTTTCAGTTTCAAGTGAAGTTGTAAAAAGTATTGGAGGATTTGATGAGGATATCTCAATATATGCTACATCAGATTCGGATTTTTTATATAAACTAAAAAAAGCAGGAATTAAATTTGTTCATGCAAAAGAAATTATTACATATCAACAATTTGGTATAGAGTATCCAACTGTTAGATGGAGAGCATCTGGAAGTGAATATATTCCATTTAAATATCAAACAGATGAGTTATTTGAATGGTTAAATGTTAAACAAGTTGAAAGAGATATTGTTGATTACAATAGATATAATGATTCAAAAGTTATTGTTTCAGAAGATTATCAATTATCATTAATAAATAAATTTAGTAATGGTAATTTGAAGGATGAAGGATGTAAATATAGTTATATAGTTTTAATAGATGTAACAGATGACATAAACGAAAAGATAGTTGAAGCTGTAAGATATATTGAAGATATATGTATTAGTAAAAGTAATACTGAAATAATATTTTTTAATAAAACTCTTGATTTTGACAGTAAAATAAATGCAAAAATAGAAAGTATTAAAACGGATATATATCTTAAATATTATTATTGTAATAAAAAGAAATTACTTAATTGTGTGCTAAATGCAAATAAATACATGAACGTATTGAAGTTGACAAGTAAAAATGAAAAGATTAAAAACTTAATAACTAAATATGAAGAAAAAATATTAACAAAGTTAGAGAATTTAAAAAAGGATATTTTATTAAAAGTTTTAGAAGACTGTAATGGAATATATATGCAGATGGTAAGGCTTAGTAAGTTGAAAAACAAGCTTGATGAAAAAGAAAATATAATAGATGATAATTGGCTTTATAAAAATGAATTTAAAGATGATATAAGAAATTATGGAATAGATTATGAAGAAAATTATGAAAAAGTTGAGGATGGTTTTAGTTTACCTCCAAGAGCTATAAGTTTCCGTTTAACACATAAGTGTAATCTTCATTGTAAAATGTGTGGACAATGGGGAGAAAATGGAAATTTCAAAGATAAAGATAAATCCTTTGTCAATGCATTTTTAGATTTTAGTATGTTGAAAAAAATTGTGGATGATGCAGCAAAATTTAGACCAGGTATGTTTTATATTTGGGGAGGAGAACCTTTATTACATCCTAATTACATTGATTTAATTAGATATATAAAGGAAAAAAAGATATTTTGTACAACAACTACAAATGGAACTTTATTAAAAAAATATGCAAAGGAAATTTGTGATATTGGAACTGAATTTATTAGAGTTTCAATTGATGGAAAAAGTGAAATCCATAATAAGATAAGAGGAAGAGAAAATTGCTTTGAAGATAGTATTGAGGGAATTAGGATGATAAATGAGATTAAGAAAAATAATAATCTTACTTATCCTATTATTGAATGCGATTCTGTTATACTTCCTGAAAATTATGAGCATATTGAAGAATATTTGGATTACATGAACACATTAGAGGGTATAAATTCAGTGAATTTTTCTCATCCAATTTATTCTACTGAGGATATTGGTAAAAGACAGGCATTAGAGTTTAAAAAACAATTCAATATAGATGCAGTTTCATGGAAAGGTTTTTTGATGGATTTATCATCTATTGATACAGATAAGCTAATAAAAATTATAAGAAAAGTTCAAAATAATACTTACAATTTTCAAATTAACTTTGATCCACCAATGAAAAAATTGCAGGATATAGCATTACATTATAAAGATATCGAGACATTATACAAAGAAAGGTTCTGTACAGTGCCTTGGATATGGGTAGAAATTCATCCTAATGGTTTGGTAAGTTTCTGTGAAGATTTTTGTGATTATTATATTGGTGATTTAACTCAAAAAAGTTTTTCTGAAATATGGAATGGAGAAAAGGCAAGAATATATAGAAAGAAATTAATAAAGAAAGATAAGTTCCCTATATGTAGTCATTGTGGACTGCTATGTCATGATGCTGATTATTAAGGAGATTTATTATGAATATTTTAGATAGTAATAAAGTATTAATTTTTTCTCCACATCCTGATGATGAAGTTTTAGGATGTTCATCAATAATTAAATGGGCTTCTGATAAAAAGATTAAGAAAAATATAGTTTTCTTAACTAATGGAGAAAAAGATTTTCTAGGAGCCCTAGCAGTAAGGGCATATGATAATTTAGAAAAAGTAGAAAACCTATATATAGGATGCAGCAGTTTAATTTTAAAGGTTGAAAATACTTTAAAGAAAAAAATATTTATTTATTTATTTGATAAAGATAAAAATCCATTAAAGGATATAGAAGTGGAAATTACTAATGAAAAAAATAAGTGTTTAAAAAGAACAAATGAATTAGGATGGTTATTGCTAGATGCTAGTATTATAAATTTTAGTCCTAAGATTATGGTAAAAGCAGAAAACGAGATAGTTTATGATAAAATAATTAGTATAAATAATGAGTTTTTACATGATTATGGGGAGAGAAGAATACGTGAATCTTATTCTGCTTTAGAGAATTTAGGTGTAAAAAAGGATGAAATTATAACCTTAGGATATGGTGATGGAACAATATCTAATCTTAGCAATTCTAAAAAAGATGCATTAAAAGCTGAGATTATTACGTTATTAAGAGATTATGAGGGTGGTACAGTAATAATACCACATGTACAAGATGTAGATATGGATCATAGTAGCTTTGCGAAAATCTTCAAAAGTATAAGTGATGGAATGAATATACATATATACATGTATATGATACATGGTAATGAAAATCATAAAATCTGGCCTAAACCTATTTATAAAAATTTAATAAATAATCGTATTAATTTAGAGGCATATATGGATATTATTGAAGATAATAGGAGTAAAGAACATGTTTTTTTAGAAGAGGTTAGGATGACATCTAGAGAAAAATTAAAATTAATAAGAAACTATAAAACTCAATGTGAAGTTGATGAATATGGATTTTTAAGTGGATTTGCTAAAGTAAATGAGGTGTTTTATAAGGAGGATTAGATATGAAAGATGTTACTATTATTTTTCCACCTAACTATCGAGAATTTACTAGACCTGATATAGTACCAAGTAAAATTCTCGGTTTTTTAAAAGAAAATAATGTTGAAGCTGTTCAATATGATTTAAATATTGAATGGGTTAATTATATTTTAACAGAAGAAGGAGTTTTACACTTAAAAAGTGAATGTGTAAAATTAAATAAAAAAATTAATGCAAAAGAGTCACTTGATAGTATTAGTCAAAAGGTTTTAAATACTATTGAGTGGTTAGTGTATATACCAGAAGATGTCTTAGTTTCTCAAATAAAAAAAGTTTTAAATATTTTTAAGAGTAATGACTTTTTTACATTTAAAAAATTAAATAAGGCAAATACATTTTTAAATAGATTAATAAATTCAGCTAATGCACTCTTAATTAATTTAGACATTTCCACAACAATAGATCCATTTACTTCCTTTACAGAGATAAGGAGGGTAGTCCAAAAGGATTCATTTCACAAAGATTTCATTAAAAAATATATAAAAAGAATTCCAAAAATCAATAAAGAAGGAGATATTGTAATTGCAATATCATCAAATACACAATTATTAGATGCATGTATTTTAGGCAGCTTAATTAAAGAAAATTATAAAAATAAGAAAGTTATTATGGCAGGATATCCAATAAATATTTTAAAGGATCAATTAAAAGATAAATTTGATTTGTTTAAATGGATAGATTATTTAATATATGAAGGAGTAGAACGTTCTACTTTAAGCTTAGTAACAAAGGAATCTGTTGAGGAAGTACCTAATGTTATGTATTTAAAAAATGAAAAAATAGTTGAAAATCCTCAAAAATATTATGAAGGAAATGAATATGGGAACTTAGATTTTGATGATATCAAATTTGAAAAATATTTAAATCCAATAAAAGTTATACCTATATATGCTACAAGGGGATGTATATGGGCAAAATGCGAGTTCTGTAATATACATAAATATTCAAGATGTTATGAAGAAAGAAAGTTAGATAAGATAATAGATAATATTAAAATATTAAAGAAGAAATATGATGTTTCAGCATTTTATTTTTCTGATGAAGCATTATCAGCTGAATTATTAGATAAGTTATCTAAAAAAATTATAGAAGAAAATTTAGATATAAAGTGGACTGCTCAAACTAGATTTAGTGAAGAATTAAATTGTAATATTTTTAATAATATAGTTAAAGCAGGTTGTGTAAACTTAGAATTTGGTTTGGAGACTGCTGATTCTGATATTTTAATAAAGATGAAAAAAGGAATAACAGTAAAGTTAGCAGAGCAAAATTTACAGGATGCTTATGAAAGTGGATTAATAAAGACAGTCAATATAATTGTTGGTTATCCTGAAGATACAAATGTACAGAAAACAATGGATTTTATTGTTAAAAATAGAAAATATATTGATAAAGTAACGATATTTCCTTTCCTTATTACACGACAATCAAATATTGAAAAGAACTCAGAAGATTATGGAATAAAGATAGATTATAACGAATATAATAATCTTCAAATTTCAATAAATGATTATGAAGTATCAAATGGATTAAATTGGAAAGAAAAAGAAGATAAAATAAAAGAACTTATTGAGAACATAGGAAAGTATAGAGAAGATTTTCCTATTAACTATTATCCTATATTAGAATATAGTACTCATTATGAAACTACAGACGTTAATTTACTATATGAAAAAAGCGAAGCAGTAAATTCAGAATTTAAACCTGGAGTAAATAGTTTAATTAGAACTTGTACTCAATTTCCAAAGAAGAGGAAAGAGGTAATAATTATTAATTCTTCATTTGATTTAATTAATATAAAGAAAAGATGTAAATATACTTTGTCTGGAAATTTAGGATTAAGTGAGATAAATACTATAAAAAGAGATAAGAAAAAAGTTGTATTAGATACAATAGAAAATAATATTTTTGACGTACCGGAAGAAGTAATTTGGCTTTTAAAATTAGCTAATGGTAGTAATAATATTGAAAAATTGAACAAATTTTTTGCTGAAAGAAAAAATATAGATTATTCAGAAGCAGAAAGAATTGTAAAAATATATTTATATATTTATAGATTTTTATTTGAAGTTTAGTTAATGTGGGGTGATTATAAATGGAAACTATATGTATATTTCCACCTTCTTTTATAGAAGTTCATAAGCCATATGGTTCCTTACCTTTATTATTAGGATATTTAAAAGGGGTAGGAAAGGATGTACTTGGAGTTGATGCTAATATTGAATTTTATAATTATTTAATATCAAAGGAAGGTTTAAGAGAACTAAAAAATGAAGTAGATCTATGTTATAAATATATCCTAAGCCAAGATGAGATAAAAGGAAATGATATGCTTAAGTATCATATTATCAGTTGGATGAATGCATCTAGTGTTGATGATATATATATGGTTGCAGACGAGTTAAAAAATATACTTAAATCGGAAAGGTATTATAACTTTGAAGAATATTCATCAGCAGAAAGATTTTTCTCAGGCTTATTTAAGGTTATTGATGTATTAATGTATAGTAATGAGGATAAATTTGATTTAGCGCCTTATAATGATAAAAATGAATTGCTAGATATAGTAGAAGAAAGAAAATATAATCCTTATAAAAGTTATTATGAAGAAAAGTTAATACCTAGAATAATTGAAAAAGATACTAAGTATATAGATATAACTATAGATTTCACAAAACAGTTATTACCAGGATTATATCTAGCAAAGAAAATAAAGGATATTTATGGCCATAAGGTGTTTATTACTTTTAGTGGAGATGTATGTCCAAGGCTTAAACAAGATTTGTCTAAAATGAATTATTTATTTAAATATGTTGACAGCATAATTTTAAATGATAGAGAAGAAATTATTAATAAAGTTATAGAGAATATTGAGGATGATAAGGTTAAAGATATATGTAATTTAGCTTATTTTAATAATGGAGAAGTTCAAGTAAATAAAGTTATTCCAATGAGTTGTATTGAAAATTGGAAGATGCCAGATTATAGTGATATGCCATTAGATCTTTATTTTGCTCCTAAAATTGAATTTACGGTAATGAGTAGTTATGGATGTTACTGGAGGAAATGTAAGTTCTGCAATATTTATTTGAAATGTCTTGAATATGGTGAAAAACAGATAAAAGATGTTGTAGATGATATTGAAAACTTATGTGAAAAATTTGATGCAAAGATAATATCTTTTGGAGATGAAGAGATAAAGGCAAGTAGACTTCTTGAAATGTCTAAGGAGTTAATTAGAAGAAATATAAAAGTAAATTGGACAGCTCAAGTAAGATTTGAAGAATATTTATTAAATCCAGATGTTGCTAGATGTTATAAAGAAGCAGGATGTTGTTATTTAGGTTTTGGACTAGAATCAGGTTCTGACAGTGAATTAAAAAGCATGGATACTGGTACTAATACTAGTCTTATTGTAAAGATTCTAAAAAATATTAAAAATGCTAAAATTGCTGTTAATGTAAGCTTAGTTATAGGGTTTATAGGGGAGACAGATGAAAACTGGAAAGAAACAATTAATTTTTTAAGAGAAAATAATAAATTGATAGATAGTATATTACCACTTCCATATAGTTTGACTAAAGGATCTATTATAGATTTAAATAGAAAATCCTATGGAATTAAAAAGGTTTATGATGAAGAGAAGTTGGAATATGTTAATATTGATTACCCTAATTATATAGATGTAACTCCTAACTGGAAAACAAGAGAGACTAGATATGGGGAACTACTTAAATTAATAAATGAAAATTCTCAAATGTTTTCAATGAGTTTTCTTCCAAAACTTTTATATGAGGACTTTTTCAAAACTACAGATGCATCTGTTCTTCAAGAGAAAATGTATAAATATATGAGTAGTGCAGATAAAGAAGAGAAAAAAATAACTACATATAAATTAAACAAAAGATTTACATTGTTTGAATCAGCTTTTGATATGAACTTGATTAAAAGTAAATTGAAGTATAACTTTAGTGGAAATTTACCATTAAAAGAAGTTGAACCTATAAAGAAGAAAAAAAGCTTCTATATTATAGACATTGTAAATAATTTATGGAGAGAAATATCTGAATTTCATTATAATATTTTAAAGGAATTAGTAAATGGAGTAGATGTAAAAGGAATAGCTGAAAAATTAAATGTGGATATAAGTAAAGTAGAAGCTAATGTGACATTAGTAAAAATTTTATATAAGAATATATTTAAAAAGGAGAATGTATGATGTGTGATGTAGTTCTAGTATTTCCACCAGATTATAGAGAAGTTAATGAACCATGTGTAAACTTACCACCCTTAAAAGCGTATCTTCAATCTAAGGGCATTTCTGTTTATCAAATAGATTCAAATATTGAATTTTATGATTATATGTCAGATAAAAAAGGATTTAGTAAACTATATGATCTTTGTAAAAATGAGTTTGATAAGTTAAATGAAAGTGAAAAATTAGGAGCTCATGAACAGTTTGTCTATAAGGATTTATGTTGGATAGCTACATCTGATAAAGAGAAATTAATAAAAATAATAGAAGAAGCAAAAAATGGATTAAAAGATAAAACACAGTTCTATAGTTTTAACAAATATTCTGAAAATAAAAAAGTAATGAATAGTTTGATGAGAGCAATAGGTTCTTTATCTGCATTAAGTAAAAAGAATTTTAGTTTGGAATCTGATGAAAAAATAAGAAGTGTTTTAAAGGAAAACACTCCATATCATGATTACATAAAAAATGTATTATTAAAAGAAATATTAGATAAATCACCAAAACTTGTAAATGTTACAATTGTTGCAGAAGGACAGTTAGTACCATCTATTTTAATAGCTTACTATTTAAAAAAGTTTAATATACATGTAAATATTTCAGGGTATTATATAACTATGTTGAGGGATATGTTTAAAACTAAGGATAGTATATTTAATTTTTTAGATAGTTTAGTGTTATTTGAAGAAGAAATGCCTTTATTAAAGTTAGTTGATTTTTTAATAAGTGGTAAAGGGGATTTAGAAAATGTAGATAATTTAGTTTATATAAAAGATGGAAAAGTAAAATTCAATAAAATAGGTGAGCCGGTTTTATTGGATCAGCTTCCAGTACCAGATTTTGATGATCTTTATTTTGAAAAATATTTTGTCCCAGAAACAGCGATTCCAATAAGTACATCTAGAGGATGTTACTGGAATAAATGCAAATTCTGTTCTTTTGGAAAAGGTGTAAAAAAATATGACTATAGAAATGCTAAGTTAGTTGCAGAAGATATAGCAAAAATTAAAGAGAAATATGGAACAAAGATATTTTTATTCTTTGATGTAATAGTTAGACCTGATTATATGGTTGAGTTAGCTGATGAAATAATAGATAGAGGTATAGAAATATATTGGACTGGAGTAACAAGAATATCAGAAGTATTTTCTAAGCTTAATTCAGAAAAGATATTTAAATCAGGATGTAGAATGCTAGAATTTGAATTAGAGTCTTCAAGAGAAGAAACACATAAAGAAATGAATACAGGAATTACTTTAGATAAAGCTAAAGTGTGCTTGAAAAATACTTCTGATGCAGGAATTGTTAATAGTGCTTGTTTATTATATGGCCTTCCAGGTGAAAGTTATAATACATATAAAAAGACTAATGATTTTATTATTGAAAATAAAGATATTATAAATGCTATAATTGCTTTTACTTATAATTTCACAAGAAATACAGTTCTTTGGGATGAGCAAAAGGATTATAAATTATCATTAAAAGAAAATGTATTCTCAGTTAGTTATCAAGATTATAATTCTCAAAAGGGAGAAGATTGGAAAAACAGAGAAGAGGGAATATTTGATTTATATTCAAAAACAATGAAGTGTTATCCAAGCTTTTTTATAAGTTATCTGCCAATTATCTATTATGTAAAGCATTATGGAATTAGTAATTCAGATAATTTAGTTACGAAAGCAAATGTTAAAGAGGAGATGAGTAAAGATTTAATTCCTGTTTTAAGTAATACAAAAATAGTTGAATTAAACTATGATTTGTTAGATTTACGTAAAAAATTTATTTATTCAAGAAGTGGACAAACTCCATTTAAATTAGTAGATGACATAAATAAATCAAGTGAAAAGATTAGATATATATTTAATATGAAGAAAAATATTTTTGTAATATTAGATAGTAAATTTGACGTTATTAAAAAATATATTAACCAGGGAAACAAAAGTATTCAACAAATTTCTGAAATGTTTGCTAAAGATTATAATATAAATTATAATTTTGCGTTTGTAAATGTAATGGGGATAATAGGTAAATATAAAGATGTATTTGATTTTAATAGGCCAAAAGAAGATAGTGTAAAGTTTGCTATGAAAAAATAAGGAGTAAATAATACTTTATTTTATTAACATAGATAATAAAATATCAAAGTTAATTTAATTTTAGACACAATAAATAGGCCTTCGGAGTGGAGGCTAGAAAACAAATATTTACTTTTTAGACTTCTGATATTTCAGGCTATTTAAGTCAGCAAAAACCAATTGTTGAAGTGGAATATATTTTGAGATAAATAAAAGCAATTGAAAAATTATATTAATTAAATATTAATTATATGCAAGTAAATAAGTTGTAATTGAATCCATAATAACGACAACCTTTCATGTTGGATTTTGGTTTTAGCGATTCAATTTTAACATAAAATTAGGGGGTCGTTGTTTTTTTTATGCAAAAAAACTTTCGAAACCTTGATATATAAAGAAATTTTAAAAAAGAATAGTGTATAAACTTTACACTATCCAAAAGAAATGGAGGGTAAACATATGAAAGCAAATTTTGTGAAGAGAGATGAGGCTTTATTAATTGTTGGTCAAGGAATATCTAAATTAGGAGATAGTATCCAAAAAGTTGCAAGTTTATTATTGATATATACATTAACAGATTCACCGGAGATTACTGGAATGTTAGCGTTGGTTTCAACATTACCTAAGTTATTATTTGGATTTTATGCTGGGGCTTTTGCAGATAGATATGAAAGAAAAAAGATAATAGTTATTTCAGACATTATTACTTTAATTTTATATATTTCAGTACCAGTAGCAGATTTTTTTCAATTATTATCTGTTGAATATTTATTTGTAGTTATGTTCCTAATAGGTATAAGTAGAACCTTCTTTTATCCAGCATTAAAGGGCATTACCCCTGAAGTTGTAGAGAAAGAACGTTTATCTTGGTTTAATTCTACTGATGAAGTTTTTAGTGAAATTTCAGCAATGGCAGGACCATTAATAGCAGGAATACTTTCTCATTTTATAGGTAATGAAAATTTATTTCTAATTAATGGAATAACTTTTGTAGTATCTGTTATTACAGTTATTAATGTAAGGGTAGCTTTTAGAAATGATGAAGAATTAAATGAAAATAGAAAAAGAAAAATTAGTACAATAATTTTTGATGGATTTAAGTACGTTTATAATAAGAAAATTGTATTATATTTAATATTAGTTTTTCCTCTATTTACATTAATAAGTGCTGGGTTAACAGATATTGCACTACTTCCATTTGTAGAAGATATATTAGGAAAAACATCAGTTGAATATGGAATGCTAGAATCAGCTATATCTGTAGGAGTATTTATCGGAGGATTTATTAGTTTTCTTATTAAGAATACGAATAAGTTCAATATGTTTTTAGTTGGTATTATTGGATCTGGTTTAGTATTCATTATATTTGGTTTAAATAGCAATTTTTATATAGCTTTAGCTATATTAGTGGTACTAGGAATTGCTTTTTCATTCTTAGATGTATGTATGGTTACATTAATTCAGGAAAGTGTTGAAGAAAGTATGCTTGGAAGAGTGTTTAGTTTGTGGAGTATTCTTGCTTGCGGTGGAGATGCAGTTTCTTATTTATATATATCTGTTATTTTAGCTGTTATTAATATTAAGCTATCATTTGTAGTAGGAGGAGCAATTTTAGTGCTAGTGTCTATTATTGGTGGAGTGATTCAAAAAAGGTTAAGTGTAGATTAAATATAAATAAGGTTATATAAATAATAGTATTTGGTTTGTGAAGTGGTGGTACAGAGAGATGAAACGAGATAAAAAAAAAAATAATAAATTAGAATATTCATGTAATAAGGTTATTTTACATGGTCAAAAATGTTCAAATATTTTAAAGGTTTATAATAAAGAAATATTATATGATGAATCTTTACCTATAAGTATTGAATTACATCTTACAAATAAGTGTAATTTAAATTGTAGATGGTGCGTTGATAAAGAAATAAGAAGAGATAGAGCTGAAATAAAATATGAAGTTTTGTTAAAGTTTCTAGATGATATTAAGGATAAAGGTGTAGGATTGACAATAGAAGGGGGAGGAGAACCAACTGTATATCCATTTTTTAATGAGTTTATAATTGAAGCTGGAAAAAGGAATATAGAATTGGGTTTAATTACAAATGGAGTAAAGAGAATTAATCCAGAATTAATAAAATATTTTAAATGGATAAGAGTTTCTTTAGATTCTTCAAATAGAGAAGAATATAAAATAGAAAAGGGTCTGGATTGTTTTGATAAAGTTATGTGTAATATAAAATTTTTATGTGAGAGTAAAAAGGATACATTAATCGGAGTAAGTTATGTACTTACAGAAAGTAATTATAAAAATATTATTCCTTTGCTTAAGGAACTTGGAATAATTGGTGTAGATAATGTTCAAATTAGAGCAGTTGAAGAATGTAATAAGTACAAAATTAATGAAGAAATAATGAATAAAGTTAAAGAAGATATAAACAAGAATTTGGTTAGTCAAAATATGTATATTAATTTAAATACTACAGTTAACAGTTGTAGAACTGATAATAATAAACTACCATGTATTGCACATTCATTAAGAAGTATAATCCATGCAGATGGAGATGTATATTTATGTGAAAAGAGAAGACATGACATAATTATTATTGGAAACATAATAAAGGATAGTTTTATTGATATATGGAATTCTGAAAAACATAAGGAAGCATCTCAAAAACTTATGGATTTTAAAAATCAAAATGGATGTTACGTTTGTAGAATTACTAAATTTAATGAAATGTTTATTGATCTTTGTAATACAAAAACAAGAAACTTTATATAGGGGTGAAAAGTAATGAAGATATATTTTAGTGATGAAAATATAAAACAATATAATAAATATGCAGAAGAAATATTTAAGTCAAATTTTTGGACTGAAGGAAATATGATAAGAAGTTTTGAAGAGGAGTCTGAGGAAGTATTTGGGTTACCAAGCTGTGCTGTATCAAATGGCGGTGCAGGATTATATTTGTTATTTCAATATGCAGATGTAAAAGGAAAAGATGTAATAATTCCAAGCAACACTTTTTGGGCAACTGCAAGAGCGGCCAAGATGGCAGGAGCAAATGTAATTTATGCAGATTGTAATAAGGAAGATTTATGTTTAAGTTTTGAAAGTTTAAAAGAAAAAATCACACCAAATACAGCAGCAGTTGCTGTAGTACATATTGGAGGACATATAGCTTTTGAAATTGAAAAGATTGCTAAGTTTTGTAAGGAGAGAAATATAGCATTAATTGAAGATTGTGCTCATGCACATGGAGCTGAATTTAATGGTAAGAAACCAGGTTCATGGGGAATAGGTGGAGCTTATTCATTTTATGCTACTAAAACTATTACTACAGGTGAAGGTGGACTTATTGTATCTAAAGATAAAAATTTAATACAATGGGCAAAAACACAAAGAAATTATGGTAAAAAAGTTATTGATGGAAAAATATCATATAGTACTCTTGATGGGTTTGATTTTAGAATATCAGAATTTACAGCAGCATTAGGTAGAATAGAATTAAAGAATTTACCATATATTTTAAATTGGAAAAGAAATTTGGCTAAAAAATATGATCAGATATTTGAAAATAGAGTTAAGTTTCCTGAAGGAATGAAATCTGGATACTATAAATATATTGTTTTTGATTATAACTTAAAAGAAAGCACAGGAAAAGTGTTCCAATTATCTGATCATTGCGATAGGGTAGAAGGCTTAAATTTGGATTTGCCTAATTCAATTTGGGTAGGGGAACATCATGCATGTCCACCAATGTATGTAGGATGGGAAAATGCTGATAAATCAGTTGAAGAGATTGCAGAAATTTTAATTGGTAAGTAATAAAAAACGTATAGATATTTCTGAGTTAAAACAAACCTATATATATCTATATAAATATTAATTGTTATTTATGAACTTTAATAATAAAATTCATTTTTTAAAGTATCTTCAGATATAGCATTAAGTATCTGAAGGTATTTTTTATTATACTAAGGAATTTATATTTTATGTAAAAACTATTTGCATATCAAATGAAAGAAAATAAATACTATAAATGGGAGTTGGATTATAAAACTCAAAATATATATGATAATTTATTCAGTTAAAGATAATAAAATTGAGTTAGGATATGTAATAAATCTAGAATATAATAACTGTGGATATTCTACAGAGGAACAATCCATCATTGTTTGTATTATTCAATCAAAAAATCAAATTAGAACTTTATAATCTATTAATCGTCAAAATTTATAAGAGAAAAAGTTTTTTAAGAGCAGTATAAAGTCATTAAGGAGTAATAACTTTATACTGCCTGTTTTTTTAGCTCAAAAGAATAATTATCAAATATTATATAAGAATAATAGATATAAAAGATAAAGTAGTAATAATATAGATAAAAGTATTAGTTGACTAAATAAAAAAATATTGTATAAATATTGGCAAAATCTTGACTTTGGGAATATATAGATGTAGTATATTTATTAGTCGACTAAATAAAAGGAGGGATCTTTTTGAATGATAATGGAACCTTACTAGATATATTTATGCAGGTAGTGAAGTTAAACTTTAAGAGAGTATATGAACTATTAACTAAAATAGATATACATCCAGGTCAACAACATTTATTAATGAACTTAAAAGAAAATGATGGACAAAGCCTTAAAGAGTTAGCTGAGAAGTTAGAAATAAAACCTGCAACAGCTACTGTTATGGTGCAAAGAATGGAGAAAAGTGGATTAGTTAGAAAGGAAGCGGATAAGAAAGATCAAAGGGTAAGTAGGATATTTATTACTAACAAGGGATATGATATATGTAAAAAGAGTGAAGAAATAAAAGAACAAATGGAAAGAGAATGTTTTGAAGGATTTACAGTAGAAGAAAAAATAATTTTTAGAAGATTATTATTACAAATGGGGAACAATATAGAGGAAAAGATGGAATAGGAGGAATAAGAGATGTTGAATATAATAAGATATTTAAAAACATCCATTGGAGCAGTACTACTAATAATAGTTTTACTATTAGTTCAAGCATTAAGTGATTTATCATTGCCAGATTATACATCCAATATAGTTAATATAGGAATTCAACAAGGCGGGATAAAAGATGCTGTTCCAGAAGTGATAAGAGAAAGTGAATTAAAAAGACTCTTATTATTTATGGACGATGATAATAAAGAACTGATAAAAGATAATTATACCCTTTTATCAGGGGATGATATAGAGGATTATAAAAAAGAGTATCCAGCAATAAAGAATGAACCTCTTTATAAATTAAATGATATTAAGAAAGATACAAGAGAAGAATTAAATGAAGTATTCGGAAAACCAATTTTAATTGTATCAGGAATAGAGAGCCAAGATGGAGGGGATAATGCGTTTTTAGCCTTTTCAAATATGCCAGAAGCTCAATTAAAAGAAGCACTTAAAGGAATAGAAGAGCAATTTTATAATATGCCAGATAGCATAATTACTCAAAGAGCAGTTTCATATATTAAAGATGAATATTCTGATATAGGAATAGATGTAGAAAAGTTACAAAGCAATTATATACTTAATACTGGTGCAATAATGATAGGAATTGCTTTATTAAGTATGACAGCAGCTGTTATAGTAGGATTTTTAGGTTCTAAAGTTGCAGCAAAGATTTCAAGAGATCTTAGAGGAAAGGTATTTGGAAAAGTATTAGAATTTTCAAATGAAGAAATGGAAAGATTCTCTACAGCTTCATTAATTACTCGTAGTACTAATGATATTCAACAAGTTCAAATGTTCACTATGTTACTTTTAAAAATGGTGTTGTATGCACCAATTTTAGGAATAGGTGGTTTGTATAAAGTATTCCAAACAAATACATCAATGTCATGGATAATAGCATTAGCTATTGGATTAATACTTGTAGTAATAATAGGATTATTCTCAGTTGTTATGCCAAGATTTAAAAAATTACAAAAGCTTGTAGATAAATTAAACTTAGTTACACGTGAAATAATAACAGGTGTTCCAGTTATACGTGCTTTTAGTACTCAAAAATATGAAGAAAAAAGATTTGATGGTGCAAATACAGAATTAACAAAAACTAATCTTTTTGTAAATAGAGCTACATCAGGTATGATGCCATTAATGATGCTTATTATGAATGGTATTACTATACTTATAGTTTGGAATGGTGCTTATAGTATAAATGATGGTTCAATGCAAGTTGGAGATATGATGGCATTTATACAATATTCAATGCAAATTATAATGTCATTCTTAATGATATCTATGGTATCAATAATGCTTCCAAGAGCAGCAGTATCAGCTACTCGTATAGATGAAGTTATAAGCACTGAAATAGTACTTAAAGATCCTGAGAATCCAGAAGATTTTGTTAAGGAAAAGAAGGGATATGTTGAATTTAAAAATGTATCATTCAAATATCCAGATGCTGATAAATGTGTATTAGAAAATATAAGCTTTACAGCAAAACCAGGTGAAACTACAGCATTTATTGGAGGAACTGGTTCAGGAAAATCTACATTAATTAATCTAATACCTCGTTTCTTTGATGTAACAGAAGGGGAAGTATTAGTTGATGGAGTAAATGTAAAAAATATAAAACAATATGATTTAAGAGACAAGATAGGTTATGTACCACAAAAGGGAGTGTTGTTCTCAGGTACAATAGAATCTAATTTAAAATATGGTAAGGAAGATGCTACTATATCAGAAGTTGAAAGAGCTGCAAGTATAGCACAAGCTACTGAATTTATTAATGGAAAGCCAGAAAAATATGAGTCTGAAATATCACAAGGTGGAACTAATGTATCTGGTGGTCAAAAGCAAAGACTTTCTATAGCTAGAGCTATTGCTAAAGATCCAGAAATATACATATTTGATGATAGTTTTTCAGCTCTTGATTATAAAACAGATGCTGTTTTAAGAAAGGCTTTAAAGGCTGAAACTGGAGATAGTACTGTACTTATAGTTGCTCAAAGAATAAGTACCATATTACATGCAGAGCAAATAGTAGTTCTTAATGAAGGTAAAGTAGTAGGAAAGGGAACTCATAAAGAATTATTAAAAACTTGTGAAGTCTATAGACAAATAGCTCAATCACAATTATCAAAGGAGGAGCTAGAAAATGAGTAAAGAGAATTCTGGAATTAGAAGAGGCCCAGGTGGTCATGGCAGTAGAATGGCTCCTGGTGAAAAAGCAAAAGATTTCAAGGGAACTATGAAAAAGTTACTTAAAGAATTAAATGCTTTTAAAATAGGATTAATTGCAGTATTAATAGCTGCTATTGCAAGTGCTGCATTTTCAATAGTTGGACCTAAAATATTAGGTAAAGTAACTACTAAGATATTTGAAGGTATTGTTGATAAGATATCAGGAACAGGGACTGGTATTGATTTTGATGCTATAGGTAAAATTTTATTATTCCTTATTGGATTATATATAGTAAGTGCATTATTCCAACTTATGCAAAGCTATATTATGAGTGGTGTATCACAAAAAATGTGTTATAACTTAAGAACAGAGCTTATAAGTAAGGTAAATAGAATGCCTATGAATTATTTTGAAAGTAGAACTAATGGTGAAATACTTTCAAGATTTACAAATGATATTGATACATTAGGACAAAGTTTAAATCAAAGTGTTACCCAACTTATAACTTCTGTTACTACTGTTATTGGTATTTTAATAATGATGTTATCTATAAGTGTCCAAATGACTTTAGTAGCATTATTAGTTCTACCAGTATCAGGTGCTTTAATAGGAATGGTAGTTAAAAGATCACAAAAATACTTTAAATCACAACAAGAATATTTAGGTCATGTAAATGGTCAAGTTGAAGAAGTATATGGTGGGCACAATATTGTTAAAGTATTTAATAGAGAAAAGAAGTCTATTGAAGAATTTGATAAGATGAATGGCAAGTTATATGAATCAGCTTGGAAGTCACAATTTTTATCTGGTCTTATGATGCCTATAATTACTTTTGTAGGTAACCTTGGATATGTTGGAGTTTCTATCATGGGTGGTTGGCTTGCTATAAAGAAAACTATTGAAGTTGGAGATATTCAATCTTTCATTCAATATGTAAAGAACTTTACTCAACCTATAGCACAACTTGCTCAAGTATCAAATATGATTCAATCTACAGTAGCTGCTGCTGAAAGAGTTTTTGAATTTTTAGATGAAGAGGAAGAAGATCAAACAGTTCCAAATCCAGTTAAATTAGAAGGTCTTAAAGGTAGCGTTCAATTTGAAAATGTTCATTTTGGGTATAATCCAGATAAGATAATTATTAATGACTTTAGTGTTAATGTAAAACCTGGTCAAAAGGTAGCAATAGTAGGACCTACAGGAGCAGGTAAAACTACAATGGTTAAGCTTCTTATGAGATTCTATGATGTAAATAGTGGAGCTATAAAAATAGATGGTCAGAATATAAAAGAGTTTAATAGAACTGAACTTAGAGATATGTTTGGTATGGTTTTACAAGAAACTTGGTTATTTAATGGAAGTATTAAAGAAAATATAAGATATGGTAAGTTAGATGCTAGTGATGAAGAGGTAATTAAAGCAGCTAAGGCAGCTCATGTGGATCATTTCATTAGAACTTTACCTGGTGGATACGATATGGAACTTAATGAAGAAGCAAGTAATGTTTCTCAAGGTCAAAAGCAGCTGTTAACTATTGCTCGTGCAATTTTAGCTGATCCTAAGATATTAATACTTGATGAAGCTACAAGTTCTGTTGATACTAGAACAGAAGTTTTAATTCAAAAGGCTATGGATAACCTTATGGAAGGAAGAACTAGTTTTATAATAGCTCATAGATTATCAACTATACGTGATGCTGATGTTATTTTAGTTATGAAGGATGGAGATATTATAGAGCAAGGAAATCATGAAGAACTATTAGAGGCTAAAGGGTTCTACTATAATTTATATAATTCTCAATTTGAGAAGGAAGAAACAGCAGTTTAAAAAAAGCCTTTAGGATTTCATAAGAAATCCTAAAGGCTTTTTTGATTTATTTCTAGTTAATAGTAACTTAATTGTAATATGTATGCCTTCTTAATTCATTCCAAGTGTCTCTTCCTACTATTCCATCATTAGCTAAACCATGGTCCTTTTGAAATTGACGTACAGCATTAGCTGTATTATTTCCATAATAGCCATCTACTTTTCCAGGATTATATCCAAGTTTATTAAGTACCCATTGGATATTATAAACATGTCCACTATGTGTATTTACCATTCTTGTGCTAAATATTTGATTTGGATATGCATCAAGTCCGAAGTTAAAAATTACTGGATAAAGACCATCAGTGCAACAAGCATTAGCTTCTACAGTTGGACTGGATACTATACCTAAAGTCCCCCCTAATAATAATGTTAATAATAGTTTTTTTGTTTTTTTCATTTAATTTACTCCCTTATTTTTAATTATTTAGAGTGTTTATAACATCTAATAAAATTTGTTTTATCATAATTCTATATATCAAATATTAATTATATCATTATGATAAGCTTATTTAATATTATCAAACAAGGAAATAGATGTAAATATTGAATGAAAAAATTACATTTAATTTTTAATTATCTATTAAAGAAATGTTCCTTTAAGGCTGTCTAAGTTTGAGAACCTACTATTCCGTCTATAGTTAGTGGACCAGCTTTTAAATAATTGACTAGAATCTACATATAAGAGTTATAGAGAATTATAAGTATTCAACAGAGAAAGTTACAGATGGAGAATGGCCTATAATTTCATATAAATTTAATATGAAGTTAGATTATGTAGAAGTTAATGGACTTGAATATATAGAAGAGAATAATGGAGCAGTAAAAAAGCCTAATAGAGTAGAAGAATTGATAGGAAGAATAGATTTATGTAATAAGATATGTAAGTCTATTGAAAATTGTTGGAATAATTATAAGTAGAATTTTAATAATGGAAGTATTATTTTTTAAAATTTATTATACCCTATAATTGTTAATATAAGATTATTATAGATATTATATATAAAAAAGGTCAAAAGATTGGTTTCTATAAATTAAATTGAAAATAAGTAATTTAAAAAGCATTTAGGATTTCTTTTTAAGTCCTAAATGCTTTTCCTGTTATATGTGTATATATAATGTGTGTTCTCTCAACTCATTCTAAGTATTTCTACCTACTATTCCGTCAACAGATAGTCTATGGTCTGCTTGAAATCTACAGCTTTTGTATAGAGGAAAATACAACATGTGGACTTTTAGGCAATAATGGAGCAGGAAAATCAACTATTATGAAGATGTAAAAAGATGTATGAAGATTTAGAAGTGGATTTTGAAGATAAGTTTGTGAATACTTATTCTAAAGGAATGAAGCAAAAGATAGCTATAATAAGGGCTTTGGTTACTGATCCTAAAATTGTATTAATGGATGAACCAACAAGTGGATTGGATATAGTATCTAGAAATTTAATAAGAAAATATATATCAAGTTTAAAAGATAAGACTATAGTAATAACATCTCATGTTGCTGAGGATATTGAAGCTTTATGTGATAAGGTTGTTATTTTGAAAAAAGGAAATGTATATGAAGATACTGATATAGAGAAGCTAAAAATTAAGTATAAAGCTAATTCATTTGAAGAGGCATATGTAAATATACAAAAAATTAAAGAAGGGAAAGCTTATGTTTAAAAAAATAGCATTAAAAGAATTAAAGCAATTAAAAAGAGATAAAAAGAGTCTTACCATAAATATTGTATTTCCTTTTTTTGTGATAATATTGGTTGCAGTAATGGGAATGATTTATGGGAATATGGAAAATGAAAATGAAAAATACGTTATAGTAACTAATTCTAAATATATACAAGAAGTGTTTAATGATAACGAAAGTTATGATATTAAATTTATAGAGGATACTGATAAAATAAATGATTATGTAAAAAAAGAGAAAAGTAGTTTAGGAGTATTTTGGGATGAAAATATTAATAAAGTTACATGTGTAGATAATATTGATGCTAAGAATGACATGAATTTAGTAAAAGAAAATATAATAAAGACCTTGCAACTTGATAAGTTTAGTAATGAAATTGAAATAGCTTCAGAGGATATATCTGTAGCTACTAATTATAAGCCTATAACAATAAAATTAACGGCTGTAATATGTGCTTTTTTAGTAATATTATTAAGTTTTAGACTTAATAATGTTAATTCTTTTTATTTAACAGTAAACGAAAAAAGCACAGGAAATCTTCAAGTGCTATTATCTACTCCTATAAAGAAGATAGATATAATAATTGGTAAGTGGATTGCTAATTTTTGTTCTTGTGGAGTACTTACTTTAGCCATTTTAATTCCTGTATATTTGATTTTTGTAATATTATTTCAATGCATTTTGGATGTAGATATGAATTTGCTGTATAAGTTGCCTTTAGTTACTATTGAAGTTGTAATTTTTTGCTCAATAATATCTTTGTTTCAATTACTTTTAGGGTATATATCAAAAAGTACAAAGCAAGCGCAAATGTATTTAGCATACTCACCTTTAGTCTTATTTGTTCCATTATCAATCCTTTTTGGAATTGATATAAAAAATCTAGCTTCATATGTATTTTCAAGTATTTTCATTGATTGTATACCTGTTTTAAATTTCTATGATTTGATACAAATATCTATGTTGGAGATTTTTGATATAAAAAAGTTAGTTTTAATTATAATTAGTAACCTAATATTTATTATTTTTGTTTTAAGGAAGTTAATTAATTTATTTAAAAGTGAAAAGATTCTTATTTTTGAGAATTAGATAAGATAAAGGAGCTGATTTTATGGAGAAGTTGATATGTATATTAGTAATATTTTTATGTACAGTTTTAGGGATATGCTTTGGACTTAGGAATAAGAAAAGACAATAGGTATAAATATTAAGAACAAAATTCGTTATAAGAAGCACATTGGGCTTCTTTTTTTTATATAATAAGAAAGTATATTGAGGATAAATATAATATAAGTTGTGGATAAGTAAGAGGTAAAGAAATGAATTATGTGTATATTTTAAGATGTAGAGATGGAAGTTTATATACAGGCTGGACTAATGACTTAGAAAAAAGGTTTAAAGCTCATGTTGAAGGAAAAGGTGCTAAGTATACTAGAGGAAGAGGTCCATTAGAACTTGTTTATTTTGAGGAATTTGATAATAAGATAGATGCTATGAAAAGAGAATATGCTATTAAGCAATTGAATAGAGTACAAAAAGAAAAATTAATAATATCGAATAGGTAGTAAACTAATGATTTATACTAAGAATGATAAATATGTTGTTTTATATATTATCATAAGGAATTTTTAAGATTTAAAATAATATAATATTATAGACAATTTAAATAAATATGATAAAATGACTTATAGGTATAAAAATGTAAAGGGAAGGAAGTGTTTTTAATAGTTAAAGTTGATAATATTAATCATTAAAAGCGCCAGAACTTAAGTGTTAAGAAGATAAATAAATTTAGGCAAGCTCTGAGTAAGTTAGCTTAAACCAAATCATAGACTTGAATTAGAAAAAAGGAAACTCAGCACAGCTGAGTAAGTTCGTCTAGCCAAATCAAAGATTTGGAGATGAAAAAGGAAACTCGGCACAGCCGAGTAAGTTCGTCTAGCCAAATCAAAGATTTGGAGACTCACTTAAGTTGACGAGGATGGGGAGTATCGAATTCTTCGGCGGGTGCCCCACGGTATCGCACTACCGTAAACGGCTGGCAAAACTATAAAGTGATTTATGGTACAAATTCAGCCTGGTGTTAAAACCTTCATTTAAAACTTATGATTTCTAGGATTATTATACCTAAAATTATTTTGCTAGGACTAGGTTTTAAAGATGGTACTATTAAAATTAAATAAATTATGCAAAAGGAAGGTAGAAATAATATGTGCGGAATAGTTGGATATGTAGGAAAAAGAAAGGCAACATCTTTTTTAGTTGATGGATTATCAAAGCTTGAATACAGAGGATATGACTCAGCAGGTGTAGCAGTTGTAAATAAAGGAGATGTTACTGTAGTAAAGCATAAAGGTCGTCTTACTAATTTAAGTGATGATTTAGATAATAATCCTGTAGAAGGGACTGTAGGTATAGGTCATACTAGATGGGCTACACATGGAGCTCCATCAGATATTAATTCACATCCACATAGAAGTTCGAAAGGAAATATAGCTGTAGTTCACAATGGAATTATAGAAAATTACTTAGAACTTAGAAAATGGCTTAAGGAACAAGGATATGAATTTAAATCACAGACAGATACAGAAGTGGTACCTAACTTAGTTCATTACTATTATGAAGGAGATCTATTTAAGGCAGTTGTTAAAGCTACTGAAAGACTTGAAGGAAGCTATGCAATAGGTGTAGTTTGTGGTGATGAACCAGATAAATTAGTAGCAGTAAGAAAAGATAGTCCATTAATAGTAGGTTTAGGAGAAGATGAAACATTTATTGCTTCTGATATTCCAGCTGTAATAAGTTATACAAGAAATGTATATCTTTTAGAAGATAAGGAATTCGTAGTAGTTGATAGAGATGGAGTACAATTATTAAATGCTGATGGATCTAAAATAGATAAAGAAGTTTATAATGTAACATGGAGTGCAGATGCAGCTGAAAAGGGTGGATTTGACTCATTTATGATGAAGGAAATACATGAACAACCAAAGGCTATAAGAGATACTTTAACTGGAAAGATTACAGATGGAAAAGTTTCTTTTGAAGGATTTGATTTAACTAAAGAAGATCTTTTAGATGTAGATAGAGTATATATAGTAGCTTGTGGTACTGCATATCATGCAGGTCTTATGGGTAAAGCAGCTATAGAAAAGTTTGCTAAAATTCCAGTAGAAGTTGATATTGCATCAGAATTTAGATATAGAGAACCACTTGTAACTAATAAGACATTATTAATTACAGTAAGTCAATCAGGAGAAACAGCTGATACATTAGCAGTTTTAAGAGATTGCAAAAAGGCAGGAGCTAGAACTGTTGCTATAACAAATGTTGTAGGAAGTACTATTTCAAGAGAAGCTGACAATGTTATTTATACAATGGCAGGACCAGAAATAGCAGTAGCTTCAACTAAGGCTTACACAACTCAAGTAGTTGTAATGAACTTAATTGGTATGTACTTTGGTCAACTTATGGGAACTATAGATGTAAATGTAGAAAAAGAATTACAAGATGCATTAACATTAGTACCAGAAAAAATAGAAGAAGTATTATCTAAGAAAGAAGAAATTGAAGAGGTAGCTAAAATATTAGCTAAGGAAAATGATGTATTCTTCTTAGGTAGAGGCGCAGATTATGCTTTAGCTTTAGAAGGATCATTAAAGCTTAAAGAAATAACTTACATTCATTCAGAAGCATATGCTGGTGGAGAACTTAAACATGGACCAATAGCTCTAATTGAAGAAGGAACTAAGGTTATTGCTTTATTAACTCAAACAAACTTAAAAGAAAAAATGGTAAGTAATATAGTAGAAGTTAAGGCTAGAGGAGCTTACACTATAGGTGTTGCTTATGAAAGTGATGAAATAGATGAATCTGTATTTGATAAGGTAATAAGAATACCAAATATATTAAATATGGCTGCACCAATAGTTGCTGCTGTTTCATTACAGTTATTATCTTACTATACAGCTAAGGAAAAAGATTTTGATATAGATAAGCCAAGGAATCTTGCCAAGTCAGTAACTGTAGAATAGGGTTTTAAATTGAAATACAAATTGATTTTTTAAAAAAAGATTGATTAATTTAAATAAAGTTTGATTAAAAGTTTAGAAGGTTAGATATTTAAAAATAAAGTATCTAACCTTCTTTTTTAAATTTGTATATATCTCAAAATGGATTTGAAATTAAATTTATGAATAAGAAAAACTATAAATTTAACATTAAAAATTATGATATAATTGTTGAAGTAATTGGAATTAATAAATTCATAAGTTAATATTAATCGGAGGATATTATGTTATATAAATTTGAGGCAGAAATAAAAAAGAATCCGGACATAGACGCAACATATATAGAAATTCCTTTTGATGTAGAAAAAGAATTTGGAAGTAAAAGAGTGAAGGTAGTAGCAACTTTTGATAATGTTAAATATAGAGGTTCTATAGTGAAGATGGGATTCCCGTGTTATATAATAGGTATTACAAAAGAAATAAGAAAACAAATATGCAAAGAAGCAGGAGATACAATAAAAGTAGAAATCCAAAAGGATGAAGAAATTAGAGAAATAACTTTGCCAGAAGATTTTAAGGTAGTATTGGAAAAGAATAAAGAAGCTTTAGAGTTTTATGAGAGTTTATCTTATTCAGCTAAGAAGAAATACTATCAATGGATAACTAGTGCTAAAAAAGATGAAACTAGAGTAAAAAGAATAGATAAAGCTGTAGATAATCTTTTGAAAAAAATTAGATTATAAGTAAAAGAGTCTTGAATTTTGTGGAATTTAAGGCTTTTTTTATTTTTAATATTTTTCCTTTCTTATAAAAAGTATCACTAAATAAAGATGCTAAATACTTTTTTAAAAATACTAATTGGAACAAAGAGTAGGGTTATTTAAGAATACCACATAAAGAAAATTATGAAGATAAAAGTTCAAGGGAAATCTAATGCAATAAATTTCAAGTAAATGTACAATTTGTATGATAATATATTAAAGAAAAAATAATATTATTAATAAAATATAGTTAAAAACTAAAAATTATTAAATTAATCATATTGCTTGAATAAAAATGTAAAATGGTGTATCCTTATAAATAAAGGCAAAGCAGTAAATAAAAGGCGTTTCTAAGTTTAATAGGATGTGGGGAGTGTCCTATTAAATAATATACGCATACAATAGGAGGTTTTATTAATGGCAAATGCAAAAATATTTTATCAAGAGGACTGTAATCTTTCTTACTTACAAGGAAAGACTATAGCTATTATAGGTTATGGTAGCCAAGGACATGCACATGCATTAAACTTAAAGGATTCTGGATGTGACGTAATAATTGGTTTATATGAAGGAAGCAAGTCTTGGAAGAGAGCAGAAGAACAAGGATTTAATGTATATACTGCAGCAGAAGCAGCTAAGAGAGCTGATATAATCATGATTCTTATAAATGATGAAAAACAAGCTGCAATGTATAAGAAAGACATTGAACCAAATCTAGAAGCAGGAAATATGTTAATGTTTGCTCATGGATTTGCAATTCACTTTGGACAAATCGTACCACCTAAGGATGTAGATGTAACAATGATTGCACCTAAGGGACCAGGACATACTGTAAGAAGTGAATATCAAGCAGGAAAAGGTGTTCCATGTCTTATAGCTGTAGAACAAGATGCAACAGGAAATGCACAAGATTTAGCATTAGCTTATTCTCTAGGAATTGGTGGAGCAAGAGCTGGTGTTCTTGAAACTACATTTAGAACAGAAACTGAAACTGACTTGTTTGGTGAACAAGCAGTACTTTGTGGTGGTGTTTGTGCATTAATGCAAGCTGGATTTGAAACATTAGTAGAAGCAGGATATGATCCAAGAAATGCTTACTTTGAATGTATTCATGAAATGAAATTAATAGTTGATTTAATATATCAATCAGGATTTGAAGGAATGAGATATTCTATTTCAAATACTGCTGAATATGGAGATTATATTACAGGACCAAAGATTATAACAGAAGATACTAAGAAGGCAATGAAGAAAGTACTTTCAGATATTCAAGATGGTACATTTGCAAAAGATTTCTTACTAGACATGTCAGCTGCTGGTGGTCAAGCACACTTTAGAGCTATGAGAAAGAAAGCAGCAGAACATCCATCAGAAGTTATTGGTGAAGAGATTCGTAAGTTATATAGCTGGAATGGTGAAGATAAATTAATAAATAACTAGATATAGTTTTGTATTTTAGATAGAAAAAGGTGATTTATAAATAATTTATAAATCATCTTTTTTTATGAGTTTAAAAAGATGAATATGAATGTTGTGTGCAATTTATTAAAAAACTTAAATGTATTCTTATTGTAACTATTGTTACAGAATTAATATTTTCTTTTAATTATAATAAACTCATAAAGAATTTATGAAGTTTATGGAGGAATTAGGAATGGAAAATAAGATGTTTTGTTTCCAATGTCAAGAAACAGCGGGTTGTACAGGATGTACACAATTTGGTGTGTGTGGTAAATCACCAGATTTAGCTAGAATGCAAGATCTTTTAATATATACAACTAAAGGATTATCAGAAGTTACTACTAGACTAAGAGCAGAAGGAAAAGAAGTAGCTGCAGAGATTAATCATTACATAACTATTAACTTATTTACAACAATAACAAATGCAAACTTTGATGATGAAATATTCTATGTAAGAGTTGGAGAAACTTTAAGAATAAAGAATGAATTAATAGAAAAGTTATCTAATAAAGAAAAATTATCAGAAGCAGCTCTATGGACAGCTACTACTAAGGATGAAATGGATGAAAAGTCAACTAAAGTTGGTGTATTAGTTACTGAAAATGAGGATATAAGAAGCTTAAGAGAGCTTATTATATACGGCTTAAAAGGTATGTCAGCATACTTAAAGCATGCTAATGAATTAAACTATGATGATGAAAATGTTAATGCATTTATGCA
>CAKVLD010000006.1 GCA_934755305.1 uncultured Clostridium sp. | reverse complement strand
TAGTTATAGGTTATGATAAGCCATTAACAAAACCATTAAATCTTTATATGGAGAGAGGCCAAAAGATAGCTTTAGTAGGAGCTAATGGTTTAGGAAAATCTACTTTACTTAAGAGTTTATTAGGTATAGTTAAGCCTTTAAGTGGAGAAGTTGAAAAGGGAGACTATCAAAATATAGGTTATTTTGAACAAGAAGATAGAAGTGGAAACACAAATACTTGTATTGAAGAAGTATGGAATGAGTTCCCATCATATACTCAATATGAAATAAGAGCAGCACTTGCTAAATGTGGATTAACTACTAAGCAATTAGAATCTAAAATAATGGTTTTATCAGGAGGAGAAGCAGCTAAGGTTAGATTATGTAAGATTATAAATAATGAAACTAACATATTAATCTTAGACGAGCCTACTAACCACTTAGATCAAGATGCAAAAGATGAGCTTAAGAGAGCTATAAAAGAATATAAGGGTTCTGTTTTACTTGTATCACATGAACCAGATTTTTATAGAGATGTAGTTACTGACATTTGGAACTGTGAGGAGTGGACATTAAAATTAGTGTAACACTAGTGTGATAATTAATTTAAATATAAAAATAGTACAAGAAATATTAAAAAGTAAATCTTGTACTATTTATTTTTTTGTATAAAACTTTTTATATCATCTTTATTTAGTGAGCCATCGGCTACGCCAAGACCTAGGCAAATCAAGTCTTTTTGAGATGGTTTGATAATTATATTATTTTTATAGCATAACGTTAATAGAACAATACAGCCAACTCTTTTATTCCCATCATTAAAACCATGATTTTTTATAAATGAATAAGAAATCATAGAAATTTTATCTTCAATAGATGGATATAAATCAATACCATCAAAGGTTGCAAGACCAGAGTTTAAAGAACTTTCTATTAATGATAAGTTTTTTACTCCATGTGTTCCACCATGTTTAATTATAGTCTGTTTGTTTATATATAAAACATCGTTAATAGTAAGAGTTTTCATTATTTAGCTAACTCCTTTAAAGCTTCATCATAATCGTCCATTATATTATCAATTAAATTTTTTGTTTCAGCTTCTTCTTTAGATTTTAAGTATTCAGCAAAATCAATAACTTCAGATAGTTTTTCATCAGATAAGTTATTAGCTAAATCTATAAGTTTTTGAGCTAGAGTCATATATATTCCTCCTTAAAATAATATTATTAATTATTAATTATTAATTATTATATCCTATTATACTGTTGTTTTAAACAATTTGATCACAAATATTTTATGGAATATGTAATGATGATTGGACATTAAAAGTTATATAGAATTATAGAAAGCTAGTACTTATGGTACTGGCTTTTTATAATGAAAAATATTTATATAAACAGGATAATAGGATATAATTTAAATAACAAAAAGATAGAGGTGAAAAGATGAGAGGATTACTTGACCCAAAAGTAGATTTTGTATTTAAAAACATATTTGGCTCACCAAAGCATCCTAGAATATTAATATCATTTTTAAATGCAATATTAAAACCAGTAAATAAGATAACATCAGTAGAAATAAAAGGAACAGATTTAGAAAAGCAATTTATAGATGATAAATATTCAAGATTAGATATTAAAGCAGAAACTAATAATAATGAAATAATAAATATAGAAATTCAATTAAAGAATGAATATAACATGATAAAAAGAAGTCTTTATTATTTATCAAAAATGTATGAAGAACAGCTTGGAGCAGGTGAAGATTATTCAAAGTTAAATAGAACTGTATGCATAAATATTCTTAACTTTAAATACTTAAAAACAGAAAAGTTCCATACAGGCTATAGATTAAAAGAACTTGAAACTAATGAAGAATTAACAGATGTAATTGAGATGCATTTTATAGAGATTCCTAAGCTTCCTGAAGAGTCAGATGAAAAGGATATGCTTAGTGTCTGGACAGAATTTTTAAGAAATCCTGAAAGTGAAAAGGTAAGAAGTCTTGAGATGAGTATAGAAGAAATAAGAGAAGCTAAAGATGAACTTGTACGCATGAGCAATGATAAAGAGCAAAGAGAAATATACGAAATGAGAGCTAAGATTTTAAAAGATAAGGTAAGTGAATTAAATGAAGCTGAGAGAAAAGGAATAGAAAAAGGAATTAAGCAAAGAAATATAGAAATAGCAAAAAATCTTTTAGATGTGTTAGATGATGAAACTATATCTTTAAAGACTGGCTTAACTATAGAAAAAATTCAACAACTAAGAAAAGAAAATTAATATTTTTGGAATATGTAATGATGAGTGGACATTAAAAGTAATATAATAATTTAAGTTTTGAGGTGGAGCCAAGCGAAGTTTAATCATTCAGCTCCACCTTATTTTTGTATGAACTTAAAGTTTTTTTGCTGTTTAGAAGAAATGTTATAAGATATAATTTATAATACTAAGTAGAAGTTTGAACTTAAGGAGATGAAAGTTTTGGAGGGAGTAGAACGATATAAAGTTAAATTAGTTCCTCATTCGATTGAATGGAAAAAGGAATATGAAAGAACTAGGCTATGAATTTTGTGGTTCAAGAAATAAAGAAAAGACTTATTATCTGTTTGTACTTAGAGATAACAATGAATATTCATTACATCATATTCATTGCTATAGTAAAGATGAAGAAGAATATTTTAAATTAGTAGGATTTAGAGATTATCTTAATAAAAATAGAAGTTGTGCAAAAGAATATTCTGTTTTAAAAGAAAATCTTGCACAAAAATACTCTGATAATAGAGCTCTATATACTTCTGGTAAAGAAGAGTTTATAAAAATGGTATATTCAAAATTAAATTTATAAATTTATGTATGGTAGATGTTTTTAATAATACTTCCTAAAGGTATGATAGAGGGATTTTGAAATTGGTGTAACACTAGTGTGAGAGTTGTTTAAACATGTAATTAAATAACAGTTTATTTTTGTAGAAAACTTGATATAATAAATGTATAAGAAAAGTCTAGTGCTGGTAACACTAGACTTCCTAGAACATTTTTTAGTTTTAGGGCTATTGAATTTATAATAAAGATTTGAAGAGATAAGCACTATTCTTGACTGGATGGGTGCTTTTTCTCTTTATTTTTAATTTCTAAATCTATACCTAGAAACTTTATCTTTAATTTTAGTGTAGAAATAAAAAGATTATGTCTTAATACTAATTTAATTATATATGTACTAAAGATACACTTTATCAATAATTCTATCATATTCAATACCACCCCCTTAAGCTAAGGTAAAATACCAATAGCCCAAGGCGGAAAAATGTACAAACCACCGTAGCCATCCATATATGTTTAGCACAAACTATTAGTAATCCATTATAATCATTAAAAAGTAAGCCACACCTAATAAAAATTAACTCTTATACACATAATAAATTGGAAATTAAAATGGGTGTAAGAGGAAGTGTAAAGAGTGATAAGTATAGTATAAACAGGTATATATTGGATATGTATTTGTGGAATATGTAGTGAGTAGAGGACTTTGAAAATTATATAGAAATTAAGAGGAGTTAGTAAGTTTGTTACTAGCTTTTTCTTTTAATAATATTTATATAAATAAGATAATAGGATATAATTATAAAAAAGATAAGTAGCAGGTGAAATAAATGAATGAAAAAACTTTAGAGTTTGCTATATTTTGTGTAGAGAGTTTATCAGAAAAATTGAATATAGATGCTGAAAAAATATATAAGAGCTTGAGATTTGATAGTGATATATTAGATAATTATATAATAGCTTGTTATGAACCATTACATTCTCAAAGTAAAGATTATATTGTTAATGATTTAATAGAAGTTATGAAAATGAAAGGTGTTCTATAATGATAGTTTATCATGGATCATATTGTATTGTAGATAATCCAGATATAAGATATTCAAGAGAGGCTTTGGATTTTGGAAAGGGATTTTATCTAACTAATATTAAAGAACAAGCTATAAATTGGTCAAAAAAGTTTAAGATAAGAGGGAAAGAAGCATATTTAAATATTTATGAATTAGATTTAGATAAGATAGAAAAAGTTTATAGAATTAAGCTATTTAGCAATTATGATAATGAGTGGTTAGATTTTATACTTGAATGTAGAAACGGAAGTGCTATTTATAATAATTATGATATTTTGATTGGCGGCATAGCAGATGATAGAGTATATAATACTATGGAATTATATGTTGATAACCTAATTTCTAAAGAAGAAGCCTTAAAAAGGTTAAAGTATTATAAACCTAATAATCAAATTTGTATTGTAAATCAGGATATTATAGATTTACATTTAAAGTTTGTGGAAGCAGAAGAGGTGTAATATGGAAGCGCATAGAGTATTATTGCAATCTTTATATAAAAAGATAATATTAAGATTTTCAAAGATTACAGGAAAAGATTTAGAAGAGAGTATGGATTTATTTTACAAATCAGAAACTTATGAACTTATAAGTCATGGAATTGGAGATATGCATTGCAAAGGAGAGGTGTATCTCACAGACGAATTAATGCTTGAGTATGGATTAAAAAAGGAAAAAGGATATCCAAAGGAATTTGTTCATAATATTTAAGTTTATGGAATATGTAGTGAGTAGAGGACGCTGAAAATCATATAAAATTCCACAAAAAGAGTTGGTTTAATAAGCTAACTCTTTTATTTGCAGTTAATATATTATTTGTTATAATAATAAGAATAGAATGGGGGGAGAATATTGAGTAATAAAAATGTTGATAAACTTTTAGAGAAAATAATATATCAATGTGAATGTGAATTATTAAAAACGGAAGTTAGAAAATCATCAGAAAAAATATCAGAATTAATATCAACAGAGTTTATTGAGTTTACTAGTTCAGGGAAAGTGGCTTCTTATAAAGAGGGAGAAGTTTATCAAGATAAGAATGATAATACTGAAATAGAGTGGGAAATAAGAGATTTTAGCATAAGAGAATTATCTGATGAATGTATATTAGCAATGTACAAAGTAATTAAACATGAGGAAGTAGATGAAAATAAAAAGTATTCGCTACGTAGTTCAATTTGGAAATGTTTTGCTGGGAAATGGAAAATGATTTTTCATCAAGGTACATTAACTTCAAAATTTTAAAATAATTGAGGAAATGGTTATTAATAGAAAATGGCGTAGTAGATATAAGGACTCTATAAAAAATTTGAAATAAAAAGATTATGTTTTAATACTAATTTTATAATATAAATAGTAGAAATATATTTTATCATTAACTGCATCACATATTTTATCATTAAAGTTATAAATTTTATCTGTAGATAAAATAGTTTGATGAGTATTTTTTTGCTTCTTATTAGTGTTTATTTTATGAAATGATGTCATCTTTTTAATTAATTCATTTTTAAAATTTTCTTGGGCTTTAGTGTAAGTTTTAAGTGATATATTATAGTCAGACATTAAAGATATGAAGTCTTTTCCAGAAGCAGTATTAATCCATTTTTCTTTTAATTTATTATTTTTATTTTGATATGCAGATAATGTATATATGACTAAATTAGAACCAGGTTTTATTAATTTTATTAGTTTATTTATTTCAGCTAAGTCTTCTTCTGATATCTCAGGATTATTTAATGTTTTAATATCTTCAGTTATATTCCCGTCTTTCTCAATTTGTGATATAAAGATACGTTCTCCCAAATGGTTAAGTGATTGAGTATATATTGTAATTAAATTCATAATAAAATCAATCCTTTCGTATAATGATTATCTAAATTATAATATAAAATAAATAAAGTATAAAATATAAAAAGAGAACAAAAAAGACTTTCAAGGAAATATGAAGGCTTAAAATTAAGAAATGAGAAAGGAGATGCTACTAGACAAAATATCTAAGAATTATAGATGTGTACAGATATATTTGTCCATATTTTGAGTAGCAGTTCACTATATGAATATTAATAAAAGTATTTGTCCTATCTGTGGCAAACCTAACAATTGTGCATTTGAGGCAGGATTATCCCATAAAAAATGTTGGTGTGAAGAAATATCAGTTTCTGAAGAACTTATGGAAAAGGTACCAAGTGATTTAAGGGGAAAAGCGTGTATTTGTAAAGAATGTATAATGAGTTATAGAGGAAAAATTCACAAATAATAAGCTTATTATGGAATATTTGGATTGAATTATAAAGTGTTAATAAAGATTGGTGCTGATTTTTTAAAAATTTCAATTTACATAATTCTTATAAAAGTATAGAATAAATAAGTAAATTTGGGGAATTACATACTAAGTATAGGAGGAGAATATTAATTTATGAATACGTTAATTAGTGCTGATAATACATGGGTACTATTATCAATTATGTGTGGTTCTGTAGCTCTATCAATATGGCTTGAGCAGAAATATACATGGGCAGCTAAAATTTCAGGTGCAATATTAGCACTTATTTTTGCAATATTATTTACAAATTTAAATATTATACCTACAAGTTGTTCATTATATGATGATGTAATATGGGGATTTGCAGTACCACTTGCTATACCATTATTACTTTTACAATGTAATATAAAAAAGATATGGAAAGAAACAGGAAGGATGTTAATTATCTTCTTGATAGGGGCAGTAGGATCATGTGTTGGAGCACTTATTTCTTATTATTTATTAAAAGATAATATTAGTGAATTAAATAGTCTTGCAGCAATGATGACTGGTTCTTATATAGGTGGAGGTATAAACTTTACAGCCCTTGCAGATGCATTTAGTGTGTCTGGAACTATGATTTCAGCAACAACTGTAGCAGATAATCTTGTAACAGCAACTTCAATGTTTTTGTTATTATCAATACCAGCTGTAGGATTTTTTAGAAAGCATTTCAAACATCCTCATGTTGATGAAGTAGAAAAGCATGCGGAAGGTAGAAAAGATGAAAATACAGTAGCTACATATTGGGAAAAGAAAGAAATTTCTTTAAAAGATATTGCAATTAATTTTGCTTATGCTTCAATGGTTGTTACTTTTTCAAGGTTAATTGCAGAAAGTTTATCTAATATTATTCCAACAGGAAATATAATACTTAATATGTGTAATACTTTCTTTGGAAGTCAGTATATTTGGATAACTACATTATCTATAATCATTTCAATGATTTTTGAAAAACAAATTGAAAATCTTTCAGGGTATACTGAACTTGGAACGTATCTAATTTATTTATTTTTCTTTGCAATAGGAGTTCCTGCTTCTATACCTATGATTATAGTAAATGCACCTTTATTATTTGTATTTACATTAATAATTGCATTAACAAATATGCTTTTCTGTTTTGTATTTGGAAAGCTTTTGAAATTTAATTTAGAAGATATAATACTAGCATCTAATGCGAATATAGGAGGACCAACAACGGCTGTAGCTATGGCAATATCAAAAGGATGGACAAAATTAGTTGGCCCAATTATGCTTATTGGAACATTAGGTTATGTAATAGGAACTTATTTTGGAATAATTGTAGGAAGCTTGTTAGGAGCATAAAAGAATAGCTATATAATATAAAAAAATCAGCAAAACTTGCTGATTTTTTATATTTGTAAGTGTAAAGTTAGCTTATTCAAAGTTTAATAAACTCTATTATATTTTAGGTTATGCAGTATTAATAATAATAAAATATATTATTTCCCCAAAAGCATAGATGTAGTAATAAAATTAGATAACATAACTAAAAAAATATGGTAAAAAATGTGTAATTACATAATTTACATAATATTTTAATGGGTGTTAAAATTATATTTAAAATATGATGAAAGGATGATTGATATGGAAGTTAAAAGAAGTATTATTTTAAAAAGGAGTATTGTTTCATTAGTAGTAATTTGTATGATGTTTTCATCATTTGCATTTGCCTCTGTAAAAGTTTCAGCAACTACTGAAGAAGTAAGTTTAAGTTCAGTTGAAAGTAAAATGATTGATGCAGTTGCAGGTTATACAGTGTATGAGTTAACAGCTAAAATTAAAGTGAAAAATATAGCATATGCAAAAAAAGTTACTCTTCATTTTAAAGATAGTTTGTATGATAGATGGCAAGATTGTGAAGCAAAATGTGAAGGGGCTTCTAATGATGGATATGAAATTTGGACAGTTACCCAAGCTTTTGTAGGGGACTATATTCAATATGCTATTAAATATGAAGTTAATGGACAAACTTATTGGGATAATAATTCAGGAAGAGACTATTTTACATTTAAAGATGGTGTAACAATAGGGATGTAAAATTAAGTAATATAGAAGTAGATTTTATTACTTCTATATTATTTTTTTGTAAAAGAAGACAAAATAAAAAAAGCTACGGAATTACTAGAAAGAAATGAATATAAAATTATATATAAAAAATTGTGAGGTTAGATATTCTTAGGTATTACAATAAATTTGTTGTAATACTTATTTTTATAATTTAATAAAGAATATTGAATTTTAAGTTAATATAAATAAAAGAAAAAATAAAAAGATAGAAAAAGATAGAAAAAGGTGTTAATATGTAATTGAGGAAAATTATGAGATGGAGGTGTGGTACATTTATTGGGTTATATAAGATAAATGGGAGAGAAATGAGTAATGGTATAATTATAGGGGAAAAAGGAGATGTTATAACATTAATATTTTTACTTTTATATGCAATGATATTAATAGGCATCTTAAAAAAAGACAAAGATCAATGATTGATGGTTAATCAGCAGGAGCTATTATTTGAACATATTCAGACTTAGTCATATAGTCAGGGTCTAAGTATTGTATTTGCTGTATTATTAGGAATTCATCTAAATAAAAATAAAAGGTATGTATAATAATTAAAGAAGATTAAATAAAGGTGGGCATATTAGCGGTAAAGATTGCTAATATGCCCACCTTTATTCATTAAGAAGTTAATGAAAATAATTATATATATGCAAAATACTAATACAGAAAAAAATAATAAAGGAATACATTATGTAAATGAGAAATTTGGAATTTCATTAGATTTTCCTGCAATATATATAGGAACATACACTGGAATAACAATGAGTGAAACTGATAAAAATTTCGATTTATATGTAAAAATGCATTGTGAATCTGAAGATGTTTTAAAAGCATTAAAATCAATAAATTAATAATAAATATATATTTTTAAACAAAAAAAATGTATAATAAAGGGGAAATGTGGTATAGGAGAAAAAATATGTGGAAAATTTTGAGGGAAAGTATATTTATACTGATAATATGCTTTGGATTTATAGTAGTTCCGATGCATAGAGTATTAAGTATAGAAGAGAAAGAAAAATATAATATATTAATTGTAACTTCAAGAAATAGTGAAGAAAATAAAAAGAATTTAGAAGATATAATAAGTAATATTGAAAAAGAAGTTACTAATTATAATTTGAATTTTTATATAGAGTGTATTGAGTATATAGAAGATGATAACTATATAGAAAATTATAAGAAAATGTTTGATAGTAGATATTCATTAGAAGAAGTAAGCTATATAGGAGCTATTGATGATGAAGCTTTTGATATAGTAAGAGATATAGTATCTAATGAAAATAATAAATTATATAAAACCCCTATTATATTTTCAGAGGTTATTGAAGATAAGGCAATAACTTTTGAAGAAAGAAGTTTTATAACAGGGAAGTATTGTGAGGACAATATTAAGGAGTTATTAGAATTAATATTTGAGTTAAATGGAAGTGTAGAAAATATAAACTTAATAGCTTCTGATAGTAAATTTTCTAATAGTACTATTGAGTCATTAAATAAATATAATGAAGAATTAGGAGCAAATTTAAATATAATACAAGATAGTGATATTACTAATCTAGATCAATATTCTAATGATATTGTGCAAAGTGAAAATACAGTAAATATAGTTTGTGGAGATTTTAAAAATAAAGATAATAAAAACATTATATATAAGAATGTTATTAACTACATAAAAGATAATTTAAATGGCCCTATATATACAAATGATTTGGTTTATTTACATGAAGGAATTTTAGGAGCTTGCATATCATCTATGGAAGATTATATGGAATATATTAAGGATGTAGTTATTGAAAATCTAGAGAATAAGTCAATAGAAGAAATTCCTATAGCATATGAAGAGTATTATAATAAATATATAGATTATATAAGTGTTTATTTAAGCAGAGAAGCTTTAGGAAGGGTTCCAGAAGATAGTATATTTATAAATAACTCTTTAAGGGATATATATAAGATGATTAGACAGCAACCTATTTATAAAATTTCGGTTTCTATAATGGTATTTATGCTAGTTGCTTTTATATGCTTAATTGAGTATATATTAAATTTAAAAAGAAAAAAAAATACTGAGAGACTACTTTTAGAAGAAAGAAAAAAGGTACAAACGGACTTTTTGGCTATAGTAAATCACGAATTTAGAACACCTATAAATATTATTTTAAATTCCTCTAATTTAATTAAGAGTAATATAAGTAATACGGAATACGTCTTTAATAAATTAGATGGAATAAATAATAATTCTTATAGGTTATATAGATTAATAAATAATTTATTATATATAATGAAAATTGAGAATGGTACAGAAAAATTAAAGTTGGAATCTATTAATATAGTTGAAGTTGTAGAGGATGTTGTTCAAGAAGTAGTAAAGTATTCAAGTAAGAAAAATATTGATTTAATATTTGATACTGAAGAGGAAGAGATAATAACTTCAATAGATATAGTAGCAATGCAAAGAGTAATGTTAAATTTATTATCTAATTCCATTAAGTTTACTAAATCTGAAGGTAAGATACAAGTATTTGTAGCAATTGAAGATGATAAAGTTAAAATTAAAGTTGTTGATAATGGGATTGGAGTAAAAGAAGAGTATTTAGAATTAATGTTTACAAAATTTTACCAAGTATCACCTGCTTTAACAAGAAACTCAGAAGGTGGAGGAATAGGATTGTATGTAGTTAAGAAAATTATCGAACTACATAAAGGAAATATTGAATTTACAAGTGAATTTAACGTGGGAAGTATGGTGACTATAACTTTACCATTAACTAAAGAATGTGTAAGTAGGAAGTTTGTAGATGATATGATGACTATTGAAGAAATTGCAAAAATAGAGATGTCAGATTTAATTCATTACTAATAAAATATAGTTTTAAAAATCTTAGCTAAGGCAGTTATGTATGTTATATAGCTAAGATTTTATTTGTTACTAAAGTTAAATTATGTTTTAATTATAATATAGTAATTATTTTGAGAGGTAAGAAAGTGAATTTTAATTTATTGCAAGATAAAATACTTAATAATAAGTTTTCAATAGGTTATAAGAAAGCTATAAATTTAGTAAAAGGTGACAAAGTTAAAATAATAGATATAAAAGAAGTGAATAAAGTTACTAATATATACGGAAGAGTTAGTGATGGTCCTAAAAAATATAATACTCATATAAGGTTACAAAGTAATGTGAATAATGTGCAATTAAGTTGTAATTGTGAAGTATATGAAGAAGCTAGACGTATGGGTATACAATTTCCTTGTCAGCATATAATAGGAACTGCTTTAAAGGTATTAGAAAATCAAGAAAGACAATATAGAGTAAAACAAAAAGTTGATTTTATAGTAAAGCTTGAAGAAAGTTATAATAAAGAGTACAAATTTAATATATCAATTATATTAAAAGATAAAGGGATTACCAAAATATCGAATACTGAGGAATTAGAATATAATATTTTTTCTAATAAAGCTACTTATTCCTTTGAGAAAATAGCTTATTCTAAAGAACAAAGAAAAATACTAAAACTAATAAAAAATATTAATTTTAAGGTAAAAGATGAGGACTTGAGAGAAGTTCTTTTTATTTGTAAAAATAATAATAATAGTATAAAGATTGATTTTATAGAATATGAAAATTCTATAGTAGATAAAGAAATTCCTTTAAGATTTACATTAAAAAAAGAAGCTAATAAAATAAAGTTGCAAAGAACCAAAGCTAGTATTAAAGCTTTAAATAAGGAAGGAACAGTGTACATATATGATAGGAAAATATTTATACCACCATTTAATAAATGTAAGGCATATTTTCCTATATATAAGGCATTAGAAGAAAAATCTTATACATATATAAAAGAAGAAGCCTTACATAAGGTTATTAAAGTATTAAATTTTATTGGAGATTTAGTTATTACAGATGATATAAGAAATTTAATAGCACAAAAAACAAAACTTACTCTCAATTTCTATAAAGATGTTGAGGAAATAAAATGTAAGTTTAAGATAGATAAAGATTATGAATTTATAAATGAGTCTTCAAAGGTAAAAATTATAGAGGAAATATTATTTCAAAATAGATTTACTAAGAGAGAAGGATACTATAGTTTTCTTGGAAATGACAATGATTTATTAGAGTTTTTAAAGTCTCATATAAAAGATTATTGTGACATAAATACATCAAAGGAATTAGGAAATTTGAAGATATTATCAGTTAATGATATAGAAGGTTTGGTAAAAAGTAAAAAAGATTTGAATTTAAGGGTTAATATAAATGGGGTAGAAAATGCAGAAATAGTAGATGCAGTGAGAGCATTTAATGGTGGAGAAGACTTTTATAGATTTAATAACTATAGCTTCTTAGATTTTTCAAATAAAGAGATAAATGAGTTTATGAATATATTAAGTTTTATAGGTTATAAGGGAAATGATAATATTTTGCCTAAAGGCTATGAAGAAATAATAGAGGAAGTTAAAGGGATTAATTTTATAGATATAATTGAGTCAAGTAATTATATAGAAGAAAAAGAATTTAAAAAGCCAAGAGGTTTAAAAGCAGATTTAAGAAGTTATCAAATAGAAGGTGTTAAATGGCTTCAAGCTAAAAAACAACAAGGATTATTCGGAATTTTAGCGGATGAAATGGGGCTTGGTAAGACATTACAAGGGATAAGTTTTTTATTATTAAATAAAAATAAGAGAAAAATATCTTTAGTAGTTACAGAAACATCTTTAATATATAATTGGGAGTCAGAATTTAAAAAGTTTGCACCATCATTAGAAGTTGGTTGCGCTTATGGAAGTAAAGATAAGAGAGAAAAGATACTTAATAATTTAAATAAATATCATATTATATTAACTTCATATGGTACACTTAACATGGATATAGAAAGGTACAAAAAAATAAATTTTGAAAATATTATAATAGATGAAGCACAGAATATTAAAAATCCTAAATCTAAAATAAGTAAAAATATAAAAACTATAAATGCTAATACTAAGTTTGCTTTAACAGGTACCCCTATAGAAAATAATTTATTAGAACTTTGGAGTATATTTGATTTTTTAAAGCCTGGTTATTTATTTTCAGAATCGGATTTTAAAAGAAAGTTTAAAAATATTAATGAGGAAAATTTACATTACTTAAAATTAATTATTAAACCTTTTATACTAAGAAGAATAAAGAAAGATGTATTAAAGGAGTTACCAGAAAAACAAGAAAGAATATTTTTTATATCTATGACAGAGAAGCAAAAAAGATTTTATAAATCAAGTTTAAATTCATATAAAAAGCTTATAGATACAACAAATAATAATTTTTCAATATTATCATTACTTACAAAACTTAGACAAATAGCACTAGATCCATATATAGTTGATGAAAGTTATGAAGGTGATAGTGGAAAAATAGAGGCTACTATAGATTTAGTAAAAAAGTTTATAGAAGGAGATAAGAAAACATTAATATTTTCTCAATTTACTAGTATGCTAGATAGATTAAAATATAAACTAGATAAGCTTAATATAGAATATTATTATTTAGATGGTTCAACAAAAGCTAGTGAAAGAATAGAGCTCTGCAATAAGTTTAATGAATCTAAGAGAATAAAATTATTTTTAATATCTTTAAAAGCAGGAGGAACAGGACTTAACTTAACTTCAGCAGAAAAGGTGATTCATTTTGATCCATGGTGGAATCCAGCTGTAGAAAATCAAGCTACAGATAGAGCACATAGAATAGGACAAAAAAATCAAGTTGAAGTTATAAAAATAATATCTAAAGGGACTATTGAAGAAAATATGTTAAGACTAAAAGAAAAGAAAGAAGATATAGTGCATAATTTATTAGATAATGAAACTGGGAAAGAAAAAAACATATCTAAGTTAACTAAAGAAGAGATAGAACTATTATTAACATATAATGAATAAAAGAAAGTATAGATGTAATCTTAGGCATCTATACTTTCTTTTATTTTAAATAGAATTTCTGTAGTCTAGAGGATTAATACCACATATCTTTTTAAATACTGTACTAAAATAGCTTTGGCTACCAAAACCAACTTCTAAAGCAATATCTAATAAAGATAAATCAGTATCTTTTAACAATTTTTTACTTTTTTCAATACGGCAAGTATTAACATATTGAGTAAAAGTCAATCCAGTCTCAGTCTTAAATAATCTACAAAAATAACATTGATTCATATTAAGTTCTGAACATATAGAAGATATACATAAAGAGTTACAGGTATTAGATTCAATAATTTCAATAACTCGTTCAATATTAGGCGATGTTATGGAAGTTTCCTTGTTATTATCATTAATAATATCAATAAGTAAATTTTCAATGTATTTAATACAATTTTCATTTAATTTAGGAAGACTATTTAAGTTTTCTGAATTTGAATTTGTTAAATACGGTCCTATTACATAATAAGATTTTTCATTTTTTCCAAAAGGGACAATAAGGAAATTACTGTTATCATGATTTATTTTTAAAGAAGAATTAAGAGGAATATTTATTTTTAGATTATTTAATATAAGAGAATTTTTAAATAATAGATTGTAAGTAGCCGTAAATCCTTCTTTATATATTATGTTAAAATCATTATCTATTAAGGTAATAGGTAAGTGGCAGCAGTTGTAAAAATATTTTAAAATATTAATTTTTGATTTCATGTATAGCTCCTTTATATAAAATATTAAAAAAAATATGTAAAGATTTTAAAAAAAATAATCTTAGATATATGTTATTATAACAAAAGTGATACAGTATATCACATGAATATTATTATCAATTGACAGTGAAATGTCAATAAGAAGATATATTTTTAATCAATGGGTATAGATTGAAAATAGGGATGCATGCATCATTAATGGGAAGAAGGGTTCGACTTTACTTAAGTAATGATGTTTCTACATTAGTAGCTGCAAAATAATAAAAAAATTCAAAGGGATTTATAAAGTATTAAAATAAAAAAATTTCTATAAGGGAGAACTTGTTATGATGAAGAAAAAGATAGGCCTAATATTATTAGGAGTTATGTGTGCAGTATCAATGGGAGTAAAGCCAGTTAAGGCTACAATTGAAGAAAACACAGTTATTGAAAACCAAGAAAATAAGGTTGTAAAACATGGAGTATATGAAGCAAAAAATATTACAAGATATATAGATCCAAACAATGCTACAGGAGAAAGCATGGCTAGAAAATCAATTGTAGATACAACAAAGATTGAAGTTAAAGAAGGAAAAACATTCTTTACAATTGAATTTACAAAAGATATGTATATGTTTATGAGTAATTTATCTGCATCAATAGATGGACAAGCTCTAAGTGTGATAGGAGATAATAATGCTAGAACAATCACCTTTGAAGTTCCATCAATGGATACAGAAGTATTAATTGGTATGGATGTAGTTATGATGGGTAGAAGTGTGCAATGTTATGTGAAAAATGATATGTCAACATTGAAAACCATATCTGAAGAATTTGAAGATGTAAAAAAACCTGAAGTTGGAGATACAAAAGTTTTAGAAGATGGTAATTATACTATACAAAATGATGTTACATATGCAGAAAATAATAGTCATGGTTTAGAAATGGCAAGAAAATTATTAAATGCAGAAAGTAATCTAGAAGTGAAAGATGGTAAAAATTATTTAACTTTAAACTTTGATCAAGAATTATATAAGGCAGTTGGTTCATTAGCTGTTAAGGTTGATTCAAAAGAAGTTAAGGTAGAAAAAAATGACGAAAAATGTACAGTAACATTTGAAGTTCCAAACTTAAAATCAGATATTCAAGTAACTACTGCCATTACTATGATGGGAAATAGAGAAGTGACTTTTGGAGTGGTTTTAAAAGAAGACTCAGTTAAGGTTGTTTCAAAAGAAGATAATAAACCTGTAGATAATAATGGGGAAAATATACAAGACAATACAAATAAAGAAAATGTTGATACTGTAGAACCAGAAGAAGATAAAACAAGTACACCTAAAGTTGAAGAAGTAACATCTTCTAATAATGAAGTTGTTTCTACTGGAGAATCATTAAGTTTAGCATCATCAATATTAGGATTAATGACTACAGGAGCATCAGCAGCATTTTTTGCAAGAAAAAGAAAGTAATAAAGGAAGATAAATTGATATGAAATTATTAAATAAAATACTTTATATACTTGGAGTTACACTTATATTAATTATAGGTGTGACTCCAAGTTCTGTTAAAGCACTAGATAACGGTGCATATATTATACCAGTTACAGCTACTTATGAAAATCCAGAAACAGGTTCTACAGTAGATGGAGGATCAAACGTAGCTTTAGGACAAAGCATGATTGATAACATTGTTTCTAAGGAAGCTTTATTAGAATGTGAAAATGGTAGAAATTATATAACTTTAAGACTAGGTTTGATGTCTAGTATATCATCTGTTAATTTTGAGGTTCAAACTTCAAGTGGTGGAGGATATAAATCTGTTTCTAGTACTCAAACAGCTTCAAGAGCAGATAATAATAAAACAATTGATTTTAGATTTGAAGTAGTAGATCCTAATCTTTTGATTAGTCCTATATTATATGTAACTCCTATGGGACGTAATGTGCAATTTTTTGTAAAGCCTAATGTTTCAGGAGCTAGAGCAGGAAGTGGAGATTTTGTTTCAATGATAAGTTCTGCTAATGATAAAAATAGTAATTCTAATAATACTAATAGTGGTAATACAAGTAGTGCTAATGAAAATAAGAATATGAGTAATTCAGCTTCAAATAATTCAGATAACTTACCACAAGCTTCAGTAACTAATCCAGAGGCAAGTACAGAAGTAAAAGAAGAGGCATCTCAAGAGGTTGCTAAATCTAATCAAGAATCTTTAATAGAAAAATCAGAAGAAGCAAAACAGGAAGAAGAAGCAAAAAAAGCCGAAATGGAGAATGAATCTATAGAAGATATATTTAATAATGTTCAAGGAATTACTGTACATAAGCTGACTTCAGAAGAATCAATTCAAACTGAATCTAAAAATATTGGTATTAAAATAGGTATAATACTTGTTCTTGTAATTTCTGCAGCAGCAGGAGGATTTGTCTTATATAGAAAAAAGTTTAATAAGGTAAGATAATAAAAGGTAGGATAAAATATATGAAAAAAATAATTTCAATTATGATAACCGCTTTAATATCTCTTAATATGGTTTCCTGTGTGGATCAAAGTGGAGGAAAAAGTGAAAGTAATGAAACAAGAATAGTAGCCACATCAGTAGCTACTCTTGAAGTTTTAGAAAAATTAGATATAGATGGAGTAGTTGGAATTCCTAAAACAGAATCTTATACTATTCCAGAGAGATATACAGATGCTACAGAAGTAGGAACTTCAATGGCACCAGACATGGAAATAATTAAAAATTTAAATCCAACAGATGTAATAGGTCCGAGTTCTTTAGAAGCAGACCTTCAAAGTAAATATGAAAATATATCTGTAAATTCAACATATCTTAATTTAAAAAGTACAGCTGGTCTTTTTAAATCTGTACAAGAATTAGGAGAAAAGTATGGTAAAGAAGAAAAAGCAAAAGAATTAGTAGAAGAATTTAAGACATTTATAAATGAATATAAAGATAAAAATAAAGATAAAGAAAAACCAACTGTATTACTATTAATGGGACTACCAGGATCTTATGTAGTTGCTACAGAAAATTCTTATGCAGGAAGTCTTTTAAGATTAGCAGGTGGGATAAATGTTTATGATGGCGAAGAAGATTTCTTGAATATAAATCCAGAAGATATGGTGACTAAACAACCAGATATTATTTTGAGAACTTCTCATGCTATGCCAGAAGAGGTACGTGCTATGTTTGAAAAAGAGTTTAAAGAAAATGATATTTGGAAACACTTTAAAGCAGTACAAGAAGATAAAGTATATGATTTAGACAATAATAAGTTTGGAATGAGTGCAACTTTTAATTATAAAGAAGCTTTAGAAGATTTACAAAAAATTCTTTATGGTGAGGCTTAATAATGAAAAAAACTTTAATATTTATTTTAACTATTATTATGATTATAGGTTTGTTTTTTATATCAATAAATGTAGGAAGTATTGATGTAACCTTCTCAGAACTTTTAAAAGGATTATTTGTTGAATTTGATCCTAAAGTTGGGGCAATCTATGATTTACGATTTCCTAGAATAATAATATCAATGCTTGCAGGTTCAGCCTTAGCTACAGCTGGTGTATTATTTCAAGCAGTTATGAAGAATCCATTGGCGGATCCTGGAATTATAGGAGTTTCTAGTGGAGCAAGTTTTATGGCAGTTATAGTAACAGCCTTTTTACCAAGTTTATATTTTGTAGCACCTATTTTTGCATTTTTAGGAGGGATAATTGCATTTGTAATTGTATATTCTTTGTCTTGGAAGTCGGGATTAAATCCCTTAAGGATAATACTTGTTGGTATAGCTGTAAGTGCAGTATTTACAGGAATTATAGACGGACTTAATAGTATGATGGGTTCTAATATGTCAGGAGTAGCATCTATAGTTAATGCAAATATATCTATGAAAACTTGGGATGATGTATATACCTTAATGTTTTATGTACTTATAGGATTAGTTTTAGCTCTATTTTCTGTTGGTAAATGTAACTTATTAGCTTTAGAAGATAAGACTATTAGAGGCTTAGGGATAAATGTGAATGCTTTAAGGATAGTAATATCATTAATTGCGGTATTGCTTGCAAGTATATCTACAGCTATTGTTGGAGTAATAAGCTTTTTAGGACTTATAGTACCACATATAGCAAGATTATTAGTAGGGTCAGATCATAAAGTTTTAATACCTTATTCTATGTTATGTGGAGCATTTACTTTATTGCTTGCAGATACTTTAGGAAGAATTATTGCATCTCCTAATGAAATATCATCTTCTATAATTATGGCAGTAATAGGTGGACCGTTCTTTATTATTTTATTAAGAAGGAGTGAAGAAACTTATGGAAGTTAGAAATTTATCCTTTAGTTATGGTGATAAAGAAGTTTTAAAAAATCTTTCTTTTAAAATAAAGAGAGGAAAAATTACAACTGTAATGGGAAGTAATGGTTGCGGTAAATCAACACTTTTTAATTTAATGACCAAGAATTTAAAAGTTAAGACTGGTGAAATTTTATTAGAGGGCAATAATATAGAAAAAATTAAACTTAAGGAATTTTCTAAAAAGATAGCCATAGTTCATCAATACAATACATGTCCTAACGATGTAACAGTAAAAACATTAGTAAGCTATGGTAGAATACCTTATGAAAAATATTACTCTAAGAATTATGAAGAAGATGAAAAATTAATAAATTGGGCTTTAGAAGTTACAAATTTAACTGAATATAAAGATAGAAAAATGTCAGATTTATCTGGAGGACAAAAACAAAGAGTTTGGATAGCTATGGCGTTAGCACAAAATACAAAAATATTATTTTTAGATGAGCCTACTACATATTTAGATGTACGTTATCAAATAGAAATATTAAAACTTATAAAAAAACTTAATAAAGAATATAAAATCACTATAATTATGGTATTACACCACATTAATCAAGCTATATATTATAGTGATGAGATTATTGCATTAAAAAATGGAGAATTATTAGTACAAGGGCATCCAGATAAAGTTATAGATAAAGAATTAATAAAAGATATGTACAATATAGAACTAGAGCTTTATAGTATAGATAATAAAAAATTTGTACTTGAGGTATAAGATTTTAGACATTAAAAATACACAATATTTAATTATGTATTTTTAATGTCTATTTTAGTTTGATTAGTTATGTATAATAGGATAGTATAAGAATAATAGAAAGCTAAAAAAATATATATTTATGGAGGTGAAGGCATATGGGAGCTAAGGCAATAATAGAAGAAAAAAGAAAAGTTAAAATAAAAGAACCTAAAAAATATAAAGTAGTGATGTATAATGATGATTTTACTCCAATGGAGTTTGTTGTATTTATATTAGAAAATATCTTTAAGAAAAATGAAATAGATGCTGTTAATATAATGATGACAGTTCATAAAAGTGGTAAAGCAGTAGTTGGTACATATTCTTATGATATAGCTAAAACTAAAACTGATAAGGCAACTACTTTAGCTAGGGGAGAAGGATATCCTTTTAAGGTGAAGGTAGAAGAAGCATAGGAGGATTTATATATGAAGTATTCTAGAGAAGTAGAAGAAATCTTAGGTCAAATGGTCATATTTGCAAGAGATAAAAAACACGAATATATAACACCAGAACATCTATTATATAGTATAACTTTTAATAATAACTTTATAGAAGCTTTTAAAGTATGTAATGGTGATTTAGATAAATTAAGAAAGAATATAGAAAAATATTTAGATGAAAATATAGAAACATTAGAAAAAGGTGATCCTGAAATAAGTTATGGTTTGAATTTAGTATTATCTAATGCTAATTTACAAGCAACATCTTCTCAAAGAAGTGAGATAACTTTAACTCATGTTGTGAATGAAATCATGAATTTAGAAGATAGCTATGCAGTTTATTATATATTAGAACAAAATATTGATCCTATGGATTTATTATATTTATTATGTGATATAGACAGTGAAGTAAGTGAAGGAACAACTTCACAAAAGGATGTTTCAAAAAAGCAAGAACAAGTAGATGAATCATGGAAACAATATGTTACTTGTTTAAATGATAAAGTAAATGAATTCAGTCCTCTTATAGGTAGAGAAGCAGAACTAGAAAGAACTATGCAAATTTTATGTAGAAAATATAAAAATAATCCTATTCATATTGGAGAAGCTGGGGTAGGAAAAACAGCTATAACTAACGGACTAGCAAGACTAATTAACGAGGAAAATGTACCAGAGAAACTAAAAAACTCTAAAATATTTTCTATAGATTTAGGTGCTATAATTGCAGGAACTCAGTATAGAGGAGATTTTGAAAAAAGGTTTAAATCTATAATGGATGGAGTATGTACATTTGAAAAACCTATTATTTATATAGATGAAATTCATAATATTGTAGGAGCTGGAGCTATAAGTGGAGGATCTTTTGATGCTTCTAATATGCTTAAGCCTTATTTAACTACAGGGAAAATAAAGTTTATAGGTGCTACTACATATGAAGAATTTAATAAACATATTGCAAAATCTAAAAGTTTACTTAGAAGATTTCAAAATATTGATATAAAAGAGCCTTCTGTGGAGGAGAGTATTAAAATTCTTAAGGGATTACAAAAGTTTTATGAAGAATATCATGGGGTTAAATATAGTAAAGGTGCAATAGAACATGCAGTAGAGTTAAGTAATAAATATATAAGTGAAAGATTTTTACCTGACAAAGCTATTGATTTAATAGATGAAGCTGGAGCTTATAGAGTTATGCATCCTACAAATAAAAAGATACAAACTGTTGATAAAAAATTAATAGAAGAAGTTTTATCAAAGACATGTAATATACCAAAAGAAACAGTAGAAACTGATGAAATAAAGAAATTAGCACAATTAGAGAAAAAATTAAAATTAAAAGTTTTTGGGCAAAATGAAGCTATTGAAAGTGTAGTAAATGCTATAAAACTTTCAAGAGCTGGTTTAAATGATGAAAATAAACCAGTTGCTAGTTTACTTTTTGTAGGACCAACAGGTGTAGGTAAAACTGAGATTGCAAAAACTTTAGCTAATATTTTAGATGTTGAGCTTATAAGATTTGACATGAGTGAATATGCAGAAAAGCATACAGTAGCAAAACTTATAGGAGCACCAGCTGGTTATGTTGGATATGAAGAAGGAGGTCTTTTAACTTCAAGAGTAAAGAAAAGTCCTCATTGTGTATTATTATTAGATGAAATAGAAAAAGCTCATAGTGATATATTTAATATTTTATTACAAGTTATGGATTATGCCACTCTTACAGATAATCAAGGTAGAAAGACTGACTTTAGAAATGTCATTTTAATAATGACATCTAATGCAGGAGCTAGCACAGTAAATAAGAGTCTTATAGGTTTTGGATCAAGACATGTTACTAAAGATAATATAACAGAGGAAGTTAAGAAGATATTTACTCCTGAATTTAGAAATAGATTAAGTAAGGTTATAGTATTTAATAGTTTAGATAAAAAGATGGCTACAAAGATAGTAGATAAAGAATTTAATATACTTTCTGAAAAGCTTAAAGATAAATATGTAGAGCTTGTTCCTACTAAGAAATGTATTGAATATATTATTGAAAAAGGAACTAGTGAGGAATATGGAGCTAGAGAAATATCTAGAATAATTAATAATGAAATAAAGTCATTACTAGTTGATAAAATACTTTTTGGAAGTTTAAAAAAAGGTGGAAAGTGTAAGGCAGATTATATAGATAAAAAAATAAACATAGAGAAAATATAGGAATATATGAATTAGGCTATATTTAAATTATTTATAAATCATTTAAATATAGCCTTTTTATACGCATCAAAAAAATATATGCATCAAAAGAATATATGTATCAAAAAAATATATGTTATTTTGTTGTAATATTGTATAATTAATGAATAGAAGTTAATTATATGAGGTGAAAAAAATGAGAGGAAAAAAATTAAATAAGTTTACTATTGGTATAATAAGTATCTTAATCTTTGCAGCATTATTTGCAGTATATTTATTTCTTATAAGACCAATTCTAGAAAAAAGTATGATTACTGTACCTTTAGAATTTATTTTAACATTGATTTTAGCTTTATTTACTGTGATTGGGGTAATAGGAACAATAGTTATTATTATAATGAGCAAAGTTGAGAAGAATAATAAAGAACTTAAGAAGTTAAAATTAGAAATGATCTTATGCACTTTTCTTGCAGCAATACTTTTTGCTGGACAAGTATTTTATACAGAAAAAACTACATATACTCCACCAATTTTAAATGAATATGGAGATATAGTTCCTACTAGTATAACTTCACTAGAAGAGGTGAATTCTGGGGATATAAATCAATGGATAAGTATAAGGGGAATAGATGAAACAAAACCTGTATTATTAGTATTGGCTGGAGATATAGGAAAAAGTAAATTGTCTTCTACAAGATTAAATCTAAGTAAGTTAGAAAATGAATTTGTTGTAGTTACTGTGGAACAGTTAGGAGCAGGAAAATCATTTAAAAAGTTAGAAAAAGAAGAAATTACTTTTGACAAATATGTATCTGAATATGGAAAATTAGTAGAGTATATTAGAACAAGATTTAATAAAGATAAAGTATATATGATAGGAGATTCATTTGGAAGTATTTTGGGTACTACTCTAGTACAAAGATATCCAAACTTCTTTGCAGGATTTATTGCTACTGATTTTATGACTTCATTAAAGGATAGATCTGAATATTGTTATAATAGAGCTATGAGTATAGCTGAAGAAAATAATGATGATGATGAATTGAGAAAGCTTAAGGCGCAAGGTAAGCCACCTTATGAAGTAAAAGAGGTAGTTGATAATGAAAAGGTATATATAGACTATTTAAAGGAGTATATGATAAACAGCCCATATGTACAAGAACCAGAAAATAGTACAATAAATTATGTTTTATGTTCTGAATATAGTACTTTAGATAAAATAAATTATTTTAGAGAAGGTAAAATACTAGATAAGTTATATAGAGAATTCTATACAGTTAATTTAAATGAAATGAGTACAGAATTTCAGGTTCCAATGTATCTATTCCAAGGTAGAAATGATGAAATAACTCCAGCTACTCTTGCAGAAGGTTATTTTAATAACATTAGTGCACCTTATAAAGAAATAGTATGGTTTGAAGATTCAGGATATGAACCTTGGATAACAGAATCAGATAAATTTACTAAAGAAGTTATAAATAAATTCTTATAATAAAATGATTATTAGTTTTTATAATTTTATGATAAAATTCAAGCTATAATATTTTTATGTAGGAGGATTTTTATGGAATATAGAAGATTTGATAATACAGTTGTTGTAAGAATAGATAAAGGTGAAGAAATTTTAGATAAAGTAAAGGAAGTTGCATTAAAAGAAAATATAAAACTTGCAAGTGTTACTGCTTTAGGTGCAGTTAATGATTTTACTGTAGGAGTATTTAAAACAGAAGAGAAGAAATATTATGCTAATGAATTTAAAGGGAATTTTGAAATAGTTTCATTAACAGGAACTATAAATACTATGGATGATGAATTTTATTCTCATTTACATATGAGTGCTGGAGATACTTCAGGAAAAGTATTTGGTGGTCATCTTAATAGAGCAGTAGTTAGTGCAACTTGTGAGATGATAATTAATATAATAAATGGAAGTGTTGATAGAAGTTTTAATGAAGAAATAGGTCTTAATTTATTTAAATTCTAATAGTTATATTACTATTAAAAAATCTTTGTATATAATTTTTATAAGTAAAAGCAAGCTATATATTAACTGAATTTTAGTTAGTATATAGCTTGCTTTATTTAATTTAGAGATTTTGTTAATTTAGAACCACCTCTCCTAGTACAAATAATAACATATATAAAGACAGTTGTATTCTGAAAAGTGTTTGATGAAAACATAGTAACATATTAAGAAAAAGGCAAAAAATAGAAAACTTATTGGAAAAATAAGAAATAAATGTTGACAAATAGAAGGTGGAAGAATATACTATAAACATACATCAAGAAAACATATAAGATCAGTAGGTTATAGAAGGGAGATGGCTAAATGAAAGGGAAAAGATTACTTAGTACAGTACTAGGAATTTTAGTTGTAGCAGGTGGAGTAATAGGATGTAGTAATAAAAATAAGACTATTGAACTTTTAAATGTTTCCTATGACCCTACAAGAGAATTTTATACAGAGTATAATGAAAGTTTTGCAAACTACTGGAAAGATAAAACTGGTGAAGAAGTAATAATTAATCAATCTCATGGTGGATCTGGCAAACAAGGAAGAGCTGTTATTGAAGGTTTAAAAGCAGATGTAGTAACTTTAGCCTTAGCTTATGATATAGATTCAGTAAGTAAAAAAGGTTTGATAGATAGTAACTGGCAAAGCAGATTAGAAAATAATAGTTCACCATATACATCAACAATTGTGTTTTTAGTTAGAAAAGGAAATCCAAAAAACATAAATGATTGGGATGATTTAATTAAAGATAATATCTCAGTAATTACACCTAATCCTAAAACTTCCGGTGGAGCAAGATGGAATTACTTAGCAGCTTATGGATATGCATTAGATAAAAATAATGGTGATGAAAATAAAGCAAAAGAATTTATTTCAAAACTATATAGTAATGTAGAAGTTCTAGATTCAGGAGCAAGGGGAGCTACAACAACCTTTGTAGAAAATGGATTAGGTGATGTATTAATATCTTGGGAAAATGAAGCCTATCTTTCTATAGAGAAATTAGGAAAAGATAATTTTGAAATAGTATATCCTTCTATGAGTATATTAGCAGAACCTCCTGTTACAGTAGTAGATGAGGTAGTAGATAAAAAAGATACTCGTAAGGTAGCAGAAGAATATTTAAAATACCTTTATAGTGATGAAGCTCAAGAGATAGCAGCAAAAAATTATTATAGACCTAGAAATAAAGAAATAGAAGAAAAGTATAAAGATACTTTTAAAGATATAAAACTAATTACAATAGATGAAGTCTTTGGGGGATGGCAAGAAGCACAAAAGAAACATTTTTCAGATGGTGGAGTTTTTGATGAAATATATGTGAAAAATTAATAAATAAGGGGGGATATTATGAAAGGGGCAAAAAGAATTATTCCTGGTTTTAATTTATCTATGGGTTTTACTTTAACTTATCTAAGCTTAATAGTTTTAATTCCTGTTGGGGTAGTAATGTTAAAGGTAACAAATTTGGGGATTGATGAATTTATAAAAATAATAACAAATAGCAGAGTAGTAAGTAGTTACATGGTAAGTTTAAAATGTTCTTTTATAGCTGCTATTATAAATAGTTTTTTTGGACTTATATTAGCTTGGGTATTAGTTAGATATTCTTTTCCTTTTAAAAGGATTTTAGATGGACTTATTGATTTACCTTTTGCACTTCCAACAGCAGTAGCAGGTATTTCACTAACTACTCTTTATTCTCAAAAAGGATGGATAGGAAAATATCTATATAGCATAGGAATTAAATCATCTTTTTCAAGCTTTGGAATTACAATAGCACTAATCTTTATAGGCATACCTTTTGTTGTTCGTAATATACAACCAGTTTTAGAAGAATTAGATACAAGTTATGAAGAAGCATCAAAAATGTTAGGGGCAAATAATATAACAACATTTTTAAAAGTTATTTTACCTGAAATAAAAACACCTTTATTAACAGGATTTGGTTTAGCTTTTGCCAGAGGTCTTGGTGAGTATGGAAGTGTAGTATTTATTGCAGGAAATATGCCAATGAAAACAGAAATAGCACCTCTTTTAATTATGAGTAAACTTGAACAATATGATTATAATGGTGCAACAGCTATTGCATTAGTAATGCTTATAATTTCATTTTTAATACTTTTTGTTATTAATCTTATAGCTACAAAAAGCAATAAAATTCTAAAGGGGTGAATGATATGAAAAATAAATTTATAAAATGGAGTTTAATTTCTATTAGTGTGTTATTCCTATTTATTATGTTAATCATTCCTTTAGGAGTAGTAATAACAGGAGCATTAAAAGATGGATTTAGCATTTATGTAGATAGTATTACAGATAAATACACTTTAAAAGCAGTGAAGTTAACTTTAATAGCAACAATATTTGCAACTATTTTAAATACTATATTTGGTATTGCTGCATCTTGGTGGCTAACAAAGTTTAAATTTAAGGGGAAAAACTTCCTTAATACTTTAATAGATTTACCATTTTCAATATCACCAATCATAGCAGGTTTAGCATTTGTATTATGTTTTGGGCGAGGGGGAGCTTTTGAAGGAATAATTAATTATTTTGATATAGATATTATGTTTTCAATACCTGCTATTGTTCTAGCAACTATATTTGTAACTTTCCCTTTTATATCAAGAGAGATAATACCACTTATGAATTCACAAGGAACTGATGAAGAAGAGGCTGCTGCTATTATGGGAGCAAGTGGATTTACCATATTTACAAAAGTTACTCTTCCTAATATAAAGTGGGGATTACTTTATGGAATAGTTTTATGTATTGCAAGAGCTATGGGAGAGTTTGGGGCAGTATCAGTAGTTTCGGGACATATAAGAGGAAAAACTAATACTCTTCCGTTACATGTAGAAATTCTTTATAACGAATATGAATATGGTGCAGCCTTTGCAGTAGCTTCAATATTAGTTATCTTTGCAATACTTATATTAATAATTAGAAATATATTAGAGATTAAAAGTAAAAAGGAGGGTTAAACAATGTATGTAAAGCTTCAAAATATTAATAAGTTTTATGGTGATTATAAAGCATCTCATAATGTTAATTTTGAAATAGAAGAAGGGAAGCTTGTTGCTCTTTTAGGTCCTTCAGGATCAGGAAAAACTACAATTTTAAGAATGATAGCAGGTCTTGAAACTCCAGATTCAGGAGATATATTAATTCAAGGGAAAAGAGTTAATGATATAGAACCTGGCAAAAGAGATATAGGTTTTTTATTTCAAAATTATGCTTTATTTAGGCATATGACAGTGTACGATAATATAGCTTTTGGTTTAAAAGTAAAAAAGGTAAGTAAAAATGAGATAGATAAAAGAGTAAAAGAACTTATAGAGCTTATAGGATTAAAAGGATTAGAAAATAGATATCCATCAGAACTTTCTGGAGGACAAAAGCAAAGAGTAGCATTTGCAAGAGCTTTAGCACCAAAACCTAAGATTTTACTTTTAGATGAACCTTTTGCAGCTCTTGATGCTAAGGTAAGAAAAGAATTGAGATCTTGGCTTAAGAAAACTATAAGAGAGGTTGGAATAACTAGTATATTTGTAACTCATGATCAGGATGAAGCTACAGAGGTGGCAGATGAAATTATAGTAACTAATAAGGGATGTATTGAACAAAAAGGTACACCTATTGAAATATATAGAAATCCCAAAACTCCTTTTGTGACAAAATTTATAGGAGAATCTAATATTATTGACCATTGCAGTAACTTAAGAGGATTTGATTTAGGAAAGAGAAAAGCTGTAGTTAGACCAGAATTCATAGAAATAGGAAAAGAGCGTAATGAATTATCTTTCCCTTGGGCTTCTGAAAAGGGAATAGTTGAAGAAACAGCTTTTAGAGGTAGTAATATAGAGGTAAAGGTTAGATCTCACGATATTCTTTTAACAGCTTATAGAAGTTTGGAAAAAGAGGAAGTTAATATAGGAGATGAAGTGTATATTTTAATTCATAGAGTATATGTCTTTGATAATGAAAAGTCAGAGATGAAGGAAAATTCTTTAAAAGTAAATCCTATATCTGTATATATTTAAGTTTAGGAGGCAGAATGTTATGGAAATTAGGAAGTTGACTACAGATATTTTAATTATAGGGGGAGGAACTTCTGGATGTTATGCAGCTTTAACTATTGCTAGAAATTCAAATGATAAAGTATTAATTTTAGAAAAAGCTAATATAAAAAGAAGTGGATGTTTAGCAGCAGGAGTAAATGCTTTAAATGCATATATAGTAAAGGGAAAAAGACCAGAGGATTATGTAGAATATGCAATAAAAGATGCAGAAGGAATAGTGAGAGAAGATTTATTACTAACTATGTCTAAAAGACTAAATCATGTAACTAAGGATTTAGAAGATTTAGGTCTAGTAATTTTGAAAGATGAAAATGGAGAGTATGTAACTAGAGGAAATAGAAATATAAAAATAAATGGTGAAAATATAAAGCCGTTGTTAGCAAAATCTATAAGTGATTTAGATAATGTAAATGTTTTAAATAAAGTTAATGTAATAGATTATATAGTTAAGGATGGAGTTATTTTAGGAGCCTATGGGATTTCTGTAAATGAGGATATTCTTTATGTAGTTCAAAGTAAGGCTGTTATTTGTGCAACAGGAGGCGCTGCAGGAATTTATAAACCTAATAATTCAGGATTCTCAAAACATAAGATGTGGTATTGTCCTTTTAATACTGGAGGAGGACTAGCAATGGGAATAAGAGCAGGAGCAGAAATGACTACTTTTGAAATGAGGTTTATAGCTTTAAGGTGTAAAGATACTATAGCTCCAACAGGAACTATTGCTCAAGGAGTATCTGCACCTCAAATTAATAGCTTAGATGAAGAGTATGGAAGTAAGTACGGTAATACAACTTCTGAGAGATTATATGGAACAGTAGAAGAAAACAAACAAGGAAGAGGTCCATGCTATTTAAAAACAGAAGGGATTTCAGAAAAAGCAGAAGATGATTTATATAAAGCATATTTAAATATGGCGCCAAGTCAAACTTTAAGATGGATAGAAAATAAAAAGGGGCCTAGAAAAGCAAATGTTGAAATTGAAGGTACAGAACCATACATAGTAGGTGGTCATACAGCTAGTGGATATTGGGTTGATACTAACAGAATGACTACAATTAAAGGATTATATGCAGCTGGTGATACAGCAGGAGGATGTCCACAAAAGTATGTTACAGGTGCTTTAGTAGAAGGAGAAATAGCAGGGAAATCAGCTATAAAATATATAAAGAATATAAATTTAGATACCTTAACAGAAGATGAAATACAAAATGAATATAAAAAGGTAGCTAAGCATATTGGAGAAAATACAAGCTTATATACAGTATCAGAATTAGAAGAAGCAATGCAAACAGTTATGGATAATTATGCTGGAGGTAAAACTACTAATTATGAATTTAATGAAAGTCAACTTGAAATAGCAAAGGAGAAAATTACAAGTCTTATAGATCTTGCTGAAAATTTAAAAACAAAAGATATAGATACATTAGTTAAAATATTTGAATTAAAAGAAAGACTTGTAGTAGCTAAAGTTTTAATAGCTCATTTAAAAGCTAGAAAGGAAACTAGATGGCATAGTTTTTGTGAAAATAAAGATTATCCAAATAAGGATAATAGCTTCTTAAAGTATGTTAATTCAAAGTTAGATGAAAATGGTGAAGTGAAAATTCTGTTTAGAGATTTAGTATCTAGAGGTGAGATATATGAGCATAAAAATTGACAAAAGCAAATGTATAGGATGTAAGTTATGTGAAAGTGTGTGTCCAGGAAATCTAATAAGAATAGATAGTAAAAATAAAGCTTATATTAAGTTTCCTGATGAATGTTGGGGATGTGCTTCTTGTGTTAAAGAATGTTCAAGAGAAGCTATAAAATTTTATCTTGGAGCAGATATAGGAGGCAGAGGGGCTAGCTTAAAGGTAAAGAAAGAAGGAGATATACTTCATTGGAAAATAAGTAAAGATGATTATTTAAAAATTATAGATGTAGATAAAAATCAATCTAATAAATATTAAGGGGGAAATACAATGAATCATTTAGATATATTGGAGGCAGAAAGTATTTATATAATTAGGGAAGCATATAAAAAGCTGGGTAAACTAGGTATGTTATGGTCTATAGGAAAGGATTCAACAGTATTGTTGTGGCTTGCAAAAAAGGCTTTTTATGGACATTGCCCATTTCCTTTTATCCATGTAGATACAACTCATAAAATACCAGAAATGATAGAGTATAGAGATAGAGTAGCAAAGGAGTTAAACTTAGATCTTATAGTTCATACTAATGAAGAAGCAATAAAGGCAGGAATAGGACCTCATTCTGGAAGGCTAAAATGCTGTAAGGCATTAAAAACAGAAGGGTTACAACAAGTAGTTAAGAAATATGGTTTTGATGGACTTATAGTTGGAGTTAGAAGAGATGAAGAAGGCTCACGTTCTAAAGAAAGAGTATTTAGTGAAAGAAATAAGGATTATGAATGGGATTATTCTAACCAACCACCAGAATTATGGGATCAATTTAAAACAGATTTTCCTAAAGGAAATCATATAAGGGTACATCCATTATTACAATGGAGTGAACTTGATATTTGGGAATATATAAAGAGGGAAAACATTCCTATAATAGACCTATATTTTGCTAAAAATGGAGAGAGATATAGAAGTCTTGGATGTGCTCCATGTACAGGAAAAATCAAATCTGATGCAGATACTTTAGATAAAATAATTGAAGAGTTAAAAAATACAACAACTGGTGAACGTGCAGGTAGAGCACAAGATCAAGAGGATTCTTATGCAATGCAAAAACTAAGAAAAGATGGATATATGTAATAAAAGGGGGCAAGAAGTTATGGAAAATAATAAGGAAATACTTAATATTGTAGTAGTTGGACATGTAGATCACGGTAAATCAACAGTTATAGGAAAGTTACTTTATGACACACATTCTTTACCTGAAGGAGCAGTAGAAAAGGTAAAAAGAATAGCAAAGGAAACAGGTAAGCCTTTTGAATATGCATATCTTTTAGATGCATTTGAAGAAGAACAAAAGCAAGGTATAACTATTGATACTACACAAATTCAATTTTCAACAGATAAAAGAGATTATGTAATTATAGATGCGCCAGGTCATAAAGAATTTTTAAAGAACATGATATCAGGAGCAGCAAATGCAGAAGCAGCCCTTTTAATAGTAGATGCAAAGCAGGGAGTTCAAGAACAATCAAGAAGACATGCGTATATACTTTCTTTATTAGGTATAAAAAAGGTATATGTAGTAGTTAATAAGATGGATTTAGTAGATTACTCAGAAGAAGTTTATAAAACTATAGAAGTAGAAATGAATAAATTTTTAAATGATTTAGATGTACATCCACTAAGTTATATTCCTGTATCAGCCTTCTATGGTGAAAATATATTAAATTCATCAGATAAAATGCCATGGTACAAAGGAAGTTCAGTAATAGAAGCTATTGATTTAATAGAAAAGGAAAAAGGAAGAGAAGAAAAATCTTTAAGATTTCCAATACAAGATGTTTATAAATTTGATGATAGAAGAATAATAGCAGGTAGAATTGAAAGTGGATCATTAAAGGTTGGAGACGAAATAGTAATTTATCCAGAAAGTAAAAAGACTACAGTAAAAACTATAGAATATTGGCAAGAAAAAGATAAAAAAGATAAAGTTTTAGCAGGAGAATCAGTGGGGATTACTGTAAATGATGAATTCTTTAATAAAAGAGGAGAGATAATAACTTTAGCTAATGAAAAACCTTTAGTTTCAAATAGATTTAGAGCTAATATATTTTGGATGGGAAAAGATTCTTTAGTAAAGGGGAAAAAATATAAAATAAAATTAGCTACAGAAGAGGTTGAAGGAGAAATAGAAGATATAGTTAGAGTAATAGATGCTTCAAGTCTTGATAGTAATAAGGAAAATATAAAAGTTAATTTAAATGATGTAGCTGAGGTAATAGTAAATACTAATGAAAAAATAGCCTTTGATGTATTTAGTGATATAAGCTATACAGGAAGATTTGTTATAGTAGACGGTTATGATGTTGCTGGTGGTGGAATAATAATTAAGGAAGAAGAAGCAAGGCTAAAAGAAATAGAGGCAGGATTTAAGTATAAGGATTTAATAGCAAGAGGAGATATATTTGAGGAATATTATTATGAATCAAGTGATTACTCTCTAGAAAAAGAAATAAGAGAAAATAAAGTTTATTCTGTAGGAGATAAAGTAAAGCTAAAGGGTGAAAGTTATAGTTATCCTGAAGATTTAGATGTATTAGTATTTAGAGATGAGGTTGCAGTAAAGATAAGAGATGGTAAGGTAGCAGAAATTATTAAGTTTAATGAATATTCTTATGAAGATTACCCTGTAGTTAATGGTCGTGGTTTTAAGGTTAATGTAAGCTCTAAGGATGAAGTAATTAATCTTTTAAAAGAATATGAAGAGGTTAAAAGAGAAAATGAAAAACATGCAGTAGAGTATTTAAATAAATATCTTAAGATAGATGAATATAGGAATTTAGTATTAAGATAATAGTAAGTTAGTATAAATAAAAAAATAGGGGATGTAGATAGATTTGTGTAAAAAAAATCTACTACATCCCTTTTTGTGTGTTTAGATGATAGAGTTAAATATTAATAATTACAAGTAATATATTTTTTCTTATCTACAGTAACATTTTTATGTTTATTAAAGTAATCAATAATAATTTCAGTCATTTCAATTTGAACTTCCTTAACTACAGGACATTCAGTAAAGAATTCATATCCACCAGCACCAGAAGCTCTATAATTATTCATTACTAAAGTTAATTTATCATCATCTTTAATATCTTTATTATTGAATTTTACATATTCTAAAGTATTATTTCCATCTTTATTTAATTTATAACCATAATCTATGTTGCTATAGTAATCATAGTTGTAATGTTCAACTTTAGGCTTTAAGAAAGCATCTGAAACTTTAACTTCATTTCCATCATAAGCAAAGTATTCACCACATCTATTTAAAGCCTTTTTTAACACCTCACCTGTAACTTCTAAAACAACTAAAGTATTAGGATATATATATGTAGAAACTATATCTCTAACAGTTACATCTTTGTTAAAGCCTTTTATAGAGTTAGCAAAAGAGGTACATGCTATATCTGCTTCACTTACTTCAAGCTGAATAGTATTTATAAAATTAGCTAAAGTGGAACCATTTAAAGCCATATCTATATGGTTAGATGGATTTAAATCTATATCTAAATGACCTACAGGGCTATCAAGCCATACTTGCACCTTATCTTCTATAGGTTGTAATAATTTTAGACAATGTTCATTAGGATTAATTTCTGGAGTTTTTAATTCAGAATTAATATTAACTATTTTATTATCATATTCTAAATTTAATTCAATGTATTTTTGTCCATTTTGTGGAGTTTGAACTATATATGTATTAAAAAGTTTTTGTCCTTTAATAGCCATATGTTGATGTCCAGTAAGAAGTATATCAAAATCTAATTCTTCACATATTTTAAAAGCTAAGTTTTCCTTAGTTTCACTTAAAGCTTTATGAGAATCTAAATCTTTTTCAAATCCTCCATGGTAAACTCCAAGTAAAATATTTACTGAACCTTTTACTTCATCATAAACTTTTTTTACTGAAGAAAAAGTATCATTAATATTAAATTTATCAATGTTATGAGGTTTTTCCCAAACATTTATAAAATCTGTAGTAAATCCTATTATACCAACCTTTAAACCATTTCCCATAGTCTTTATATCATATGGTAATATAGGTAATTTATTAGTAGTATCCTCTACATTAGCACATAAACATTTTCCCTCTAAATTATCTAAGTACTTTTGTAAGTTTTCATATCCATAGTTAAAGTCATGATTTCCTAAAGTAACATAGTCATATTTACCTGCATTCATAACTTCTGCTATAGGATGTTTTGTGAATTCTTCATTAGTAAGAAAAGTTGTAAATGGTGATCCTTGAATAGTATCTCCACCATCGATGATTAAGGTATTTTCATCCTTAGTAAAAGAGTTAATAACATTAAGCATACCAATTGGTTTTTTATTGTTATCTGTATAGTCTGTTGGATAAACAAATCCATGCATATCCGAAGTAAAGTAAATTTTTAAGTTTTTCATATTAACACCTCACGCTCCATATTATATCAAATTTTTATTTGATATTTACTATAAATAATAAATATTATGTAATTTATTTTTATATTAAGTTCTATTACTTATGAAGTAAATAAAATTAGTTAAAAGTAAAAATATGAAAAAGAAATGAAAAAAATGTTAGCTACAATAGGATTATTAGGAGCTCTTATCAGTACAGGATTAATAACAGCATCAGCTGGAACTAACAGAGATTTCTATGATATGACTATTAGATCAAGAGGAAGAACTAGCCAATTAAGAGGTAGAGCAAAGGAAACTGATAAACAATATTCTTGGGTTAAGGTTACTTCTATGTCAGGAACAGATGAAGTTGATACTAAGTTCTGTATAAATGATACTTTAGACGCTACAGCATGGAAATCTATAGGATCAAGCGATACTAGCTGGCATAAGTTGAATTATAGTAATTGTGGAGAACCAGGTGTTGGAGTAAATATGTTTTTAATGGCATGTAACTCACATTGGTCAACAGGTACAGGAACTATAGCTGGAACAGTTGATTATGAATAGTACTTTCCGTATAAATCCAAAAGAGTTCTCTTTTGGATTTATATTTAAATATGTATAAAGGAGATTTTTTTATGATATCTTTGTTAAGGATAGATTTTAAAAATTGTATTAATAATATTAAGTTCAAAGCATGTTTTTTACTGATGTATGGAATTTCAATTTTTTCTTATATATGCATTGTATTGGGGTGTATTAATAAAAACTCGTTAGATTTATTAAGTACTAATAATTTGAGTTTAATAACAGGCATAGGAACAAAAAGTATGTATTATATTATACTTTTTAGTTTACCTATAATAGCAAGTTTTATATATTCAGATTCTTTTGTTTATGAAAAAGAAAATAATATATGTTTATATTATTTTCTTAGGAAGGATAAGAGGAAATATTACGTATCAAAAGTTATTGTTAATTTTGTAGTGGTATTTTTGACTATTTTCATTAGCTTATCTATTAATGAAATATTGACTTTCATAGCTGTTCCGAATATAGGAATACAAGGGACTAGCGCAACTCCAGTTTATCAAAATATCATAAATGAAGATACTATACATAAGTTTTGGCCATCTTTATATATAGCGTATCCATTTATATATAATTATTTTATAATATTTTTAAATGCAATGTTTGGAGCATTAATATCTGTAATTGCATTTAATATATCATTAATATTTAATATGAAAAAGATTACTGTAGTAGTTATAGCATTTTTAGGAGTTAATATATCAGTTTTTATATTACCTATAAAGTATCAATTTCAGATGTATGTTCAAACTTGGAAAGGTGAAATGAATGATTTTATTTTTACTTTATTGGGGTGGATAGCAGTAGGCGTTATTACTTTATTAATAGGTATGTGGAGGCAATTAAAGATAGATGAATAAAAATTATTTATTAAGAAGGACGATAATCTCTAAGAAATCAATAATATTAATGTTATTAATATTATTAGAAACATATGGAGTTTTAAAATATAAATCTTACTATGACCAATATGAAATAGCCTATATATATGAAAATATTGCATTGTTATTTAAGTTTAGTGTAATTATTATTGAATATATCTTTGTAGTTAGTTTGTATATGTCGAATTATAAAAAATATTATATAAGGTTGAGATATACAAACTTGAATAAAATGAAAAGAAAAATAGAAAAGGATGTAAGTAAACTAACGTTTATATTTGTATTTATACTTAATATAGTAACTATTATTTTTATAAAGTTTATATACGGAGAGGTTTTAATTATTACAGGGATTAAATATATTATTACCACAATATTGTTTCAATTATTCTCCTTTTTATATTTAGGATATTTATATGTTACATTCTTTTTTAAGAATTGGAGTATAACAAAAACTTTTTTACTATGCATTGCAATATATTTTGTATTAGTTCTTTTTTTTGAAGATATATCTTTTTATTTTGTTTTACCATCAGATGTAATAATTGGAGATATAGTAAATATGATAAAGAATATAATGAGGGTTATAATTTTAACTGTTATTTTCGCTATGTATAATAAGGATAAGGTGATTGAAATATATGAAGTTAAGAAGTAGAAAAAGAAGATATTTGCTATTAGAGATTGTGATATTGATTTATATTTCCTTTGTGTTATCGTCGGATTTATTTGATATTTCAACAGATATGAAAGATATGTATTTATATTATTTTTCATATAATTTTATTGGAGAAGATATAGAAATTTTAAACATAGTAATTTCTATATTACCAATATCTATAACTATAGCTATGTTTTCTGATGTTGTATCTTACGAATTAGAGAAAAATTCTGTTTATTTTTTTACTAGAACAAAGAAAAGGTCTAAATGGCTTTTAAAATGGTTTGGCGATATATTATTAGAGTTAGTAAAAGTAAATTTTATATTGTTTTTTATTAGTTATATAGTATTTTATTTGTTCGGATATAGAGTTGTACATATAAATGAATTTATATATATTGTTTTAAAGTTATTTCTTTCAACTATATTAGTGCAATATATATTAATAATACTTTCTAATATAGTAAATATAAAATTAGAAAGTGTTTATGGGTACATAACAAGTAATATAATTTACATCATAAGTATATTGGATTTATATTTTATATCATTAGATAATATTAAATTTATAAAGTTTATACCTTTTACACAAAATATAGTTCTTACACAAGATATTAAATATATTAATAGATCTATAAGATATTTTTCAAATTTTATTGCTGGGTATAGCTTTCAAGAAGCCATGATATATGGTTTTTGCATTTTAATTATATTAATGTTAATAGGAACTAGAGTAATTAAGACTGCAGAATTCTATTAGGAGGATTATGTATGAGTTATATAGAAGTGAAAAATTATACAAAAAAGATTAAGGATAATGTTATTTTAGATAATATAAATTTGACTTTAGAAAAGGGGAAGATTTATGGATTTGTAGGAAGAAACGGTTCAGGAAAGACTATGCTATTTAGAGCTATATGCGGCTTAATAAGGCCGACGGAAGGACAAGTTATAATAGATGGCCAAACTATAGCTAAAGATATTGATTTTCCTAATTCTTGTGGAGTTATATTAGAAACTCCGGGTTTTTGGGGAGATTTAACTGGGTTTGAATGTTTGAAAAATATAGCTAGTATTAATTCGAAAATTAATGAAGAGGATATAAATAAGTGGATGATTAAATTAGGACTAAATCCAAAGGATAAAAGACAATTTAAAAAATATTCATTAGGTATGAAGCAAAAGTTGGCATTGGTACAAGCTTTTATGGAGGAACCAGAATTAATAATTCTAGATGAACCAACTAATGCTTTAGATGAAGAAAGTATAATTAATTTGAGAGATATTTTAATGGATTTTAGAAAAAAAGGTGTTACAGTATTAATTGCTAGTCATAATAGAAGTGAAATTGAAAGTCTTAGTGATAAAATTTTCAACATAAATCTTGGAAAGTTAAAAGAGGTTGTATAAATATGCAGATAAAAAATAAAACTTTTTATTTAATATTAATAGTATCATTTTGTATATGTGCAATTTTAGGATTATTTATAAGAAGTTCTATTAAAAAGTTTGAGTTTAGTGATCTTAAAAACATAGATGATGAATGCTTATATAATCCTTTTAATGATACTGAATATAGTAATGGGACTTATCCAAATGTGAAAGAAATTAATAACTTAGACTCCATATATAAGTATATAGTTATAGGAAAGACTTCTGGTAATAGAGAAGTATTAGAAGGAGCAGTTTTAACTGAAATTGAAGTCAGTAAAGTATTAAAGGGAGAAGTAAAAGGAGAAAAAATAAAAGTTTATGAACCTGTTGATATTGTTAATAATATGATATGTTCATTTGATGGATATAATCTTTTAAAGGAAAATAAGGAATATATCTTATGTCTTAATGATTTAAAAGAAGGGGTAAAGGAATATGATGAAAATAAAATAAAGTTATATAATTATTCATCAACCTTTTTTGGCAAGTTCCCTTTAAAATATACAGATGATGAATTTAAGGTAACTAACACAAGTGCTGATTCTAAAGAGATGTTGAAGTATGGTAGATATAAAAACTGTGAGCAAGTATTTCAAAATGAAGTAAATAAAAAAATATATTTAAATGAATATAATAGATTGTTGAATTTATATAATTAATTTTAAAATTATTTTAAGAAAATAATAGTAGATTTATGTGAAAAATAATTTACTATTATTTTTTTCTATATATAATAGTTATTGAGTAATTTGAAATAATAATTATTTTTTAGGAGGAAAGTAGATTGAAAAAAATATTAAGGGGAGAGAGAAGCATGTGGATTATATTTGCATTATTGTCAGCTGTATTTGCTGCGCTAACTTCCATATTAGCGAAAATAGGAATTGAAAATGTTAATTCTAATTTAGCTACAGCAATAAGAACAATAGTAGTTTTAATTATGGCATGGGGAATGGTATTTATAACTGGAACCCAAAAAGGAATTGCTGATATATCTACTAAGGGATGGATATTTTTAATATTATCAGGTATAGCTACAGGTTTATCGTGGCTTTGTTATTATAAAGCACTTCAAATGGGGGAGGCTTCTAAGGTTGTGCCCATTGATAAATTTAGTGTTGTTATAAGTATGGTATTAGCTTTTGTTGTATTAAAAGAAGCTGTAACTATGAAAACAATCCTTGGAGGAATATTTATTACAGTTGGAACTTTTATTATGATTCTTTAATAAAAAAACATCCTATGAAAAATATTAGGATGTTTTTTTATTCTTTAGGAAATTATATTCATTAAATAGAAGTACATTCATAGTCATTTTGGTGACTTTTTATAATTATTCATTTTGCGAATTTATTTTATCCATATAATTATTGTACCAATTACTGAATAAAACTTTAAAAGATGCAGCAAGAGGTACAGCGAGTAACATTCCAAAAAGTCCTCCTACATTTCCACCAATTAAAATAGCAAGCATTGTGAATACTGCATGTAATCCAACACTATCTCCAACTATTTTTGGAGCTAAGAAATTATTATCTATTTGTTGAACTATAATCATAGCAACTACTGCATAAATGATTTTCATAAAGTTACCACTAAGTAGAGCCATAACACCTGCTAGAACAGTTCCAACAATTGGACCTACATAAGGTATAAGGTTACATATTCCTGATATTATACCTATTACGACAGCATAATCTATTCCTACTATAGAAAGTGCTATAGTAGAAAGTAAAGCTACAAAAAAAGCTTCTAATAATTGTCCTCTTATAAATTTAGAAAATACTTCGTGAATTATTTTAAAGGTAGTAGTTATATTATTTCCAGCTTTACCATTTCTAAATATTAAGAAATAAAGCTTTTTCCATAAATCAATAAAGTATTCAGAATCTTTTAATAGATAAATACTTATGATAACTGCAATAAAGAATGTTGCGATACTGCTACCAATATTCATTATATGAGAGCTCATAGTTCCTAAATTTGATATTATAGTGTCTTGAATATATGTAAGAGCATTTATTAAGTATGGTTTAAGAGTGTCTAAAAATGGTATATCTAAGTTTTGAATATCTTTTATTATTGATAAATTATTTATATCAGCACTATTAGTGTAGTTAGTAATATAGTCTACAATGTTACTAATGGTAGTACTTTTAGATAATTGTCCACCTATCATAAAGTAAATTCCACAAAGTAGTCCAAGTAATATTCCTATTATTAAAAGATAAGAAAAAATAATAGATATAGTGCGTCTATTAGATTTCTTTTTTACGCAATAAAGTCTATTTGTTTTTAAAGTTTTTTCAACGAATTGAGTAATTGGGTAGAGTAAGTATGCAATTATAGCTGCTATTATTAAAGGTTTTATTAATGTTAATATAGATATTATAAATCCAAATATCCAATTGAGAATTGTTCCAATATTTGAAAGAATATTATAAGCTACAAAAATAGTTACAGCTGTTATAGATATATAAATAACATATTTTAATAAGTTCTTGTCTAATTCAAATTTCAATTAATACCCCTCCTTAATTTATTCATATTATTAATAATAATGGTTTATATATAATTAGTAAATAAGTTTTTTTTGCATATAAAAAAAGAGCTATATCGTAATCATAGATAAAGCTCTTTATATTTACTAAAATTATTAACCTCTAGCTAATTTATTTCTAACTTTTGTTGATAAGAATTCAACTACAAGAACAAGTATTATAAGTCCTACTAATATAGAACCAACTTGATTCCATCTATAAGAGTTCATAGCGAATATAAGTGGTGCACCTATACCACCAGCTCCAACAAGACCTAGGATAGAGGCATCTTTTATGTTAATTTCAAATCTATATATTGCAGTTGAAACAAAGTCAGTAGATAATTGAGGTAATATACCATATCTAACTTTTTGAATAGTAGAACAACCTGCAGCATCTAGAGATTCAAGTATTTTCTTATCTAAATCTTCAATTGATTCAATATACATTTTAGTAATCATACCTATTGAAACAACTGATATTGTAAGTACACCAGCGAAAGGTCCAGGTCCAGTTACACGAATAAACATTAACCCGTAAACAAATGAAGGGAATGTTCTTATAAATGCAACTAATAATGTACCTATAGTACTTAACCATTTTGGAACAATGTTGCTAGCACATAAGAATGCTAAAGGTACAGCTATTATAGCTCCTATGATAGTACCAAGAACAGCTATACATATAGTTTGTAGTAATAGATATAATACTCCAGAAGTAGAAAGATCAAATAAGAAGCTTGTATCTGGTGTTATTATACCTTTTAATATGTTACTTGCTATAGCAGATCCAGATTCTTGTAAACCTGAATATTCAATAGTATTTGCTGACCAAATTACAATGGAGAGTATCAAAGCGGTTACTAGTAACTTTACAATCCAAAGCTTAGGTTCATTTTCTAATTGCTTTTTAACATTTACTTTCATTATGATAATTTCTCCCTTATGTATTTTGAAGTGTATTCTATTAGTACAACTGTAACAAATAACATTACAAGTATCATACCAACTTTATCGTATTCTCTCCAACCAATCTTTTCGTTTAAGATTAGTCCAATACCACCAGCCCCTACGTATCCTAATATAGCTGCATAACGTACATTTATTTCAAAGCTATATAAACAAGTAGAAAGATAAGTAGGTAATATTTGAGGCATTATAGCAGAGAAGAAAGCTTGAAGTTTTGTAGCTCCAGCTGCTTCCATAGCTTCAAAAGCACCCATATCAATAGTTTCTATTTTTTCATAAATCATTTTAGCTACTATACCAAAAGTAAATATTGAAATAGCTACAGTTCCTGCAAAAGGTCCTAAGTCAAATAGGTAAGTTGCTATTAATGCAATAATTAATGTTGGTAAAGTTCTAATTATACTTAATACAAATCTTACAGCTAATAAAACTGGTTTACAGTGGTTTATATTAACAGATGATAATATTGCAAATGGTAAAGCTATAGTTGAACCAATAATTGAACCTAATATAGACATCTTAATTGTTTCAATTAATGGACTAACTACTTCAGATGCATAGTCAAAGTTAGGTGGAAACATATCACCTAGTATAGCGAAGAATTCCTTACCTCTTTTCATTAGTGTGCTAAAATTAAAGTTTGTAATTTGTGCAGAGAATACTATAACAACTAATAAGCCCATAATAATATAAGGCATTTTTGACTTAGGAGGTTGTACTTCTTTTCCGTTGCTTAAAGAAAGTCTTTCAGGTTTAAATATATTTTTTAATATGTTCATATACTTTTATTCCCCCATAAGTTCATCAGATTCAAGTTCACGTCCATAAATTTCTTTTAATACTTCATTATCAACTTTATCAGATGGACCATCAAATACTATTTTACCAGCTTTGATTCCAATAACTCTATCTGCATAAGCAAGAGCTAAATCTACATGGTGAATATTAATTAATACGGAAATATTCATTTCTTTATTTATTCTTTTAAAATCTCCCATTACTTGTTTTGCTGTTATAGGGTCTAGAGCAGCTACTGGTTCATCAGCTAAAATTATTTCAGGCTTTTGAGCAAGAGTTCTAGCAAGAACTACTCTTTGTTGCTGACCACCTGATAATTGGTCAGCTCTTATGTAAGCTTTATCTAGGATACCAACTTTATCTAAAGCTTCTAAAGCTATAACTTTGTCTTCTTTAGGAAATATTCCAAGTAATGATTTCCAAAGTGGTAGATTAGGAACTCTAGAAGTTAAAACATTTTTTAAAACTGTTGTTCTTGTTACAAGGTTGTATGATTGGAATACCATACCTATTTTTCTTCTAAAAGAACGTAAGTCTTTTCCTTTTAAGTCCTTAACTGATTGTCCGTTGACTTCTAATGTTCCATCTGTTATATCATGCATTTTATTTATAGTACGTAAAAGTGTTGATTTACCGGCACCAGATAAACCTATAATAGCAACAAATTCACCTTGTTCGATTTCTAGAGAAATATCAGTTAATCCTTTATAACCATTAGGATATACTTTATTTACATTTTCAAATTTTATCAAAATAAAACCTCCATAACTTGTACTTTATCATAGAAAATAATTCTATAATATAAAGAAACTCTTGCAATTAATATTCATGATAATTGCAAGGGTTCTTGTTGTAAAATTAAATTATTTGCTTATTGATTTTATGATTTCTTGAGCTTTACGTTCATTGTCATAATTAGAAGATTCAGCAACTTCATATCCTTTGTGGCTATATATAGAAATTACTTCTTTACCTTCTTCAGTTTGACCTATCTTTATGAAAGCATTTTGAAGAGCAGTCTTAAAGTTATCATCTATGAAATCAGCATTTTTAGAAACTGAAATTGTATCATTGTAAATACCATCAGTTACTCCAATAACATTAGTTTCATCCCAAATAGAAGCGCTTCTATTATAATCAGTAGTCCATTTATCAGCATAGTCAATTCTAGCATCAGCATACATGAATATAACATCTAATTGTTCAGAAGCTAGTCTAGTTAAAGCACTACCATATGAATCATTTTGAACAGCATTTGGAAGATCTGTTATTGATAATCCAAAGTTATCTTGTAACCATATTGTTGGGTAGATATAACCAGCTGGTGAAGAAGAACTCATAACACCCCATTTTGCTGACTTAATATCTTCAGCAGTTAATTTTTGACCTGAATTAACTTTTGCAGCTAATTCTTGTCCTTTTGCAGAAGGACCAGCTACAGCTAAAGCTCTATAGTAAGTAACTTGATTTTCAGTGTTTTCTGTTGGAGATTGGTTCCAATCAGCAGGATTTTCTGAATCATGACTTAATCCATTTCTAGTTGCTGTTAATATAACGTCAGCACCATCATCATATAATACATAAGTACCACCAGGTATAAATCCAACGTGAGCAGTACCAGCAGCTAAAGTTTCACCTACAGCTTCAAAGCTTGTACCAACTTCGATTTTTATATCGTCAAATTCATAACCTTCTTCTTTTAATGCTTCTTTTAGCATTTCTTTAAGTGGTTCAGTTGCAGTTACTATTTCTTCTGCCTCTCTTGAAGGAACAAAGTATACAACTAATTCTTTTGGTAAAGAATTACTGCTAGATGAACATCCGGCAAAAATTCCGAAAGCAAATATTATAGCAGTTGCTAGTAATAATAATTTTTTCATTAGGATTTCCCCCTTGTTTTAATTTTCTTAAATATTATATCATAAAAATTGCAATAACAATAATTAAATTTGAGTCAAAAATACAAAAAAATATAAAACAATACAATAATTTTGGTGAATTGTATAACACATAATTTAATATATAGTAAACTATTATATATATGGAAGTGCTTCTAAGTGATGTTAATGGAAAAAATAATAATTATAGGGAAAGTATTGAAAAAACATTATCCGAATAGTAACCGGATAATGTTTTGAGCTTGTACCTTGTATATTGTTAACTATATAAAAAAGTTTTTTGATTTTTTATAATAGTATTTATTTTATGGTATAGTAAAGTTATACTTGCTGTTATTAATAATATGATTAACTCAGACAAAACTAATCTACTAAAAGTAGGGTAGGATGTAATATTATATTTGTATAGTATTTTAATAACAGCAGCATGACTTATGTACATTACTATAGAATTTTGCCCGATAAAAGATAAAAAGGTCTGTTTAGTTGGAATGACACTTAGTATAAAAGCACCTACTGTAAACGCACTAATATAGTGAAAAATTCTTATAAATAAAGGATATAAAGCGCTGTCAAAATAAGATGTATATCTAGTATATTCAAATAATAATTCTACTGGTGTATTTTCAGATAAGAAATATAAAATAAGAAGTAGAGCAAAAGAACTTATACCAAGTAATATTTTATTTTTATATATTTTTTCTAGTTTTTTTTCATTAAAAGCCATTCCTGCTACAAAGAAAGGTAAAAAGAAAAACGTTCTAGAAGTACTTACGTAAGATCCAACACTATAATCAAAACCAATATATAAAGCTACTAAAATAGATACTATAATCCATTTCTTTTTATTTTTTATGAAGTCTGAAACTATGTACCAGAACATTAAAGAAAGAAAGTACCATAGTGTCCATTGAGGTGTTAGGAATTCAAGTCTTGTTCCTGTACCTCCAAGTAATCTACCTAGGATAAAGTAGAAAGTTTGGGTGCAAATATAAATTTTGAATATATTGGTAACTTTTTCTTGTGTAGTACGAGAGCTTTTATTGCTAAAATATCCTGACACAAAAGTAAACATGGGCATGTGAAATATATATAAAACTAAAATAAAATAATGGGTATCTATACAAGCTGGGTTTACATATTCAAGAGAATTTCCTAAAATAACACATATAATTAAAAAAGCTTTCAAGTTATCAAATTTAAAGTCACGAGTTTTGATAATTACATCCCCCTTTCATATTTACAAAGTAATATTGATTATAAAATTATATTTAATAAAATACAAGAGTATTATTTATACAATAATTGAAAAAAATCATAATCAAGAATAAAAATGTATAAAAAAGTATAATAGTGTTAATAGATTACTATTTTTTATGTAAAATATAAATTAGTATTATATATTATAAATAGGATTAGACTTAGGAGGTAAACATGAATATACAAATTTTTGGAACAAAAAAATGTTTTGATACAAAAAAGGCAGAAAGATTTTTTAAAGAAAGAAGTATTAAATATCAATTAATAGATATGAAAGAGAAAGGAATGAGTAAAGGAGAATTAAGTTCAGTAAAAAATTCAGTAGGGATAAATGAACTTATAAATATAAAGTCTAAAAATTATAAGAAATCTAATTTGGGAAATATAAGAAGTGTAGAAGTTAAAGAAGAAATAATGTTAAAAGATCAAACATTAATAAATACACCTATAGTAAGAAATGCAAAAAAAGCAACAGTAGGATATAAACCTGAAGTATGGAATGAATGGCTGAAAGAAGAATAAAATTAGTTTGAAGATTGTGTATATAGAAAACTCTTCATGGCATGCTTAGAAGCAGTACTATGAGGAGTTTTCAGTTATTATAATATATAAAATTATTTTTTCTTTTTCTTTTTCTTTTTTATAGAGTATCCAAAGCTTCCTAAAGGTTTAGAATTTAATCCGAAGTATTCTCCGTGGCTATAGCAAATAAGCCCTGCTTTATTGAAGCAGATTTTACCTTTTTCATCTAAAAGATTTTCATCAACTTTTACATTTAAAACCTCTAATAAAAACATATCATGAGTTCCTAGAGGAGTAATTGATTTAACTTTGCATTCCAATGAAACTGGTGATTTGCTTAAGGAAGGAGTTGAAATACTTACACCAGGATCTAGTTGCAATCCAAAATGTTTTATCTTATCTTCTTTTTTTCCGCTTTTAACACCACAGTAATCTACTATTTTGACCATATTGCTAGTTGTTAAGTTTACTACACATTCCATACTTTCTTTTATGTATTCGTGAGATAGTCTTTCTGGTCTTATTCCAACTGCTAATGTTGGAGGCTTTGTACATACAGTACTTACCCAGCCGACAGTAAAGACATTTACTTTATTTTCTTTATTTTTTGATGTTATTAATACAACAGGTGTTGGATTTAGCATTACGCTACCTTTAAAATTAAGTTTATTCATAAATAACCTCTTTTCAATAAGTTTATATAATTTAAATAAGGTGTTACAAGTTTTATCTTGCAACACCTTTATCTTTGAATTAATATCTTCTTCTTCTTTTATTATAGCTATTTTTTCTACGATTCCTATTAGAAATCATTTTTATTATAAATAGTATTAAAACTATTATTATTACTATTACAACAAGAATTGCAATATAGATAAGCATATTAGCTTTAATAAGATCAAAAGTAGATATTTCTACATGCCCTTTTATTTCAGTAGAAAATTGTTTTACTGATAAGCTTAAAGTAGTTTCATCTTGAGAAGCAACTTTCCAAGCATTATTTTCTTCTGAATTAACTAGTATTTGAGCTTCATTATTATTAATATAATTATCATAAAGTTCGATATTTTCACTTAATACTATAGGAGCAGAAATAGTTTTTGTTGGACCAAAGAATCTGAAAATTTTATATTCAAGTTCGGCAGTACCTACTTCTTCACCTGATTTTTTATATACACTTCTTGTTGCATTTTCGCTATAATTCATCATGCTAGCGATATCTTCAAATCTAGTGTTGTTATTATTTCTGTCAGATTTAAGAACAACTGTAATATACTTCTTACCGCCTCTTTCGTATATACCTGCAAAACATGTTCCTGCTTTATCAGTAACACCTGTTTTTCCACCTATATTTCCGTTTTTACCAAGTTCAGTATTTCTATTTTCTAATTTTACTTGTGTATTTTTAGGTAAAGTAACAGTTGCATCAGATAATAAAAGAGTTTCTCTTATCCAATCATTTTCATAAGCTTCTTTAGTTATTAGTGCTAATTCGTAAGCAGTAGAGTAATTAACATCTTGACCATTTGATGGTAAACCATTAGGGTTTTCAAAATGAGTTTCTGTTAATCCTAAGCTTTTCGCTTTTTCATTCATCTTTGCAGCAAATGAAGATGAGTCGCCACTAACTTCGTCAGCAATCATATAAGCAACATCATTACCAGAAAATAATAATAAACCTTTCATAACCGTATCAGCAGTTAATGTATCACCAACTGTAAATGATTTACCATAAGGTTTCATTTGATTCCAATCAAGCGAATATTCAGGTTGTGCTTTAGCTGATTGAGTATAAGTAATTGAATCATTTTTTTTGTTATGTTCAGCAAATAATAATGCTGTCATAAGCTTTGTTGTACTTGCTAAATACATTTGATCGTTAGCATTTTTTTCATAGATTATTTCACCTGTTTCATAATCCATAACGATAGCTGCTTGCGAAACAATGTTTACATCTTTTGCACTTTCTGCTGCTTGAACTATAGTAGAAAAAGGAGCTATTACAGCTAAAGAAAGAGTAAGTGCAAGAGTTTTAAGAAATTTTCCTTTTGTCACGGTTTATCTCCCCATCTCTGAAAAAATATTATTTTAAAAACATTCTTAGTATAGCATTTATAAAAATCAATAACAATAACAAAAATGTTACAAAAGATTATTTGCGAAAAATGTGATATAATATAATAAAAAAAGTATAGGGGATTGAGAAAGCAGTGAGTGATGCATATAGATGTATAATAAAAAGTGAATCGAAAAATTATTATGTGGGTGTTGACTATAACGGCAATAAATACAAAATTGTGAAAAATCAATATATACGTTGTAAAGTTGGCGATGATTTCTATTTTTACGCAAATAAAAAAAAGGGGCTTATTAAAGACATATTAACACCGATATCAGATGAGATGGCAGGGGTTAAAAGTAAGATAGGATAGTCTAATTATAAAAAGTACATAATAAAATATAAAGGAGTTATGACATTAACCTTAAAATAGTTAGTGACAAGCTCCTTTTCCTATATTCAATTTAATATTTTATATATGTATATTCTTTTGATGCATATATTTTTTTGATGTGTTTGATGTATATGTTTTTTTATAGAAAAAAAGCGTCACACTATTTTAGTGTGACAATCCTTATAGATTTTATTTATTCCAATTTTCAGCTTTATACTTTGAAATTATAGATTCTTTAGCTTTTATAGTAAAAGTATCATCTATATCTTCAAAATTAATTTCTTGTTTATATTTATTTTCTAAAGCTAATTTTAATAATCTATCTGCAAGTTCTGGATTTTTTGATAATAAAGATCCATGAAAGTAGGTACCAAATGTATTTTTGTAAATACAACCTTCATTACCATCTTCACCATTATTACCATATCCATAAATACATTTACCAAGCGGTTTTAAATTATTTATGAAAGTTCTACCAGAATGATTTTCAAAACCTACATAAGTTTCATTAAGATCTTCGTTGTGTATTACTGTGTTTCCTATAAATCTAGTATCTCCACCTTCAGTGTATATATCTAAAATTCCAAGACCGTTCAATTTTTCACCGTTTGGAGCTCTGTAATATTTCCCTAGAAGTTGGTAACCTCCACAAATAGCTAAGAATACTTTACCACTTTCAATATAATCAGTAATAGCTTCTTTTTTATTATTTTTTAAATCCTCAGATACAATGACTTGTTCATAATCTTGACCGCCTCCAAATAGCACTATATCAACATCATCTTTATTAAAGTCATCATTTAGAGAAGTATTTATTACATTGACTTTAATTCCACGTCTAGTAGCTCTATCCTTTAAGACTAATATGTTTCCAATATCTCCATAAACATTTAATAAATCAGGATAAAGGTGACAAATGTTTAATTCCATAATATCCTCCTAAAATTTTACCAAAGCTTTTTGATGTAGCCTTTTGAGTGTAGATATTTTCTATAATTAATCATAGCAGTATAAGTAGCTAAAATATATATTCTTTCAGTAGATGAATTTTTAATTTTTTCAGTTAATAATTCGTAATCTTCTTCTACGATAAAAGAATCAGTATTAAGCCCAGCAGTTTTTAACCTTACAGCCATATCATATAATCTAGTACCAGAAATAAAGACATCTTTGATAGGAAGAGAAGATAATTTTTCAAAATTTACATCCCATATCCATGAAACATCAGTACCATCAGCATAGTTATCATTTAGCATAAATAAAGTGGAAAAATCTTCTTTATTTAAGCAAAGTGTTTCTAAGGCTTGATTATATCCGGCTGGATTTTTTACTAGTATTATCTTAGCTTTCTTATCATCAATTATAATTTCTTCTTGTCTACCAAAACTAGAATCTTGTTTACATAAGGAATCAGCTATATATTTATTTTCGATGTTCATTTCGTTACCTATGGCAAAAGCGCATAAACCATTATAAATATTATATAAACCAGATTGACTAATTGTAAGTTTTGTATCATTAATTACAACAGTTGATTCATTAGGAGACACATCTAAAATATCATTTATAGCATATTTTAAATCTGAGCGCTTATATCCACATTCAGGACAATAAAAATCTCCTAAGTGATTATAAGTTATAAAGTTATATTTGTAAGGTGCTTTGCAAAATTTGCAGAACTTAGCATCTGCGTTAATATCTATAGCAGTTTCATCATTTATAGTTTTGTTAAAACCATAATAAATAGTTTGGTTTTTTACATCTAGTTTTCCGAATAAAGAGTCATCACCATTTAAAATTAGTTTTGTTTCTGGAACTTTATTAACTCCCTCTAATATTTTTGTTAGAGTAGTATAGACTTCTCCATATCTGTCGAGTTGATCTCTAAAGATATTTGTAATAGTTATAATTTCAGGTGTTATATACTCAGTTACAAATTTTACATTAGCTTCATCTACTTCAATTATTGCGTAACTATCTTTATTGTTTTTGAAGAACCTATAGTTGTCTATAAAACATGTAACAATTCCTCTAAAAAGATTAGCACCAGTACTATTGGTTATTACCCTGTATCCTTTTTCCTTAAAAATATTTGAAATCATACTAGTAGTTGTGGTTTTACCATTTGTACCAGTAACAAGAATGACTTTGTAGCCTTTAGCTACCACCTTTAAGATTTCTTTATCAAACTTTAAGGCAACAGTTCCAGGAAAAGTACTACCACCTTTTAAAATATGTTTTGATAAGAAAATAGTAGTTTTGCCTGCAAGTAAACTTAAAATTGATTTAATTTTAATCTTAATCACCACCTTAAATGCTCTTAGTTTATAAATGTCAAAATTCTTTTTTACTTTGACATTAAGTATAGCATAAACCTGTTTTTGACATCAATGTATTTTTAGTAGATTTTTATTTACATTAATGATAGAATAAAATGATGTAAACATGTGCACACAAAAAGATAGGAGGTTCTATGAGTACGGATAGTTTAAAACAGAAAAAAGAATTAACTAATACAAATTTGAAAGTTAAAGATAATGTTAGATCTAATTTAGAATCAGTAGTAACTATAGGTGGTGTGATAATATTTGCTTTTTTAGTAACTTTTGTTTGTAAGAAAATTATGGGAGAAGAAGAGACTGTAAATATAACTACAAATAAGGCAGAACAATATTTTTATGATAAGAAATATGATGAAGCGATAAAAGAATATGAGAAGCTTCAAGAAAAGGAAGAATGGCCAGAAGAGATTGTAAAACAAGCACAAGTGTATTCAGTAAAAGGTGAAAAGGATATGTGCAACAGATTACTAGCTAAGGCTTATGATACTAGAAATAAATTAATCTATACACAGTCGGAAAAGTATAGGGATGATGATGGTACATTAGGAAGTGAGATTGCTTTAACAGCATTAATTAATGGTGATGTAAGTAAAGCGTTAGAATATGGAGAAGTATTTTTGCTAGAAAATTCAAATGATAAAGAATTACAAAATACTATGGTGATTATATACATAGAATCTGGGGAGTTGGATAAAGCAAAAGATATTATAAATAGCTATTCTTTAGATGAGTCTTCAGTAAGTGAATTAATTAGATATTCTAAAATGAATATTATTGCAGGAAATTTGGATACTGCTTTAAATACTCTAAAGAAGGCTTGGTATCTAGATAAAGATGAAGTTCAAATATTTAACATAATGGATCAATTAGTAAAGGAAAATAGAGTAGATATATATGAAAAGTTAACAAGATATATGGAAGAAGATTCAGAAGATATTTTTTATAAAGTAATGTTGATAAAGTATTATTCTATGTTTGCAGAGGAAAGTGAAAATGGTTTAAAACTTTTTGAAGAGATTGAGAATGAAGATATAGGAAATATAATGATTTATACTGTTAAAGCTACTTTATTAGAAAATTCAGAAAATAGTGATTTAGCAGAAGAAGTTATAGATAATATTTTGAAAAATAAAGAAGAAAATTATTTAATCGATAATATAATGTCGTGGAAATATTATAAACAAGGAAATTATACTAAAGCTTTAGAGTATGCTAAATATAGTGTTATAAAGAATCCGGATTATGCAGAAAATTATGGAGTCTTAATACCGAGAATTTTGTTGGATGATAAGAGTAGTGAGATGGTTGAACCTTATTTAAGAGAAGGTATTTATAAAGATCCTACTAATTATAATATATTAAGAAACGCAGCTGAGTTTTATAATAATACAGCTAAAAAACAAGAAAAAGCATATGAAATGTATAGTTTATTAGCTGGTTTATATGGAGTTTCAGATAATTATTATAATATGGCTTTAATAAAGAAATCTTTAGAAAAAACGGATGAGGCAATTGAGTTATATAAAAAAGCTATAGAACTTGATGGCAGTGTGGGTGAATATCATAGAGATTTAGGTGCTTTATATTTACAAAAGGGTGAAAATGATAAAGGTATAAAAGAAATCAGAAATGCTTATTCAATAAATAAAAATGATATTATAAGTTTAAATAATGCAGCTTTCTATTATATTAAGGTAGAAGGAGATATAGAAAGAGGGTTAATAAATTTAAAGTCTGCTTATGAAGGTATAAATGAAGATATATCTACAAAACTTAAAGAAGTTATTACCGCAAATTATAATAAAGCTAAGGCGGCTAATGAAAGATATAAAGATGATAAAAATGAAGCAGAAATAAAAGCTATAGATATTGAATTGTATAATTAAATGTAAATTAGGAAATTGAGTTGAAGTTCAATTTCCTAATTTTATTGAAGGTAGGAGGGGCATATAATGAGTAAAAAAATTTTGAGAGGAATATTATTAGTAGGTATTATTGTTGTGTGTGCAATGCTTTATTCTAAAACTTTTAAAGCTAAGAAGTCATTAGATGTTATTTCATGGGATAATATGTATAATGAAAATAATATTGAATTATTTTATGAAAATACTGATTCATTAAATAACAGTTTAGTTACTAGAAATTTAGATGGAACTTATAGAGTTTCTGAAATAGCATCGGGAGAAACTGAAATAGAAAAAGCGTTAAAAGTTACTGAAATATTAAATACTATTGTTGAATATGATGATGTTAGTGATTCGTCAGCAGTAAATGGATATGATATTCTTAAAGAAAAAGGCACCAGTAAAAAGGTTTCAGGAAGAGATATGGCAATAATAGAACGTGATTTGTTGCAAAGTGTAGGTCTTATTAGTAGAGTGGGTGAATTTAGAAAAGAAGATGCTGAAAGTGAATCTACTCCAAGCTATTATGTGGTAGAATACTGGAGTCATGAATCATCTAAATGGGTTATGATAGACTTTAGAAAAGGTGGATATTTTGAAAAGGATGGTATAAAGTTATCTGCGTTAGAAGTTATGGAATCAAATCTTAAAGACTTAAATTATATGGGTCAAGAAGTAGAGAAGTCTTACGTTAAAAAAATGAAGAAATTCATGTCATCATATACTATAGCAATAGATAATACACTTAGTATGAAAAAGAGTAATACATATATTACTTATCTTCAAGGTGAAGAAATCATAAGTTTAAAGAAAGGCGCTAATTATGTATCGCCAACTATTTATACTAATTCTAAAGAAATGTTTAATTATGCACCAGATTTTAAAAGTGAAGGGCTTGATGGGAAATCTTATTTGTTAATAATGAAGAAACCAAGTGGTGCTAAAGAAGAAAATCCAATTTTTATAGCATCTGCTTTTAGAGATGGTTGTGTATTAAAGGATAGTCATATTAAGATTAATGGTGAAGATTTTGCTGATATAGATATGTATAAAGAATTCGAACTTGTTAAGGGTTCAAATAGTATTGAGCTTATAGATGAAAACAATACTGTGATAAGTGAAATTGTTATACAAAAAAATTAATAATATATTTAATAAAAGATTTAAATAATAATTTTTATGGAAGTGAGTGATGAATAAGTGTCATTAGATTTTATTTTAATTTTAAAAGCAATAATAATTGCTATTGTTGAAGGGTTGACGGAGTTTATACCTGTGTCATCAACAGGGCATATGATTTTAGCAGGATCAGCTATTAACTTTAAAGGTGAGTTTGCTGATATGTTTGAAGTTGTTATTCAATTAGGAGCAATATTAGCAGTTGTAGTATTATATTGGAGTAAAATAAAAGATAGTGTTATAGAGTTTTTTAAGTATATATTTACAAGAGGTAAAGAAGGTAAAACAGGTTTTAGATTTGGAATAAATGTAATTATTGGATCTATACCAGCTGGTATAGTAGGAGTTTTGTTTTATAAGAAAATAAAGTCATTATTTAATGGAAATGCAGTAATAGTAGGATTTATAGTTGGTGGTTTATTACTTATAATTATAGAAAATATCTTTAGAAAAAGAAAAGGTGCTGTAAAGAATATAGACAAGATTACACCTATTCAATCTCTTAAAGTAGGTATCTTTCAAGTTCTTTCAATGTGGCCTGGAATGTCTAGAAGTGCTTCTACAATCATGGGTGGCTGGGTTGCAGGTTTGTCAACACCGATAGCAGCAGAATTTTCATTTTTCTTGGCTATTCCTGCTATGATAGGATCATCAGGAAAGGATTTACTTGAGTTTGATTATTCAATTATGAATACAAGTTCTTGGATAGCTTTAATAGTTGGTTTTGTGGTAGCTTTTATAGTATCTATAGTAGTTATGGAAAAGTTTGTAGCTTATTTAAAGAAGAGACCTATGAGAGTCTTTGCTGTATATAGAGTGTGCGCTGGAATTTTATTAGCTATACTAGTATTTACTAAAGTTATAACATTATAATATATATATTGTTTTTATAGTTGTATCAAAGATTTAGAATTTTTATTCTATATTTTGGTGCAACTATTTTTTATGTATAGGAAATTTAAAAACTTTTTTGAGAGGGAGCACTGATTATTACTAGCCTTCTGATTGAATGGCTGAAAAAAGTGAATTCAGTTAAAAGTAAATATACTAAAAATGATTTTATAAAATTAATATATAATTTAGTTAATAGAATCGTGGTGAATCCACTTTTTTATTGAATAAATATAAATTAGTAATAATAAATTGTTAGCACTTACAATTTTAAATTATATTTTAATAAAATTAATTTATATCACTTTTAAAATGGAAAAAAATGTGATAACATTATAACTGTAGGAAATGAAAACGCAATTTTATGTAAACATTATCGGAATATGTCTTGCTATAGTTTCCTTAAATAAGGTGAATATTAATATGGTATGAGGTTTTGGTAGAGGGGGATTTTTTATGGCAGAAAGAATCAAGAAAATTGCACTATTAACAGGAGGAGGAGATTGTCCGGGGCTTAATGCAGTAATAAGAGCTGTAACGAGAAGTGCAATATTAAATTGTGGTTACGAAGTTATTGGATATAAATTTGGTTATAGAGGTTTATACAATAATGATTTTGTACCTTTAACTTTGGAATCAGTTTCAGGAATTCTTAGTAAGGGAGGAACTATTTTATATAGTTCTAATAAGGACAACTTATTTGATTATCTGGTGGAGGAAAATGGACAAAAGGTAAAAAAAGATGTTTCAGATGTAGCAGTTGAAAACATGAGAAAAGAAGGTGTGGATGTTCTTGTGGTTATTGGTGGAGATGGAACATTAACTTCTGCAAGAGACTTTTCAAGAAAAGGTGTTAAAGTAATAGGAGTACCAAAGACTATAGATAATGATTTAGCATCTACTGATGTAACTTTTGGATTTAACACAGCTATAGATGTTGCAACTGAAGCTTTAGATAGACTTCATACAACTGCTGAATCTCATCATAGGATAATGATATGTGAAGTCATGGGAAGAGGTGCTGGATGGATTGCGTTAGAATCTGGAATTGCAGGTTCAGCTGATGTAATCTTAATCCCTGAAATACCATATGATATTAATAAAATTGTAGATAAGATAGAGGAAAGAAAAAGAGAGGGAAAATTATTTACAATAATAGTGGTAGCAGAAGGAGCTAAATCTGTAGATGGGGATGTAGTTGTTGCAAAAATAGTAGAGGATAGCCCAGATCCTATAAGACTAGGTGGTGTAGGAAACAAGCTGGCTAATGATTTAGAGGCTATAGTAAAAGATCATGAAGTTAGATGTACTGTTCTTGGACATATTCAAAGAGGTGGGATTACATCAACTTTTGATAGAATATTATCTACAAGATATGGAGTAGCTGCTGTTGATTTAATTAATAAAGGTAAGTTTGGAGAGATGGTTTGTTTAAAGGGAGATGATATATCTTCAGATAGTTTGGAAAATGTTATAGGTCAGAAAACTAAGCAAGTAGATGTTGAAGGTGAATTAGTGACAATGGCTAAAAAGATAGGTATATCTTTTGGGGATTAGGAGTTAGATTTCTTCAGATTTAATTTAAAGGGTAGAAAAGATTTTGTGTGAATTTTAAAATAGAGATTACAAAGTCAAAATTTTTTCTTCCCCTTTTTATAGTGTTTATAGTAATTATGGATATGGGGGTATTATGAAGGAAATAGAAAAATACTTGAAAACAAGGATAGGAAAGTATTCATTCTTTTTTGAAGATTTAAGGGGTGGCTTCACTTATGGATTTAATGAAAATGAAGAAATGATAGCTGCTGGATGTATAAAATTACCTATTGCTATGTCATTAATTAAAGCAGAAGAAGATAAAAAAGTGAGTTTTTTAGAAAAAATATCTATTGAGAAAAAAGATAAAGTATATGGTACTGGAATAATTCATGAGTTTGGAGAGAGGCAATATACAATATTTGAACTTCTTGTAGTTATGCTTATACAAAGTGATAATACTGCTGCAAATAAGTTGATAGAAATATTAGGTATGGATAATATAAATCGTGATATAAAAAGTATGGAATTGAGTAATACTGTTTTAAATAGGAAAACTAGAGATGAAAGATTGGTTTATGATGGTGAAAAAGAAAATATAACAACAGCTAAAGATTTAACAAAAATGTGGAGTATATTATATAATAAAAATTTCTTGAATGATAAAAATAGTACTATGCTTATAGATATTTTAACAAGGCAACAAATAAAAAATAAATTGGCTTTATATATTCCAGATGATTCAAAGTATAATATAGCTAGTAAAAGTGGGGATAAGGATGGTATAGAAAATGATACATCCTTAATACATTTAGATAAAGGAGATTTTGTTTTTTCTGTTTTATCAAATAATATACCTAATAGTGTTTATGGAACGGTGACATTAGCTAAGTGTGGGAAAATGATGTGGGATAATATTTTGAATAATTGGAATTAATAAAGCTTAGAGGACAGTATTAGAATCTGTCCTTTTTTGTGTTTTGAAAGTATGCTAAAGTGTTCTTGTATACAAATGAAGAAAATATTAATAAAAGAATGTAAAAATAAAAAGAATATTAGCAGATGGCATAAAAGCTTGGGATGGACCTTTAAAGAGAATTGAAAATCTATATTTGATTAGATTTTATAGATTGAAAAAAATATTATTATAATAATAAATTTTGTATAAAAAGGTAAAAAAGTAATTAAATTATTGTATACAATATAGTACAATAATTAACAAGAAAACGTTTAAAAAGAAGCTTGAATACATATTAAAATGGATTTCAATTTAGAAGAGGAGAGACAAAAATGAAAAAGAAATTTCTATCAATCTTAATAGCTTCGACAATTATAGTTTCACAAGTGCCAATACTTCAAACTAGTGCAATAACCTTAGAAAAGTCTACTAGTACTTATGAAAATGGTGTTAATCTTTAAAAAGATATGATGGTAGATGGAAGTTATCAAGGTGAAGATGGTGCTTTAGTAGATAATATAAAAACATTTAAAACAGTAGAAGCTGCAATAAATGCAATACCAACTGAAAATACAAAGAATGTAGTGATTTTTATTAAAAATGGAACATATAAAGAAAAGTTAAAAATATCAAAACCTAATGTAACTTTAGTAGGAGAAAGTTCAGAAGGGGCAGTAATAACTTTTGATGATGCATCAGGAACTATTAAGAGGACAGAAGATGGTGGAGATGGAACTCTTACATATGGAACATCAAATTCTGCAAGTGTTACTGTAACAGAAGCAGCTTCTAATTTTGCAGCTGTTAATTTAACAATAGCAAACGAGTTCGATGAAGAAGCTAATGCTTCTATGAAAAATAAACAAGCTATTGCATTAAAAAATGAATCAAATAAAAGTATGCTTGTTACCTGTAGATTATTAGGTAATCAAGATACTTTATATGCAAATAAAAATAATCAATATTATTATGGATGTTATATAGAAGGTGATGTGGATTTCATCTTTGGTGGAGCAAATGCAGTATTTGATAATTGCGAAATTAAGTCAATTGATAGAGTAGGAATTGATCCAAAGGGATATGTAGCAGCTCCAAGTACTTTAGAGGAGAATAAAGGATTTTTAATTCAAAATTCTAAGTTGACTAGTAACATAGAAGAAAAAGAAAGTATTTATTTAGGTAGACCTTGGCATCCAAGTAGTGCAAAGACACCAGTAAATTCAACAGTTATATATAAAAATTGTGAAATGGGTGCACATATTAAGACAGAAGGTTGGACTGAAATGTCTTGTGCAGGTGTTATGATACAACCTTTAGATAATAGAATGTATGAATATGGAAGCACAGGTAAAGGTTCAAGAACAAGCGATACAAGAAGAGTACTAACTGATGAACAAGCTTCACAATATACAATAGAAAATATTCTATCTGGATGGGATGTATCTCAAAAGAAAGCTGAATTAGAATTGTATAAAAAAATGTAGTAACTACTTCAGATGTGAATTCGCCAGTAGTAAGTAAAGATAATGAAGCTGAAAGTGTAGTTTGGAATACAACTAAATTTGGAGTTACAACATCAGAAGAAAATAATAAAATACAAATAGATAAAGAAAATAAAACAGTAATATTAAGTGCCGGTAATAAGGAAGGTACAGCTACAGGAGGAAAGGTTACAGGCTCTAATAATGGTATGTCTTATTATTATACTGCCATAGATAAGTCTAAGAACTTTGAAATTTCTGCAGATGTAACTGTGAACTATTTTGAAAAAGCAAAACCAGATAAACAATGTGGATTTGGTATAATGGTCAGAGATACTTTAGGTGTTGAAAATGATATATCAGTAGCTCCTTCAAATATGTGCTTAGTTGGTGGTTACAAAGGAATGGTACAATCAGTATTTAGAAATGGTGTAACTAGTGATTTAAGTAGTAAAATAGTTATGGAAAATGTACATAAGTTTGGAGATAGACCTGTTAATGATGGTACAGCTAAATATAAATTAAAACTTAAGAAAACAAATACAGGATATATTGCAAGTGTAGATGATGGTGAAGAAGTAACATATTATAGACCAAAACAACTAGAAGTAGTAGATAAAGATAATGTTTATGTAGGATTCTTTGTTGCACGTGTTGCTGGAATAACAGTTTCTAATATAGAACTTCATACATCAGATGTAGCAACTGATCCGGTGGGAGAAAAAGAACCAGAAGCAAAAGTTAAACCATCAATTAAGGTGAATTCTGCTAAAAATACAGGTTCTTCTAAATATGACTTGGATTTAAATTCTACAGTTAATGGTAAAGTTACTGTAAAACAAGGAGATAAAGAACTTTATTCTGGAGATATTAATGCAAATACTTCTTTAAAAGTTCCAACTACATTAGAAAAAGGGAATAACAAATTTGATGTGACTTATACTACAACAGAAGGTGAACCAATAGAAGTAAGCCATAATGTAACATATAAGAGCTATGGTGTAGCTGATGGAGATGTATTTGTATCACAAACAGGTACAGAAAATGGAGATGGAACAGTAGAAAGTCCAATAGATATTCAAACTGCATTAACTTATACAAATGATGGACAAACTATAAAGGTAAAAGGTGGAGTATATAATTTAACATCACCGCTTAAAATTGATTCAACAAATTCAGGTATATCAGAAAAGATGAAGACTCTTACTTCATATGATGGAGAAAGACCAGTATTTGATTTTGGAAAGAATTGTGATGGTTTTACAATTGCGGGTAATTATTGGCATGTATATGGTATTGATGTTTGTAATACAGCAGATACAAAACATGGTATATCTTTATCTGGTAGTTATAATACTATAGAAGCAGTTAAAACATATAGGAATGGTGATACAGGATTACAAATAAGTACAGATACAAATGCTGATAGATCAGTATGGCCATCATATAATTTAATATTAAAATGTGATTCATATGATAATATGGATGTAGCTATGAATAATGCGGATGGATTTGCAGCTAAAATTACATGTGGTGAAGGAAATGTATTTAGATAATGTATTTCTCATAATAACTGTGATGATGGATGGGACTTATTTTCTAAGTTAGAAATTGGTGGGATATCACCAGTACTTATTGAAGATTGTATAACTTACGGAAATGGTACTCTTACAGATGGAACTAAAACTAGTGGAGATGGTAATGGGTTTAAGCTAGGAGGAGAAGGTATTCCTGTTAAACATACATTAAAGAATTCTTTATCATTTAATAACGGTTCAAATGGTGTAGATGGTAATAGTAACCCAGCAGTTGTTGTTGAAAATACTGTATCAACACAAAATGATAAGAACTTTAGATTTGATTACTATACTAATGCTGAATTATTATATTCATTAAAAAATGTTTATTCATATGAAACTAAGGAACATAATGAGGATGAAGTTCCTTCTATGGCATATGGTGATACTGTATATCTATTTGATGGAACAAAATCAGCTAATGCAAGTGAAAAAGTTCTAGAAGCATCAGCATTTAAGAGTACAGAAATGCCATCAGGATTTGAAAGAGATTTAGATAACAATATAATTTGGGGAGATTATATGCAATTAGTAACTCCTTCAGAAGATAATAAGGACAACCAAGACAATAAGAATAACCAAGATGATAAAAGATAATAAAGATGATGTAAATGATTTGAATACAGGAATAGATAATAAAAAAGTATTTAATGAAGAAATTTCAGAATTAGTAAATGATGATTATAAAGGTGGATTCAATCCTACAAACAATAATGCAACTAAGACAGGTGATGCTGGTGCATTGGGAATATTAGGTTTGGGATTTATATCTTTAGCAGGTATGTTTGCAAGTAAAAAAAATAAATAATTGAATACATTAATTTTTAAGGGATAGAATTTAAGTTTTAAATTCTATCCCTTTTTTGCATTTTAAAAAGAATATATGTAAGTGAACATGAATAGATATAAGAATATAAATGTAAAGAAAAAATTTAGAGGTGAACTTATAGAATAAAATTTTTCTTTACTCAAAATTATATTGGTTAATTACGTTTAACAAGTTTAGGAGGCCCAATATTAATGATGGATTTTGAAATTCAACCTAAAGTGATAGAATTAGGCACAGAAGGAGAAATGGAAGAAAGTATATATCTTGATTCTAAAGATATAGATTCTTATGAATCAGAGGAAAGTAAGGAAAAGAGAAAAGATATATAAATGAGAACATATTTTAGGAAATAAAAAGGTATAGATTTTATTATTTTATTAAAAAATCTATACCCTTTTCTTAAAATATAATAAAGGTTATAATGGTATTAGGTGGCTTTTAATACATAATAAGGAGGGAGATATGGACAGTATTTTTGAACAGATTAAAAAAAGAAAATATTATGATTACAGTTCAGGAGAAGAAGAAATCAAATGTCTATATTTACACGAGGAATTATCCATAAAGGAACAAATAATCTTATGTGATAAAATAATAGAACAATTAATAGAGAAAAGTAAAAAAGATGATATAACAGAAATAAAATTTAAAAAAGTATCATTAATTTACTATATGGAGCCTTTAATAAATAAAATTAAATTATTAGTGAAAGAAAAACAAGTAGATGAAAAATGGATAAAAAGATATACAGAAGATTTAATATATAGAAGTAATAATTCAATGGAAGTAAAGCTTGGATTAATATTAGGTGGAAAATACTTATTGGATGAAAAGTTAGAAGAAGTTATTAATGTGTATTCTAAGTCTTCAGAATATATTTTTTATTTGAGAAATATATTTAAAAGATTAGAGTGGAGTACTGAATACTTATTTGAACTTGGAAAGAAAACAAAGGGAAAAGTAAAACTGTTTGCTTTTAGTAGTATAGAATTCATGAATATGGATATGATTAAATATATGGTAAGTGAAGGATATAATGATGATGAATGTGGTGATATATTAATAAAATATATTATGAATAATATGGATTTAGAGAGTTATTTGGATTATAACATAAATAAAAAAGATTTAGATAGTTTGGCACTTTTTGTGTATAGGTATTTAGAAGAAAATAATTTGACTGATGATAACTATAATTTTATAAATAAATATTTGAAGGTTGTAAGTAGTAAGGGCAGAACTATAAAGTGTTTATATTCAGTTGTACTGATAAAAGAATCTATTTTAGATAGTGACATAAAAGAAAAAAATAAATTACAAAGAGATGCAGATAATATTTTATTAAAAGGAATTTGGCCTAATATATATGAAAATGCAGTACTTAATGGAGAAGAGGAAAGTTGTGCCATAGTAGATATAGCGGATTATTATAACTTTAAATTAAGTTTTTCTGATCTTAAACATTACTTAGAAAAAGATTACAAAGATATTAATGTATTATCTTATTTGTTGCAAGAAGGAGAAATGGAAGATAAATTAAAAGTATTAAAGTTTTTTAATAAGAAGTTTGATATAAAAAGTTTAACTAATAATATTCAAGATATAGATACTATTGAGTTTGTTGAAGAAAATACAGAATATTTATTATTTGATTTAATAGTAAATTCATGCAGACATTTTTATCCTGAAGGAAAGAATATTGCTTTAAAAGGTATATTTGCCAATATGAATCAGATAAGAGATGAATCTATAAGAACTTTACGAAGATATAAAAGTAAATTATCAGAAAAAGAAATAAATATAATAAAAGAAGCTTATAAAAAAGAGGTAAATGAAAAACTAAAAAAACGTTTTGAAAAACTTATATATAGCGATGATAAAGGAAAAGTAGAATTTATAAATATAGATAAGTTGAGAATAGAAGAACATATAGAAGATGTTTATTTAGTAACTACTGAAATATCTGGAGTTCAGTTTAGGCAAAAAGAATATTTAGATGTAGAGATTGAGGATAGCAGAATTTTTTATTTGCAAAGAGAAGAAAATAATCCTTATGATGATAGAGCTATAAAGGTAGCTGGAGAAAAAGGATATGTAATTGGATATATTTCTAGGGAAAATAATTTGATATTAAATAATATGCTTTTAGGACATAAATATTTATATGGAAAGTTAGAAGAATATGATTTAGATAGCAATCATATAAAAATCAAGGTTTATCAAAGTTATAAAGATGTGGTGGAGGCTATTAATAATACATTAACTATGATTAGTAGTAGTAAAAACGGTGGATATATAAATTAGTTGACAATAATGTATTTAGGTGGTATTCTTAACAAAAGAAAAATACCTTTAACTTGATTCAGAGAAATCAATAAGGAAGTTTTAAGTATAAGCAAACTAGGATTATTGCGTCTTCCTTTAGTGAAGGCGCTTTTTTTAATACAAAATATTAAATATAATTCCCTTTAAGTTTAGCTCAGAGAAGTTAAGAAGGAGTGATAGTAAAATGATAAATAAACATTTAATAGACCCAATGGATTTTTCTGTTGAGGAATTAGATCAAATTTTTGAATTAGCACATCAAATAATAGCAAATCCTAAAAAGTTTTCAAAAATATGCGATGGAAAAATTTTAGGTACACTTTTCTATGAGCCTAGTACAAGAACAAGATTTAGCTTTGAAGCAGCTATGATGAGACTAGGTGGTAAAATATTGGGGTTCTCGGAACCAAATTCAAGTTCAGCCTCAAAAGGTGAGTCTTTAGCTGACACAATAAAAATGGTATCTATATATACAGATATTATAGCTATTAGACATCCTAAGGAAGGTTCGGCAAAGGTTGCAAGTCTCTATTCAAGTGTCCCAGTGATAAATGCAGGAGATGGGGGACATCAACATCCAACTCAAACTTTAGCAGATTTATTAACGATAGAATGTATGAAAAAAGGTCTTAGAGGTCATACAATTGGAATTTGCGGAGATTTAAAGTATGGAAGAACAGTTCATTCTCTAATAAAAGCAATGTCTAGATATGAAGGTACTAGCTTCATATTAATATCACCAAAAGAGTTAAAAGTTCCAGGTTATATAAAAGAAGAATTTATAGCAAAGAAAAATATAGAATTTAAAGAAGTTGAAAGATTAGAAGATGTAATGGATGAATTGGATATTTTATATATGACAAGGATTCAAAGAGAAAGATTCTTTAATGAAGAAGAATATTTAAGATTAAAAGATAGTTACATACTAGATGCAGAGAAAATGACTAAAGCTAAAAAAGATATGATAGTTATGCATCCACTACCAAGAGTAAACGAAATAGCTATGGAAGTAGACGAAGATAGTAGAGCAGCATATTTTAAGCAAGCTGAATATGGAATGTATGCAAGAATGGCATTAATGTGCAAACTTTTGGGGGTGGTATAAATGTTGGAAATAACTAGTATAAGAAATGGCTTAGTAATAGATCATATTCAAGCAGGTATGGGAGTTAAGATATTTAAACATCTTAAGTTAGAAAACTTATCTAATAGAGTAGCATTAATAATGAATGCAGAAAGTAAGAAACTTGGCCAGAAGGATATAATAAAAATAGAAATAGATAACTGGGAAGGAATAGATTATACAACACTTGCTCTTATGTCTCCATCTATAACAATTGATGAAGTAAGAGATGGTGTTGTAACCAAGGTTAAACCAGAACTACCTAGTAAAGTTAAAAATATAATTAGATGTGAAAATGTAAGATGTATTACGCAAACAGAGAAATATGTGCCACATTCATTTATATTAATGGATAGAGAGCAAGGAACATATAGATGTGAATATTGCGATGAAATTACAAAGCTTTCAGAAGTTTAAAGGTGGTGTTTATTAAATGAATCTATTAATTAAAGGTGCAAGAATAGTAGATGTAAGTCAAGATACTTTTGCAGATGTATATATAGAAAGTGGCTTAATTAAAGAAGTTTCGAAGGAAATTAATAAAGATGGAGTAGAAATTATTAAGGCTAAGGGATTAACTTTAATGCCTTCATTTATAGATACTCATACTCATTTTAGAGATCCAGGATTAACTTGGAAAGAGGATATAGAAACAGGTTCATGTGCAGCTGTAAGAGGTGGCTTTACAGGAGTTTGTTTAATGGCAAATACTAAGCCAATAGTTTCAGATAAAGAAACTTTAGAATATGTAAGAAATAAAGGAAAAGAAGTAGGATTAGTAGATTTGCATCAATGTGTATCTGTAACTAAAGGATTTGATGGAAAAACTTTAGAGCATCTAGATTTATTAAAAGATGATAAAGGAATTAAAGCTATATCAGATGATGGTATAGGTGTTCATGATAATAAAACTATGTATGAAGCTTTAATGAAGACAAAGGAAACTGGATGGATATTAATGTCTCATGCAGAAAGCCCAGAATTTTCGAAGATAGATATGAGATTTGCAGAAGATTTAATGACTGTAAGAGATTTGGAAATGGCTAAATATACAGGTGGTAGGCTACATATGTGTCATGTTTCTACTAAGAAGTCTATGGAAGCTATAATTGATGCAAAGCTTAAAGGAGCTAATGTAACATGTGAAGTAACACCGCATCATATTTTCTTAACTAGAGACGTAAATGATTATAGAGTAAATCCACCTATAAGAGAAAAGGAAGATGTAGAATATTTACACTATGCAATAAAGAATGGATTTGTAGATTCAATAGGAACAGATCATGCACCACATACAGCAGAGGATAAGAAAAATGGTTCTCCAGGAATGGTTGGTTTAGAAACAGCATTTCCTATATGTTATACAACTTTAGTTAAGGGAGGAGTAATTTCACTTCAAAGGTTAAGTGAAATTATGAGTAAAAACCCTGCTAAGATGTTAGGAATGAATAAAGGAAGCATAAATATAGGTACAGAAGGAGATTTAGTACTTGTAGATTTAGATAAAAAAATAAAAGTGAATTCAAGTGAATTTGCTTCAAAAGGAAAAAATACACCATATGAAGGAATGGAGTTTTATGGTGAAATAGAAATGACAATTAAGAGCGGAAAAGTTGTATATAAAAAATAGGAGGCTAGGTTAGTATGAAGACAATAATGGATAAATTATATGATAGAGTAGAAGAAAGAGGAGTAGTTTGTGTAGGTTTAGACACTTCAATAGATTATGTACCTGATTTTATAAAAAATGGAAGATCAGATGAAGATGCTATAGTTGAATTTAATAGACAAATAATAGAACAAACTCATGATATTGCAGCATGTTTCAAGGTTCAAATAGCTTATTATGAATCTTTAGGATTATCAGGTATGAGCGCTTATAAGAGAACACTTGATATATTAAGAGAAAAAGATGCAATTATAGTTGCAGATATAAAAAGAGGAGATATAGCAGCTACAGCAAAAATGTATGCAAAAGCTCATTTTGAAGGGGATTTTGAGGCGGATTTCATAACTTTAAGTCCTTATATGGGTATGGATAGTATAGAACCATATATGCCATATTTAGAAACAGGAAAAAAAGGTATATTCAGTTTAGTTAGAACTTCAAATAAAGGTGCAGAAGATATAGAATACTTAGACACTATTTCAGGAGATAAGGTTTATCATGTAGTTGGAGATAGACTTATGGAAATGGGAAAAGATTTGGTTTCTGACTGTGGATATCATCCATTAGGTGGAGTTATAGGATGTACTCATGTTGAAGAGGGAAAAGCATTAAGAAAAAGATTTAACTCTATGTTCTTCTTAATACCTGGTTATGGAGCACAAGGTGGAAAAGCTGAAGATGTTGCTATGTACTTAAATAATGGTAATGGGGGAGTAGTTAATTCTTCAAGAGGAATATTACTAGCTTATAAAAAGCAAAATAGACCTGATACTGATTTTGCTATATGTGCAAGAGAAGAATCAATAAGAATGAGAGACGAAATAAGAAATGCTGTAAATAATCTTTAGGGGGAGTAAGGAATGAGTATTACATACAGAAAATCAAAAATAGTTTCTAATGAAAAAGTAATAGATAATATATACAAAATGGTATGTGAAGATGAAAATTCAATTAAAGCTGGCCAATTTTATATGCTAAAAATCAATGGTCAAACTTTACTTCCAAGACCTATAAGTATATGCGAAAAGAATGATGGACAGATAACATTTGTTTATGCTGTAGTAGGGAAGGGAACAGAAGAATTTTCAAAGTTAAGAGCAGGAGAAGAAATAGCTTTAACAGGACCTTTAGGTAACGGATTTAATTTAGATGAAAATCTAGGTAAGGTAGCTATAGTTGCTGGAGGTATAGGAACAGCTCCAATGGTGGAAGTGTCTAAAAGACTTAGAGATAAAAATAAGGATGCGGTTATAGATGTATATGCTGGTTTTAGGGATGATATATATTTAACTGAAGAACTTTCTAAATATGCAGATACTGTTAATATTACAACTAATACAGGAAAACATGGACATAAAGGATTTGTAACAGAAATATTTAAGCCGGAAGAATATGATACAGTATTATGCTGTGGGCCTGAAGTTATGATGAAGGCAGTAGTTAATATGTGTAAAGAAAAGAATGTTAAGATATATGTATCTATGGAAAAACATATGGCATGTGGAGTAGGCGCTTGTTTAGTATGTACATGTAAAACTAAAGATGGAAATAAGAGAACTTGTAAAGATGGTCCAGTATTTGATGGATATTATGTAGAACTATAAGCCATGGAGGATAAGAGGGAATGTTAAAGGTAAATATAAATGGAATTGATTTTAAGAACCCAGTTATAGCAGCTTCAGGAACTTTTGGTTTTGGTGCAGAATATAACAATTTTTATGATGTAGGAATGTTAGGAGGAATATCTACAAAAGGATTAACTCTTAATCCTAAAGAAGGTAATGATGGAATAAGAGTATTTGAAACACCTTCTGGAATGATGAATTCTGTAGGGCTTAATAATCCAGGAATAGAAGGATTTATTAACAATGAATTACCTAAGATGGAGGCTTTAGGAACAAATATTTTAGCTAATGTAGGTGGCGGATGTTTTGAAGACTATGCAGAAGCGATAGAAAGAATTAATAATACAAATGTTCAAATAATAGAATTAAATATTTCTTGTCCTAACGTTAAAGCAGGGGGAATGGCTTATGGAATTAAGTCAGAAGTAGCTTATGAGTTTGTTAAGGAGATGAAGAAGCTAGCTAAAAAGCCTCTAATGGTTAAGTTATCGCCAAATGCTGAAAATATAGTTGATATGGCTTTAAAATGTGAAGCAGCAGGAGCTGATTCTGTAAGTTTAATAAATACTTTAAAAGGATTGGCTATAGATCCGTATAAGAGAAAACCAGTTTTTAATAATGTATATGCAGGACTTTCAGGCCCAGCAGTTAAACCAGTAGCTTTACGTATGGTTAATGAAGTAAGTAAGGCAGTAGAAATACCTGTTATAGGTCTTGGGGGAATTACAACAGGAATAGATGCTATAGAATTTATGATGGCAGGCGCTTCAGCAATACAAATAGGAACTGTAAACTTTAGTAATCCAATGGCAGGAAAAGAAATTATAGAAGAGATGGAAGCTTTTTGTAAGAGCCAAGGAATTAAAGATATAAATGAAATAGTAGGAATAATTTAATAGGGCTAATTAAAAAAATCCAGGTTATTTAATCTGGATTTTTTATTTTTGACAATCTAGGTACCTTGTAATACAATATAGAGTATAATGTATTACAAGGTACTAAAAGGAGAGATAAAAATGATTCCGTCACAAATGCTTAAAGGTATGTTAGAGGGATGTATTTTAGAAATTATTAATAAACAGGAAACCTATGCTTATGAAATATCAAGAAAACTTGAGGGATATGGTTTTGGAGAAATATCAGAAGGTACTATATATCCAATAATATTAAGATTACAAAAGAACGAATTTTTAATAGCAACAGTAAGAGAATCAAATAATGGACCAAAGAGAAAATATTATTCACTTTCAGATAAAGGGATAGAAGCACTAAAGAATTTTAAAACAAATTGGATGAATTTAAATAAGGCTGTTAATAAATTATTGGAGGAAGATAATAAAAATGATTAAAAAGGGGAAAGAATTAAAACAATTACTTAAAAAAAATAATAAGAGAGAAGAAAAGATTCTTAAAGAAAATGATGGGATATACACAGATATGATAGTGTATTTAAGAGGTTCAGATATTAATGAATATAATCAAGAAATTGTACGTGAAGATTTAATTGAAATGATTCTTAATGGACAAGAAAGAGGGGATAATATTCAAAAGGTAATTGGAGAAAATTATAAAGAAGTATGTGATGAAATTATTGAGACTATGCCCAAAAGAACAAAGAAAGAAAAAGTAGCAGGAGCTTTAAAGTTATCTTTATCTATAGTGTGGATATTAGGTGGAGTTTCTATATTAAAAACAATTATAAATTGTTTATTAATTAAAAGTTCAGAGTGGAATTTTATACTTTCTATTGGTGATTTAATCAATATGCTATTTGTTATAATTATGGCAAATTTTGTAGTGGATTATGTTTGTAAAAAAGTTTTTGACAATAGTAAAAGAAATAAGTATGTTTTGTTTGTAAAGAATTGGATTATTTGTATGGTTATCTTCGGAGGAATGTTTGCTATTTCATATTATCTAAGTTATCCAATATTAAATATCTCATTATTTTTTGCCATTGTAATAGTAGGTATATTCTTTGGTTTAGATAAAATAATATCTCAATATATTATCTAGAATAAAAAATAATATTGACATAAAAATTATATCATGGTAGTATTAACAAAAATCATCCCTTTAAATTGATTCGAGAAATCAGTAAGGAAGTCATAATATACTAGTAAGATAAATAGAATTTATATTTTTATAAACTATTTTTAATGTTAACTTGTTAGAAATATTTTTGTAAAGATGTAAATATTATTAGAGATATGCGTATTTAAGCTTTCCTTATAGATGAGGAAAGCTTTTTTTATGTAAAAAATAAAAGTATATTTATTACAAAAAAACCTTATGTAAGTCTCAGGGAATTAGGGAAATAAACTAATTAAGGAGATTTAATACAAATGAAAAGAAATGAAGGAAATAAGTTAGCCATAAAAATGGCAGTAGCACTAATCTTAGGATTAATAGCAGGTATAGGATGTATATTTATTAGAGAAAATTTAAATGCTAATGGAAATAATGATTTATGGATAAGCATCAATAATATTTTATTTCAAGATATATCAGTAGAAGGAGCAACTAATGCAATAGGTATATTTTATATTTTAGGACAACTGTTTGTAAATTCATTGCAATTAGTAATAGTACCAATGGTATTTACATCAATAGCACTTGCAATGTGTAAGATAAGTGATACTAAAACTTTAGGAAGAATTTCTTATAAAACAATATTAGGATTTTTAACAACATCAGTTTTGCTTTAATTTTAGCTGGAACAATAGGTTTTGTAATTAAAAATTTAGGGTTTTTTACAGCTAATGTTGATAATGTAGTGGCCCAAACAGGGGTAGCAAGTTCTACAAATCCGTTACTTATAATAGTAAAAGCAATACCTAATAATATTGCTTCAGCTTTTTCATCAAATGGTAGTGTATTAGCAATAGTATTTGTTGCAGTAGTAACAGGACTTTGTATAAATACTTTAGGTGAAAAGATACAAATATTAAAGAAATTATTAGAAGATATTAATTCGATAATTACTGTATTCTTAAGCTTTATAATAACTAAATTTGGACCAGCAGCAATATTTGTACTTATAACAAGAACATTTGCTATATATGGGGTAGATAATTTAAAACCAGCTTTAGTTTATGTAGTTACTACAATTGTGGCTTTATTAATATTCTTATTTGTAGGCTATGGGTTATTTGTTATGATAGGAGCTAAAGTTAATCCAATTAACTTTGTTAAGAAAATAAGTAAAGTTGCTTTATTTGGATTTTCAACATCATCATCAGCAGCTACTTTACCTTTAAATACAAAGACAACAATAGAAGAACTTGGGGTAAGTGAAAATATAGCATCATTTATACTACCTCTTGGAATGACAATAAATATGAATGGTACTGCAATAATGCAAGTTATAGCAGCTATATTTATAGCTACAAGTGCAGGATATGATGTAAGCATATCAAACATAGTAGTAATAGCATTATTAGCCTTAATAGCATCCATAGGAACACCAGCAGCCCCAGGAGCAGGAGCTATTATTCTTTTTACAGTATTAACTGGTATGGGATATAACAATGATGCTGCAATACTTGCTTATTCATTAATACTTGCTATAAATAGACCAATAGAAATGCTTGTAACATCTTTAAATGTAGTAGGAGATTCTGCTACAAGTGTAGTAGTTGCTGCATCAGAAGGTATGTTAGATAAGGAAGTATATAATAAAGAAGTTAAATAAATTTATAATTGACAATATATAAAAATAGTGATAATCTATATAAAAATAAATAATCCCCTTTAAATTGATTCGAGAAGTCAGTAAGGAAGTTATAGTATTTTAAGCGTAGTATAAGTGTATATTTATGCCTTCCTTATCATGTATAAGGAAGGCTTTTTATATGTAAAGTTTGCGTTTCAAGTATGATAATTTTTGGGGAAAGTAGAAAATCTACTTTGTTTTAAAAAAATAATATATTTGGAGGAATTACAATGCAACAATACAAAAAAGAATTTATAGAATTTATGGTGGAATGTGGAGTATTAACATTTGGAGACTTCGTAACTAAGAGTGGAAGAAAGACACCGTTCTTTGTTAATACAGGAAACTATAAAACAGGAAGTCAACTTAAAAGATTAGGAGAATTCTACGCTAAGGCAATAAAGGAAAATTTTAAAGAAGATTATAACATAGTATTTGGACCAGCTTATAAAGGAATTCCACTATCAGTAACAACAACAATAGCTTTATCTGATATGTATGGAATAGATGTAAACTACTGTTCAAATAGAAAAGAAGTTAAAGATCATGGAGATAAGGGAATACTTTTAGGAAGCCCTATAAAAGATGGTGATAGAATACTTATAGTTGAAGATGTTACTACAGCAGGTACTTCAATATATGAAACTATGCCAATACTTCAAAGCCAAGGAAAGGTTGATGTTGAAGGTCTTATAATATCTGTTGATAGAATGGAAAGAGGTAGAGGAGAAAAATCTGCTTTAGCTCAAATAAGAGAAGAATTTGGATTTAAAACTTGTGCTATAGTAACTATGGCTGAAGTTAGAGAATACCTTTTAAATAAAGAAATAAACGGAAGCGTATTAATAGATGATGAAATGAATGCACGTATAGATGCATATTATGCTGAGTATGGTGCAACAAAATAGTTAAGATTAAAAGTTATTTTAGAGAAAATAGATTTTTATATTATATAAAAAAGATGGGAGTTTTTAATTTTCCCATCTTTTATTTTAAGTTTATTTGGAATATATAATGTAAAAAAACATATGATGCGAAAAAATATACGATGTAAAAAAATATATATGTTGATAAGTGTTATTATCCTTGTTTACTATCTATTTCTTGAGTTAATTGATCTGTACTCATAACTATATACCTTTTTAAATAATTTCATTAACCATATATAGTACAAGGTAAAAGATGAAATTATTTTAATAAATTAATATGAAATATAATTTGTATATATAGAATAAGTTATCAAATTTTTGTGAATGGTTAAATATAATATAGTATAAATATTAACAACATTTTTTATAAAAAGAAAAGTAGAGGTGAAGTGCTTGAAGGTAGAACTTAGTACTAGAACTACTGTGATTTTATTAATAGCCATATATTTTATAATAAGGTTAGGAGTAAAGAACGGAGTTAGGGAAGCTTTTTCTTTTAGTAATAATTCTCGTAAAAAGGATATTAAAAAGTTTTTAGATTATTTAAATGGTAGAATTTAATTAGAATAGATATTTATATTGTCATGGAGAAGGTTATGTATTAATTAATATAGTAACCTTCTTATTTAATCTATTAAGAAAAAATAAGTGTATATTTTAATTGTTATAATAAATAATATTGTTTATAATATTAAATATCAATATTCAAGGAATGATAGAAGTGAATTTGGATAGAAACATAGTTGATGAAATTATTGAATTATGAATTAACCCATAAAACTCTTAAAGAAGCTTTGAAATATTTAGGTGTAACTATGGAGAATTCTTTTCCAAGAAGTATTTATAAAAAAGCGTATGTAAATAATTTAATATCAGATGATAAGGTATGGATTAACTTGTTAGAGGATAGAAATCTAACTTAACACATCTATAATGAAGATGTTGATAATGAAGATGTTGATAATGAAGTGGCTAATAGAATAATAGAGCTGTATGTGGATGCTATTGGGGAATTGGTAAGAAACTTAGAGGATGTTATAGCCTAAAAGAAAACTGCTTGTAAAAATAAAATTTTTTGCAAGCAGTTTTTTTATTTATAAAATTGACAATAAAATGGAACAATATTATAATATAATAATAGTCTGCAAAAAAATATTATACCACAAAACCAATAAAAAGTCAAGATATTTTTAAGAAAAGGAGTGGATTAAATGAAAAAGTCTATTGTATTATTTACAAATTCCTTAATAGAAGAAAAGATATCAAATGATATATATTCTTTAAATAAAGAAACAATAAACTATAATTTGAAGCTAAATAAAGAGGATATAGAAGAAATTTTAAAAACTAGAAAGGTAGCTTTAAAGGCTACTGAAAGAGTTGAGTTCAATGGTGAAATAATTACTAAAATTATTAGAAAGTTTTGTGATTCGCCATACATATCTCAATATAATTATGGAGACACAATAAATTCTTTGGTAGATATATTTTATAATTATAAAAATGAGACATTAAATTATATAGGAGATGAAGAACTTATAGAAATAATGAAAAAATATTTTGATGGATATTGTCAAGGCTCTTTAGAACTTTTAGAGGGTAAGGTATTATATAAGATCGCTGATAATATAAGAAATGGTGTTAGAAATTATACAGATATAAGTGATGATAAAGACTATTAGGTAGGTGATTAGTTAATGGATAAATATATTTCAAAATATTCAATAAATATAGAGGATAGTTTTAATGAAGATAACTATTTTAAGAAACTATTAACAACCTATTACCACAATAATTTGTTGAACAAGTCTGAAGTTGAAAACATTTTGTATAAAAGGCTTGAAGTACTTAAAGATCAGATGACTTATTATACAAAAAATGAAAGTAGTTCGATTAACATAGAAGATATGGAAGAACTTTTAAAATCTGTAGATTTTACTATAGGATTATATTTAAAAGAAATAGGTGATAAGGCTTTAAAAAAATTAAAAGAAGAAACTTTAACTGATATATTTACAGCAGGAAATAAACTTATAAAAACAATGTTTGAAAAGGATAAAAAGCTGTTTGAGAAGATTCAGAGGAATAAGTTAAAAGTAAATAATTATTCCTATGACGATACTATTGATTATGGATTTACTATATTCTTTAAATCTTATGATGACTTTTTTAAGGCGCATATAGCACCTTGTGATATAGATTATCAGCTTGAAATTAATTATGAAGAATTTAGAGGTATTGAATATTTTCATAAGTATTTAAGTGCTTTGGATATGGAAAATGAATTTTGCTTGAAGTTTGATGTTTTTAATATTAATGAACTTTTAAAAGGTTATAGTAATGAATGTGAGATGCTTCTATTAAATATATTTGAATTAGTTTTAACTAATGCTTTAGGTTTAGGAATGTGTAATAAAGACCCAAGAGAACTTAATATATCAAAGATGGATAGAGAGATTATAAAAAATAAATTAAAAACAATAGATGATATAAATCTGTATGATGAATTAGTAACTTACTTAGATAAATGTTTTGATGAATTATCAATTAATGATAGTAGGATAAAAAGCTATAGTAAAGAAGTTATTAAAAAGATAAGTATGAATATTAAAATTTCAATGAGCTTAGATAAGTTAGAAGAAGTATTTATATCCTTCAAAGAAACTAAGGAAAAATATATAGAATATATAGATGGACCTAAATTAAGTGATGAAGACTTTAGAAAATTAAGTGATGAGATTTTAACTTCTGATAGTCCTATAGAAAAGATAAGATTAGTAGGGGAAAATATTAAAAGTATAGATGATTTAATAGATATTTTAAATGCAGAATGTTTATTTGGAGAAGAGTATACTATGTATTTTGAAAGTCTAGATGAAGTGGTTATAATTTTATTATACAAATATATTTCAAGTATGGGCTATGATGAAAATTTTGAATTAGAATGGCATGAAAAATTTAATATTTTTATAGAAAACCTTGCGAAAGATAAATTGGAAAGAGTAAAAAGATTAAAGAATTTTATAAAAATAATATACTAAAAAGCTTAAATATAATTATGTGGGTGAAGTTATTATTATTAAGTTGGTTCAAATTAACGAAATTTAGAAAAAAATAAAATAAATTATTAAAGTAATAAAATATTAAAGGTTAAAACGATAAAGAGTTAAGAAAAGGTATGATGTATGTATTAAATTGGAAAGGCGAATTTGTTCGCCTTATTTTTTTAAAGTAAACCATTTATATTTTTAAAGGATATGATAAAAAAACTTTTTTATATAAGTAAAATACATGCAAATCTTTTAAAATCTTAAAAAGGTAGTATTATAAATATTAACAAAAAGACGAGAAAGGATAGGTTGTATGAGAAAAGGTGATATTAAAAGAAAAGAATCATATGAAGGCTTATATGATTCAAAATTTGAACACGATAATTGTGGTATTGGGGCTATAGTTAATATCAAAGGAATTAAAACTCATGAAACCGTAGCTAATGCTTTAAAGATTGTTGAAAATTTAGAGCATAGAGCTGGTAAAGATGCAGAAGGAAAAACTGGAGACGGAGTAGGTATATTACTTCAAATATCACATAAATTCTTTAAAAAAGTATGTTTGCCTTTAGGAATTTCATTAGGTAATGAAGGAGATTACGGAGTTGGGATGTTTTTCTTCCCACAAGATGAACTAAAAAGAAACCAAGCTAAAAAAATGTTTGAAATTATAGTAGAAAAAGAGGGGTTGGAATTTCTTGGATGGAGGGAGGTTCCAACAAATCCAAGTGTATTAGGACATAAGGCTGTAGATTGTATGCCTTGTATAATGCAAGGATTTGTAGCAAGACCTAAAAATATAGCTAAAGGATTAGATTTTGATCGTAGACTTTATGTTGCACGTAGGGTATTTGAACAAAGTAATGATAATACATATGTTGTATCTTTATCTAGTCGTACAATAGTTTATAAAGGTATGTTCTTAGTAGGACAATTAAGATTATTTTTTGAAGATCTTCAAAGTGAAAATTATGAATCAGCAATAGCAATGGTTCATTCACGTTTTAGTACTAATACTAATCCAAGTTGGCAAAGAGCTCATCCAAACAGATTTATGGTTCATAATGGTGAAATTAATACTATTCGTGGAAATGTTGATAGAATGCTTGCAAGAGAAGAAACTATGTGTTCTAAATATTTAAAAGATGAAATGCATAAAGTTCTTCCAGTAATAAATCAAGAAGGTTCAGATTCAGCTATGCTTGATAATACATTAGAGTTCTTAGTTATGAGTGGTATGCCATTACCACTAGCTGTAATGATAACAATTCCAGAACCTTGGGATAATAATAATACAATAAGTCAAGCTAAGAAAGATTTTTATCAATATTATGCTACTATGATGGAACCATGGGATGGTCCAGCATCAATATTGTTTAGTGATGGTGATATTATGGGTGCTGTACTTGATCGTAATGGACTTAGACCATCTAGATATTACATTACAGATGATGATTATTTAATCTTATCATCAGAAGTAGGTGTACTTGATATAGATCCTAGTAAAATAGTAGTTAAAGATAGATTAAGACCAGGAAAAATGCTATTAGTTGATACTGTTAATGGTAAGCTTGTAGATGATGATATATTAAAGGATTATTATGCTAATAGACAGCCTTATGGTGAATGGCTTGATAGTAATTTAATAGAACTTAAAGAACTTACTATACCTAATAAAAAGGTAGAAGAATATTCAAAAGAAACAAGGGCTAAACTTCAAAAAGCTTTTGGTTATAGTTATGAAGATGTAAAAACTTCAATTCTTACTATGGCTAAGACTGGTAAAGAACCAATGGCAGCTATGGGAATAGATAGTCCTATAGCAGTTTTATCAGAAACTAAACAACCTTTATTTAATTATTTTAAACAATTATTTGCCCAAGTAACAAATCCTCCAATAGATGCAATAAGAGAGAAAATAGTAACATCAACATCAGTTTATATAGGTGAAGATGGTAATCTGTTGGAAGAAGAGGCAGTTAACTGTAGGGTATTAAAGGTTAATAATCCTATATTAACAAGTACAGATCTTTTAAAGATTAAAAATATGAATGTAGAAGGGTTTAAAGTAAAAGTAATTCCAATAACTTATTATAAAAACACTTCTATAGAGAAAGCTATTGAACATCTATTTCTAGAAACAGATAGAGCCTATAGAGATGGAGCTAATATTTTAATTCTTTCAGATAGAGGAGTAGATGAAAATCATGTTGCTATCCCTTCATTACTAGCAGTTTCAGCTATGCAACAACATTTAGTAAAAACAAAGAAGAGAACAGCTGTAGCTATGATACTTGAAAGTGGAGAACCAAGAGAAGTACATCATTTTGCTACACTTCTTGGATATGGAGCTTGTGCGATTAATCCATATTTAGCTCAGGAAAGTATAAAAGAGCTTATAGAAGAAAATATGCTTGATAAAGATTATTATGCAGCTGTTGATGATTATAATAAGGCTGTTTTAGATGGTATTGTAAAAATTGCTTCTAAAATGGGGATATCAACTATTCAATCTTATCAAGGATCTCAAATATTTGAGGCTATAGGTATAAATTCAGATGTTATAGAAAAATATTTTACTAATACAGTAAGTAGAATAGAAGGAGTTAGTATTAAGGATATAGAAAAGCAAGTGGATGATCTTCATTCAAAAGCTTTTGATCCATTAGAATTAAGTGTAGACTTATCTTTAAATAGTGTAGGAAGTCATAAGCTTAGAACTGATAAAGAAGAGCATTTATATAATCCAGAAACTATCCATCTTTTACAACAGGCAACTTGGAATAATGATTATGATACTTTCAAAAAGTATACTAAATTAATAAATAAAGAAAATGATGCTGTTAACTTAAGAGGTTTATTAGAATTTAATTATCCAGAAAAGGGAGTTCCAATAGAAGAGGTAGAAAGTGTTGATTCTATAGTTAAGAGATTTAAAACTGGTGCTATGAGTTATGGTTCTATTTCAAAGGAAGCTCATGAAACTTTAGCAATAGCTATGAACAAGATTGGTGGTAAATCAAACTCTGGTGAAGGTGGAGAAGATTTAGAAAGATTAACTATAGGACCAGATGGTTTAAATAGATGTTCAGCTATTAAGCAAGTAGCGTCTGGTAGATTTGGTGTTACATCAAGATATTTAGTAAGTGCTAAGGAAATTCAAATTAAAATGGCACAAGGAGCAAAACCAGGTGAAGGTGGACATTTGCCAGCAGGTAAGGTTTATCCTTGGGTTGCAAAAACTAGACATTCAACTCCTGGAGTAGGTTTAATATCACCACCACCACATCATGATATATATTCTATTGAAGATTTAGCTCAACTTATTTATGATTGTAAAAATGCAAATAAGGAGGCTAGAATTTCAGTAAAACTTGTATCAGAAGCAGGTGTAGGTACTGTAGCAGCTGGTGTTGCTAAGGCTGGAGCACAAGTAATATTAGTATCAGGTTATGATGGAGGTACAGGGGCAGCTCCTAGAAGTTCTATATATAATGCAGGTCTTCCTTGGGAACTTGGTGTTGCAGAAACACATCAAACTTTAATAATGAATGATTTAAGATCTAAGGTTATTATAGAAACAGATGGTAAACTTATGAGTGGTAGAGATGTAGCAGTAGCAGCTCTTCTTGGAGCAGAAGAATTTGGATTTGCTACTGCACCTCTTGTAACAATGGGATGTGTAATGATGAGAGTTTGTAACTTAGATACTTGTCCTGTTGGTATAGCTACTCAAAATCCTGAACTTAGAAAAAGATTTAAAGGTAAACCTGAATATGTAATTAATTTTATGAGATTTGTAGCAGAAGAATTAAGAGAATATATGGCAAAACTAGGTGTTAGAACTGTTGATGAGTTAGTAGGTAGAACAGATCTTTTAAGACAAAGAAAAGATATAGATACAGGTAAAGCACAAACTCTTGATCTTTCTAGAATTATAAATAATCCTTATGTAGGCGATGAATACACTAAGATTGAGTATAATAATAAGCAAGTTTATGATTTTGAACTTGAAAAGACAGTAGATGAAAAAGTATTACTTAAGAAGTTTAAAACTGCTCTTATAAATAAAACTAAGAAAACAGTAGAACTAAATGTAACTAATGTAAATAGAACTCTTGGTACAATATTTGGAGCAGAGATTACTAAAAGGTATTGCAATACTTTATCTGATGATACATTTACAGTTAAATGTAATGGTGGTGGAGGCCAAAGTTTTGGAGCTTTCATACCAAAGGGGTTAACTTTAAGATTAGTAGGAGATAGTAATGACTACCTAGGGAAGGGATTATCAGGTGGAAAGATAGTAGTAACTCCTCCTAAAGGTGTTAAATTTAAAGAAGATGAAAATATTATTATTGGTAATGTTGCTTTATATGGGGCAACTAGTGGTAAAGCATTTATAAATGGTGTTGCAGGTGAAAGGTTCTGTGTACGTAATTCAGGTGCTACAGCAGTTGTTGAAGGTGTTGGAGAACATGGTTGTGAATATATGACTGGTGGACGTGTAATAGTATTAGGTAAAACAGGTAAAAACTTTGCAGCTGGTATGAGTGGTGGTATCGCATATGTATTAGATGAAGATAGAGATTTATATACAAAACTAAATAAAGCTCTAGTTTCATCAGAAGCAGTTACTTCTAAGTATGATGTATTAGAACTAAAAGAGATAATTGAAGAATACGTTGAAAATACTGGATCAAAGAAGGGAAAAGAAATTTTGGAAAACTTTGGAGAGTATTTGCCAAAATTCAAGAAGGTTATACCTCATGAATATAAACGTATGTTAATGACAACTGTTCAGATGGAAGAAAAAGGACTAAGTAGTGAACAGGCACAAATAGAAGCATTTTATGCTAATACAAAGAGATAGGAGATTATTGCTATGGGAAAACCAACTGGATTTTTAGAATATGATCGTGAAAGTAGTATGGCTATAGAACCACTAGAAAGAATTAAAAATTTTGATGAATTTCATATAGATTTACCAATGGAAAAACAACAAATTCAAGGTGCACGTTGTATGGAGTGTGGTGTACCTTTCTGTCAATCAGGTATGACTATTAATGGTGCTACTACAGGATGTCCACTTCATAATTTGATACCTGAATGGAATGATTTAATTTATACAAATAATTTAGAACAAGCTTATGAACGTTTAATTAAAACAAATAGCTTTCCTGAATTTACTTCAAGAGTATGTCCAGCACCTTGTGAATGTGCTTGTACATGTGGATTAAATGGAGATGCTATTTCAATAAAAGAAAATGAAAAAAGTATTATAGAAAATGCTTATAATACAGGATTAGCTAAGGCAAGAGCTCCAAAGGTTAGAACAGGAAAACGAGTTGCTATAGTTGGTTCAGGTCCTTCAGGACTTGCAGCAGCAGATCAGTTAAATAAGCGTGGACATGATGTAACTGTATATGAAAGAGAAGATAGAATTGGTGGTCTTTTAATGTATGGGATACCAAATATGAAGCTTGATAAAAAAATAGTAGAACGAAAAGTAGAAGTAATGAAATCAGAAGGGGTTAAGTTTATAACTAATGCAAATATAGGAACTAACTATAAAGCCTCTAAACTTATGAGAGAATATGATAGAGTTATTTTAGCATGTGGTGCTTCAAACCCTAGAGATATTAAAGCTCCAGGAAGAGAAGCAAAAGGAATTTATTTTGCTGTAGATTTCTTAAAAGCTACTACAAAAAGTCTTTTGAATTCTAATTTGGAATATGGAAACTATATTTCTGCTAAAGATAAAAATGTTATTGTAATTGGTGGTGGTGATACAGGTAATGACTGTGTTGGAACTTCTATTAGACATGGAGCTAAATCTGTTATTCAATTAGAAATGATGCCAAAGTTACCTGATGAAAGACTTGATAGTAATCCATGGCCACAATGGCCTAGAGTTTGTAAAACAGATTATGGTCAAGAAGAGGCAATTGCTGTATTTGGTCATGATCCTAGAATGTATCAAACTACTGTTAAAGAATTTATTAGTAATGAAAAAGGTGAACTTTGTAAGGTTAAAGTAGTTAAGCTTGCAGCTAAAAAGGATGAAGCTACAGGAAGAAATATTATGGTTGAAATTCCAGGTTCAGAAGAAGTATTAGAGGCAGATTTAGTACTTATAGCAGCAGGATTCTTAGGAAGCCAAGAGTATGTAACTAAAGCTTTTGATGTTAAGGTAAATGGAAGAACTAATGTATTAACAGAAGAAGGTAAATATAAGACTACTACTGAAAATGTATTTGTAGCAGGAGATATGCATAGAGGACAATCTTTAGTAGTATGGGCTATAAAAGAAGGTCGTGAAGTTGCAAAAGAAGTAGATAAAAGTCTTATGGGATATACTAATTTAGAATAATTAATTTTGATAAATACCTATATGTTTAGAAACAAAACTAAATATATAGGTATTTTTTTAACAGAAGCATAGCGAAGCCACTTTTTTTATTACATAGACAACTTTAATAAGAATTTATATAATAAGAGAATAAGAAAATTCTAAAAAGTAGATGGGAATGTATAAAAAATGACAATGGAATTAGATAAATATTATATAAAATTTTGTGAAGATAAAAGACTAACTAGAAGACACGGACAAGTAGAATACATAACTTCTATGAAGTATATTCATGAGTATTTAGATCAAATGGAAAATCCAAAAATATTAGATGTAGGAGCAGGTACAGGAAGATATTCAGTACAGCTTGCTAATGAAGGGTATGATGTTACAGCAATTGAACTTGTAAAACATAATTTAGGTACTTTAAAGGCAAAGGGAAGCACAGTAAAAGCCTTTCAAGGAAATGCTTTGAATCTTTCAAGATTTCAAGATAATATGTTTGATTTAACTTTAGTATTTGGACCTATGTATCATTTATATTCAATAGAAGATAAGGTGAAAGCTTTAAAAGAGGCTAAAAGAGTAACAAAGCCAGGAGGTGTTATCTTAGTAGCTTATTGTATGAATGAATTTAGTGTAATAACTTATGGATTTAAGCAAAATAATATTAAACAATGTATTAAAGATGGAAAGCTAACAAAAGATTTTCATACAGTATCTGATAAGGAAGACTTATTTGATTATGTAAGAATAGAAGATATAAAAGAAATTTCAGATAAAGCTGGACTTGAAAGAATTAAATTAATATCAGCAGATGGGCCAGCAGATTATATGAGACCTATTTTAAAAGAGATGGATGAAGAAACTTTCAAGATATTTGTTGAATATCATTTGTCTACTTGTGAAAGACCTGAACTTTTAGGTGCCAGTGCTCATACTTTAGATATTTTAAGAAAGTAATATTATATGATTTTAAATCCCATATATATATGTTAAAATAAAAAAGTATTAAATAACAAATAGTTGTTTAAAATAATAATTATTATTAACGGAGGATGACGTGGTTAAGGGCAGAATACATTCAATAGAATCAATGGGTCTTGTAGATGGTCCTGGAGTTAGAGTAGTAGTATTTTTTCAAGGATGTGCATTAAGATGTAAGTATTGCCATAATCCAGATACATGGGCTCAAAATATGGGAGAGGAATACACTGCAGAAGAACTTGTAAGAAAAATAAAAAGATTTAAACCTTATTTTGAAAGAAGTGGCGGTGGAGTTACATTTTCAGGAGGAGATCCATTAAGACAACCAGAATTTCTTTTAGAAGTATTAAAGCTTTGTAAAGAAAATGAAATAAATACTTGTTTAGATACCGCAGGATTTGGTTTTGGTGAATATGATGAAATTCTAAAGTATACTGATTTAGTACTTTACGATGTTAAGGATATTACTAGAGAAGGCTATAAAAATGTAACTTTAAGAGAAATGGACGAAACTATAAGTTTCTTAGAAGCAATGAAGAGAAATAATACAAAGATGTGGATAAGACACGTAGTAGTACCAGGTTTAACAGATGGAGAAGAGCATATAAAAAGATTTAATGAATACATACAAGACATACCAAATGTAGAAAAGGTAGAATTATTACCATATCATTTATTAGGTGTTAATAAGTACGAAGGATTAAATATACCATATCCATTAGAAGGAACTCCTGAAATGAATAAAGAAGTATGTGAAGGTTATAAAAAATTAATCACAAGATAATTATAAAAACTTCATTTAAGAGATGAATATATAACTCTTAAATGAAGTTTTTTAAATTGAAAGATTATTTTTGTTATTTTTCTCTCTTTCTTTTTCTTCAAACTTTCTTTTTGAACTTTCATATTTTTTTGGATCATAAAAAATACATAAACTTAAAAATAAACCTATAATTATACCTATCCATATAGAATCAAATAAAAGAGTAAAGCAGATGGATAGTCCCACAAAAGCAAGTAAGGAAGTTAGTAAATTTTTTGATGAAAAGGTCATATAAACATCTCCTTTGAAGGTTATTTATTTAAATTATACACAATTATGTATACAATTACAAATGATGAGAGCAAAATGTGTTTTTTTAGATATAAATACTCTTATGTTAAAATATAAATATAAGGAATGGAGGAGTTGTAATGAAGAAGTTTCTTGTAAGAACATTTATGTCATTTTCAATAATATTTATTTTAATGTTTGGATGTACTATGTTTTTAGAGTACAAAAACAAAGAAAAGTTACAAGAAGAGGTTAAAGTAGAGTATCAAGTTAAAGACGGTGAAATAGTAGTTCCTGATATGCCAAGTAAGGTTGATGCAAACCTGCAATTCTCTGAATTTTATTTTTTTACAGGTCTAGCTATTAGTTTTATGGCACCAATACTTTTTTACTATTATGGTGGTATAGAAATTATTAAGAAGAGAGCTTTTAAAAATAAAATATTAGAAGGGGTATTTATTATATTAGCTTATGGCATATTTTCGGAAGTTTTGATATTTCCTAAAATCTTATTTAGTAGTTTTTATAGGCTCAGATTAGTAGGGTTAAGTATGCAAAGTTTTACAGGTTTTATTGGGGATTATTTTAAGGGAAACGTAGAAGATTTATTAATTATGTTACCTGTAGGAATAGTAATTTATTTAATATATTTAAAGAAGAAAAATTGGTATATATGGATGACAGCAATAATAATTATTGTAAGCATTGGAGGTAATTATTTATATCCTTACATTGATGAATATACAAATGAGCTTGTAGATATGGAAGAAGGAGAATTGAAAGATAAATTACTTTCATTATCTAAAGAAGCAGGAATAGATAATTTAGAGATAAAAGTCATTCCAAAAAGTTATAAAACTAATAGTATGAATGCTTATATGACAGGAATACATAACAGTAGAAGAATTGTATTTTGGGACACTACTTTAAACAAACTTAGTGAAAAAGAAATATTATCTGTAGCAGCACATGAAATGGGGCATTATAAGTTGAATCATATTAAAAATTCTATGATATTAGAGATTATAATATTAATATTAACAGTAATAGCAGCTCATAATATACTTATTAGAGTAAAAGGAAGAGAGTATAGAACTATAGAGAATTTACCATTTATAATAGTAATATTTAATATAATGGCAATATTAATAACTCCTTTAGAAACAGGATATTCGAGAAGGATAGAAACTCAGGCAGATGAATTTGCTATGGAAGTTACAAAAGATCCAATAACTAATGGAATGTTAGAAATAAGATTTATAGAAAGTAATCTAACTCCAGTAGATGTTAATAATATTTATAAGTGGATGGCTTATGATCATCCAACAGTTAGAGAAAGAATAGAAAATAGTAATAAGTATACATTAGAACATTAGAAATATGAAAAACAAGCTATCACATAAATAACTAAGATAGCTTGTTTTTTATATTATTTTTTTAGTTTAGAACTAAAGAAACCAGCAGGAATATATCCTTTTTTCATACCTTCAATTACTACAAGGTAAGTTGCAGCTGTATCAAATCTTGCATCATGATAATCACCACTACCACTAAAAAGTTCATCAGCTTTAGATGAAATTTGTTCTTTAGTAATATTTAAGAAATTAATAACTTCTTCTAGTTTAGGGTTTTTATATTCGCCGTTAGGCTTTAATATTTTACAAATATCTTTATAGTATTGCATTGTACAGAAAGTGTTTTTGGGTTCATAATCTATTCCCATATCTTCTAGTTCATGTTTGAGAAATCTAACATCAAAGTTAACGTTATGACCTATAATAAAATCAGCTTCTGCAAAATCCTTTATAAAATCTTCTAGTAAATCTTCAAAATACATTCCATCAGATAATTCATATAATTTTTCTAATGAAAATCCATGAACAGCTTCAGCATTAGGATCCATTTCATCAACTGTTATAAAAAAGTTTTTTCCTATAGTTTTTTGAGGTTTAGAAGATGCATCAATTGTAATATAACTTAACTGGCATATATGTCCAGGCCTTATACTAGTAGTTTCTGTATCAAAAATTAATAACTTCATTTTGTTCCTCCCAAAGTTAAAATACAATAAATTTATTATATCATAATTTGTAAAGTGGTAATTATAATAAGATGATTATTATTAAGAAAAAAGATAAATATGGTATAAAAGAATAAATTTTTGGGAATAGTAATATCAAATTGAGAAATTTTTGATATAAATAATATAAAAGGTATGATACAGCAATATTTTTGACAAAAGAAAGAAGGAAATACGAATGATGCAAGATGATAAAAGAAAAGTAACAATAATTGGTGCAGGTTTTGTTGGCGCAACTACAGCATATGCATTAATGACAAGTGGAATAGCTACAGAAATATGTATATATGACATTAATATGGATAAAGCTCTTGGAGAAGTAATGGATTTAGTACATGGTACCTCTTTTGTAAAGCCAGTAAATATATATGCAGGAGGATTAGATGAAACTAAAGATTCGGATATAGTAATAATTACTGCAGGAGCAGGACAAAAAGAGGGAGAAACTAGATTAGATCTTATAGGTAAAAATCATCAAATATTTAAAGGATTCATACCTGAAATAGTAAAGTATAATCCAAATGCTATCTTATTAGTAGTATCAAATCCAGCTGATGTATTAGCATATATAACTTATAAGTTATCAGGATTCCCAAAAGAAAGAGTGATTGGTTCTGGAACAGTTTTAGATACATCAAGATTAAAATATGTTTTAGGTAAATACTGTAAAATGAATAATAACAATGTACACGCTTATGTAATTGGAGAACATGGAGACAGTGAAGTAGTTGCTTGGAGTAATGCAAGAATAGGTTCATTAACTTTTGAAGAATATGCAAAGCAATTTGATTTAGAATGGGATGAAAAAATCAAAGAAGTTATAGCTGAAGATGTTAAAAATGCAGCTTATGAAATAATTAATAGAAAGAAAGCTACTTACTTTGCAATAGGATTATCTGTAACAAGGATTGTAGAAGCTATTTTCAGAGATGAAAATGTTATATTAACAGTATCTAGTTTATTTGAAGGACAATATGGAATAGATGATATGTATTTAGCTATACCAACACTAATAAATAGAAATGGTGCAGTAAAAGTTTTAGATATTCCATTAAATGAAGCAGAGGAAAGTAAACTTGTTAATTCTGCTAAGATTTTAAAAAAACATTTAAATGAATGTGATATATAAATTTTATATAAAAAATGCTTGTTTCATAGCATGGAAACAAGTATTTTTTTTGTAATTTTTTTGATATAATATATTAAGCAAAAATTTTAAGGGGGATTAGGTAAATGCAATTTGAAGGGTTGATTATTCCAAAGGATTATAAACAAGAAGAGACATTAATAGAAACAGAAGTTCATATCAAAGCAATAAAGGATTTCTTTGAAAGGACATTAGCAAAAAACCTTGAATTAACAAGAGTTTCTGCGCCTTTATTTGTTGAAAAAACTACAGGTTTAAATGATAATTTAAATGGGGTGGAAAGACCTGTAGATTTTGATATATTAACTGCTAATAAGGAGGTAGAAATAGTACATTCACTAGCAAAGTGGAAAAGATTAAGCTTACATAGATATGGTTTTAAAGTAGGCAAAGGTTTATATGCAGATATGAATGCTATTAGGAGAGATGAAGAATTAGATAATTTACATTCAATATATGTAGATCAATGGGATTGGGAAAAAATAATAAAAAAAGAAGATAGAACATTAGAGAATTTAAAGAATACAGTAAAGACTATTTATAAGGTGTTTAAAGAAACTGAAAAGTTTGTTTGTTCAGAGCTTAAGAATGTTAAGCCATTACTACCAGATGAGATATTTTTTATAACTTCTCAAGAATTAGAAAATATGTATCCATCTCTTACTCCTAAAGAAAGAGAAGATGCTATATGTAAGGATAAGGGAGCAGTATTTTTAATGCAAATAGGAGATTTACTTAAATCAGGTGAAAAACATGATGGAAGGGCTCCAGATTATGATGATTGGACGTTAAATGGAGATATACTTTTCTGGTATCCTGTTTTAGATAGAGCTTTTGAGTTATCATCTATGGGAATTAGAGTGGATGAAAAGTCTCTTGAAGAACAATTAAAGAAAGCTAATTGTGAAGAAAGAAAGAACCTAGATTTTCATAAGCAACTTTTAAATGGTGAATTACCTTATACAATAGGTGGAGGAATTGGACAGTCAAGAATATGTATGTACTTCTTGAGAAAAGCACATATTGGAGAGGTTCAAGCATCTGTATGGGATGAAAAAAATATTGAATTTTGCAAAGAATATGGAATAGAATTACTTTAATGTTGTGAAAACTAAAAAAGGTTCAGATATTTGCTTACGAGTGATTAGGATTTGAATGAAATACTAATAAGTATTAAAAAATGTCACTATCCAGCAAATGTCTGAACCTTTTGTATATTTCAAAATTACTTGACTAAAAAATATTAAACATAATTTAATTAATGAAATGAGATTTCTCCGCTTAGAATTGTTGAAATATTTCCTAGGGAATCTTTTATTAATAATTCACCATCATCTGTTATTCCAATGCATTTTACTTGCTCTTTTTGTCCGTTTTTTATTAAATATGCTGTTTTATTAAGAAGTATAGATTTCTTTTTACAAATTTGTATTGCTTCATAAGAATCATGATTTTTTAATAAGTTAGTGTATAGAACATCAAATTCTTTTAAGAAATTTAAAAGAATTTCACTAAGATCATATTCTTTTTTATTTTCAATAAATAAAGAGGTAGCTATATCTTTTAATTCTTCAGGATAATCTTTTATATTTACATTAATACCTATACCAATTATTATGTAGTTTACATCAAAGTTTGTACATTTCATTTCTGTTAGTATCCCAGAAAGTTTTTTGTTATTAAGATAAATGTCATTAGGCCATTTAACTTTACAATCTATATTCATATTATTTAAAGCTTTAACTAAAGCTGCAGCAGCAATTTGAGTTATACTTGAAGCATAATTAGATTGTATTTCTGGTTTTAATACAATAGAAAACCAAAGCCCACCTTCAGGAGAAGTCCAGACTCTATCAAATCTTCCTTTACTATTAGTTTGTCTTTTTGCAATAATTATAGAATTAAATTTATTATTTTCTTTAGCTTTTTCTCTTGCTATAGTTGTTGTAGAATCTAAAGTATCAAAATAATTATAATTATAGTTTAAAGAGTTTTCTTTTAATTTCAAAATAAAATTTTCTGGTGAAAGTGAATTTTTATCATTCATAGTAAAATCTCCTTATTAGTTTTTTATATAATTTTAGCACAAATGAGTAAATAAAATTAAAATATATTTTTAGATATTATTTAACATGTAATTTTATAATTTTACAAAAGGTAAAATTACAAGTATAATTAATAAGAAAAATATTAAAATAAAGTTACGTTTATTGATATAATTTAAGATTAATTATATAATTAATGGACTGAAATATTCTCTAAAAAAGAAATTACACAGAGAGGTAAGTAATGGATAATAAAATAAATAAAAATGTGAGGCATGAAAATAAGAAAAGAAAAAGGACGAGCAAAAAGTTTAGCTGGGGACTGATGGTTGGATTTATTTTGTTTGAATTAGTTTTTACAATTGTAACTGCACCTTTTGTACTTTTATATGGACCTTTTGAAAATGCAAAATCAAGATTTGTTGGTACAGCTATGGGATCAATGAATTATCAGTGGTTAGCTACAACATTTTTATCTGATGAAAAGATATCAGAAATAATTGGTGATAAGCAAAGCGATGAAAATAACGTTGAAAATACAGATGGAAGTTTAATAAATATACCTAAAGTTAAGGATAATAATATAACATATGCAACTTTAGATAAAAATAATAATTTTACAGGACATGTACTTATAATAAATAACCCTACAAGAGTTAAAGTTGGGTATACTTCTAAATTAAATTCTGCTAATCCTGAAGGAGAAACAACTTCACAAATAGCAATGAATAATGGAGCCGTAGCAGCAGTAAATGGTGGCGCTTTTACAGATGAAGCAGATACAGCTCAATGGACTGCAAATGGAGGAACACCATCAGGAGTTATTATTTCAGAGGGAAAAATTGTTTATGATGATACTGCAGGTAAAGAACTTGGAACAGTTGGTATTACTGCAGAAGGTAAATTAGTTGCAGGGCGTTTTAGTACAGAAGAATTAAAAGAGATGAAAGTAACAGAAGCAGTAAGTTACAATACAACAGTTTTAGTTAGTAAAGGTAAGTCGGTAAGTTTACCAGGTGGAGATGGAGGAGAAGGAAGTTCTCCAAGAACATTAATTGGTCAACGTGCTGACGGAAGTATAGTATTAGCAGTTTTAGATGCAAGAGTTCATGGGAGTAGAATAGCTGCTACATTAAAGGAAGCACAAGAAGTAATGAGTAAATTAGAATGTGTAACAGCAGCTACATTAGATGGAGGAAAATCTGCAACTATGTATTATAATGAAGAAGTTGTAAATACACCTTCTTATGCTTTTGGTGAAAGATCGATACCAACAGCAATTATAGTAAAATAGGCAAGAGAGGTAGAATAAATGAAAGTATTTAAAAAGATTATACTATGGGCTATGTTATCTATTATGATGCAAGCTGCTGGATTATTATTTTTAGATAAAGTATTTTTTAAACATTCTTCAGATTTTGAGTTTACAGAAGTTACACAACAAGCTGCTGTATCAAATGTCAGCATTGATATTCCAGCTAATGCAGAGGATATTAAATGTTCTTTTGATGGAAAATATGTTACATACTTTTTATCAGATAAGTTCTATTTAATAGATACAAAATCAGGTTCTAAAGAAGAAATTATAACTAATAGTGGCGATGTAGAAGTATTATATGCAGAATGGTTACCAGATAGAAATAGAATAACTATTGCAGAGAAAAAGTTAAATGATTCTGATGAAAAAGTAATTAGTATAGTAAATTTTGATGCTAAAAGTAAATCAGAAGTACCTTTAAAGGAAGTATGTAAGTATAAAGAAGGTATGAAAGTAGATTCAATAGTTACTACTACTCTTTCAGGAGTATCTTATGTAGCTATTAGTAATGGTGGAAAGAATGCAGCTATTTATAGGATAGATATTAATGAAAAGATGACTAATATAGGTGTTAAGGTTCCTAAACTTGGTTCTTTGAAAGTATTTCCGCATAAAGATGTTATGATATATGAAGATGATGTTAATGGAAGATTTTATTATTATTCAAATGATAATATAAATAAAATAAGTTTTGGAGACATTCAAAACGTTGAGTTACTATCAGTAGATAATAACGATATTGTTTATGTAGGTGAAGTTGTTGATAATAAAATATCTAAAGTGATTTATGGTACTTTAGATACTCCAACATCATCTTGGAGTACAGTTCCTTTAGAAAAATCGAAGGCAGCTAAAGATACATATATTAATGATAAAGGTGAAATATTAATTAATGATAGTTTAGAAGGAAAAATAACTAATTTAACTACTTCAGAAGTTGTTAGTTATGAAGGAAAATTTGTATCGGTTAATAATAGAGTAGTATGTACTTCGGATAACGGAAAAATATATATAAAAAGTTTAAATGAAGAAAAGTAATAAATAGTGATATAAATATGAAAACTCCTAGTAGAAAATTCTATAGGAGTTTTTATATTTCCTCGTAATATGATATAATACATTTCATGAATAAGTAATGATAGGAGATTAGAATGAACATAAGTATATACGAAAAGTTAATAATTATACCAGCTATTATTATAGCATTTACTTTTCATGAGTATGCTCATGCTAAAGTAGCTGATAAATTAGGAGACAAGACTCCAAGATTTCAAGGAAGATTGACTTTAAATCCAGCTAAACATATAGATCCTATAGGGTTTATATTAGTATTGATAATGGGATTTGGATGGGCTAAACCAGTAGAAACTAATCCAAGTATGTTTAAAGATTACTATAAAGATGATTTAAAGGTGAGTTTAGCTGGGCCAATGATGAATTTGTTATTGTCTATTGTAGGATGCTTTATATGGGTACTTTTGATAAAAGTACAATATACATCAAATGTGGCTGTACCTCAAATAATAACTGATATATTTAGAATGATTTTTTCTTTAAATGTTAGTTTATTTGTGTTTAATTTATTACCTATACCTGGTTTAGATGGATTTTGGATAGTTAGAGATTTAAAACCAGATTTGTTTTATAAGTATAGTGGATTAATAGATAGGTATGGAAATTATATAATTTTAGTTGTTATTCTTTTGGGAGGAAGATTGATATCTGTTCCTGTTTCAGGCCTTATTAGAATTATTTTGAATATAGTTACAACAATTGTAGGAATATAACTTTAGGAGGAAAAATATGAGACTAAGAAAAAAATGGTGGGCTAGACCAGAACTTGAAGCAAGTGATTTATTTATAAAGGACCCTAGATCATTGAAAGGCCAATGGAAAAAAGAATTTGGTAATAATAATCCTATTCATTTAGAACTTGGATGTGGTAGAGGAGGATTTTTAACGCAAAATTGTTTAAAGTACCCAGATGTAAATCATATAGCTATAGATTTAAAAGATGAAGTTTTAGTATATGCTTTAAGAAAAGTTCAAGAGCATGAAGAAATAAGAAATGGTAGAATAGTCGCTTTAAATATAAATTTTGTTAGTGAATTATTTGATAAAGATGAAATAGATAAGATTTATATTAATTTCTGTAATCCATGGCCAAAAGATAGACATAAGAAAAGAAGGCTTACACATACAAAGTTTTTAACAGAATATAAAAAGTTTTTAAAGCCAGGATCTGAAATATGGTTCAAAACAGATGACACTGATTTATTTAATGATTCACAAGAATATTTTAAAGAATGTGGTTTTGAATTAGAATTTGTAACTTATGATTTACATAATTCGGATTTTACTCAAAATTTAATGACAGAATATGAAACAAAGTTTACTAATTTAGGTATGAAAACTATGTTTTTAAGAGCTAGATTAAAATAAAGATAAGAGGTTATTTTTTAATAAAATAACCTCTTATTTTTATTTTAATAATTAATTGCTTTAAATACTAAGTTTCTATCATATACTTCTCTGAATTTTCTTATTGATTTTTCAGCTTGTTCTATTTCTAATGATAAGTTTTCTTTTGAATATAGAAATATAGTAACTAAGTTTTTATCAAATTTAACTTTTATATCATGTATATATGTTTGCCTGTCTATATTTAAGTTTTCAGCAATTCTTAATAAAATGCCTATTTTATCAATTATATTAAGATCATTTTTGCTTATTAAACAAGCATATTTTAAATAAGGAAAAACATAGCTATTATTTCTGTGAGAAGCTGATATAGCTGCACTTAATAAGAGTTCTTTATGAGATAAACCATTTATATATGAGTTTAAAATTAAATAAAAAGAATGTTTATGATGGTTATAGTATCCTATGGTTGTACCAGAGTCATGGAGTAAAGAGGCAGTTTTTATAACTTTATCATAATTATTTCTGAGTTTATGAAGAGGTTTTAGTTCATTAAATAATTTTTGAGTTATCCAATATATATAATTTGCATGTTTTTTATCTATATTAAGAGTATTAAGTAATCCATTTAAACTATAATCTAAAATATCAGTTGATAGAGAATAATTTTTAAAAACATATTCATACATTATACCATCTTTTAGATTCCTACTAGAAATAGTTATATTGGAGATATTTAAAAAGGAGATAATTTCATTAACTATGGTTGTGCCACCTACTATAATATTAGCCATATCAGAAGTTAATCCAGCTATCCTTTTTCTTTGAATAAGATTTTTACTTTTTAGTAGATTAAATATATTTTCAATATCAATATCGCTAGTTTTATAATTATGTGATAGACAAAGAGGATATTTTTTTCTGATTCTACTTATTCGTCCGATACTTTGAATAATATCTCCTACAAGTATTAAAGTATCAACTTTAGTATTTTTTAATTCTTTAATAGTTTCTAATTCTTTATCTATACATAATATTGCTTTAGCTAAATCCTCTTTGGTGATATTATCCTGCAAGTTATATGTATAGGATAAGTTTATACTACCTATGGGTAAAGAAAAACTAGTTGTTATACTTTCTTTATCAAGTAAGGCTATGTTAGTAGAATTGCCAGAAACATCAATTAATATGGCGCTATCAAAATAAATACTGTTTTTAACAGCCAAATAATTATAGTAAATTTCATCTTTAGGTAATAACATAGTAACATTAAAGTTTAATTCTGTTTTTATTAAATTTAGAAATAATTCTTTATTTTTAGCTCTGTTAAAAAATACGGTTGCCATTACTTTTATTTCAGAAACATTGAAAGCAGCACAAAAAGTCTTATATTTTTTTAAAATTAATAGTATTTTATTTGAAATTTTCTGAGGTATTTCAGAATTATATATTAAATCCTTAGAAAGTTTTAGTGGAGAAGTTAGTTCATTTATTATCTTAAAATACCCTAGATTATCAACTTCTGTAAGCATAAGTCTAATAGAAGTGCTTTCCATTATAATAATACCTATTTTGGTCATATGTGATCCTTTCTAAACTATTCAATATAATATTATATTAAAAATTATAACTCTTATGTTTAAATTCTATATTGACATAAAAAGTTCTTTATATGTATAATATATTAAAGAATTTAATATTTATGATTCTAGGAAGAGAAAAGTAGAATTATTTGATTTCAAAGCGAGTAGGGGATGGTGTAAGCCCTATGAATAGAATAATTTGAAGAGAGCCTTGGAGAAACTACGGAAGTAGTCGTAAGAAATTGCGTTAAAATATTAAGTGGCATTTACTGCAATTAGAGTGGTACCGCGGATTTAATCCGTCTCTTATGTTTAAGAGATGGTTTTTTTATTTTATAAACATGTACGAGGAGGAAAATTTAATGGATTATAAAAAGAAGGTTGCTGAACTTATTAGCACAGAAGTCGAATTAGATGTTGAAAAAATTGAACAGCTTATAGAGATTCCACCAAAGCCTGAGATGGGAGATTATGCGTTTCCATGTTTTCAACTTGCAAAGACTATGAGAAAAGCTCCTAATATGATTGCTGAAGAATTAAAGTCAAAATTAAATAGTGAAGGTTTTGAAAAAATAGAAAACTTAGGACCATATGTTAACTTCTTTGTAGATAAAGGAAGTTTTACAAAGAATACTATAGAAAAGATATTATCAGAAAAAGATAATTATGGTGCATCAACAGTAGGTGAAGGAAAAACTATTTGTGTTGAATATTCATCGCCTAATATAGCTAAGCCATTCCATATAGGTCATTTATTTTCAACAGTTATAGGTAATGCGTTATATAAGATGTATAAAAAAGAAGGATATAATGTAGTAGGTCTTAATCACCTTGGAGATTGGGGAACTCAATTTGGTAAATTAATATCAGCTTATCATAGATGGGTAGATGAAGAAGCTTTAGAAGAAGATCCAATAAAGGAATTATTAAGAATATACGTTAAATTCCATGATGAAGCTGAAAAAGATCCATCATTAGAAGATGAAGGAAGAGCGTATTTTAAAGCTTTAGAAAATGGAGATAAAGAAGCAGAAGCTTTATGGAAGAGATTTAGAGATTTAAGTTTAAAAGAATTTGATAGAGTATATGATATCTTAGGTGTAAAATTTGATTCTTATGCTGGAGAAGCTTTCTATAATGATAAGATGGATGTAGTTATAGATATGCTTAAAGAAAAAAATCTATTGGTGGAAAGTAATGGAGCTCAAGTTGTAATGCTTGATGATTATAATATGCCACCATGTATAGTATTAAAAGCAGATGGTGCATCTATTTATGCAACAAGAGATTTAGCAGCAGCTTTGTATAGAAAGAAAACTTATGATTTTGATAAGTGTGTATATGTAGTTGGAACTCCACAAGCATTACATTTCAAGCAAGTATTTAAAACATTAGAATTAGCAGGCAAAGAATGGGCTAATGATTGTGTACATGTAGGTTTTGGGTTAGTTAAATTTGCAGATAGAAAGCTTTCTACAAGAAAGGGAGAAGTTATTTTACTTGATGACCTTTTAAGAGAAGCAGTAGATAAAACTCTTGAAATAATAAATGAAAAGAATCCTAATTTAGCTAATAAAGAAGAAGTTGCAAAGAAGATAGGTGTAGGTGCAGTAGTATTTACGTACTTAAAGAATTCTAGAGAAAAGGATATAGTATTTGATTGGAAAGAAATACTTTCATTTGATGGAGAAACTGGACCATATGTTCAATATTCATATGCAAGAGCAAAGAGTATATTAAGAAGAGCAGAAGGAATTAATGCAGAAGCAGATTTTAGTAAGTTAACTTCAAAAGAAGAGTTTGAACTTGTTAAAACTTTAGAAAACTTTAATAAGAATATACTTCTTGCTTTAGATAAGCTAGAACCTTCAGTATTAACTAGATATGTTATTGAAGTAGCTAAAGATTTTAATAAATTCTATAATGCTCATTCGGTATTAAATCTTGAAGATGAAGTATTAAAAGCTACAAGATTAAAGTTAGTTGAAGCAACATGCCAAGTAATTAAAAATGGTTTAGAATTAATAGGAATAGATGTTGTAGAAGAAATGTAATATATAAATTTTAATAATATATGAGAATACAATGATTAAACATGTATTCTCATATTTTTTTAACATAAAGGAATTTATAAATTTTTTTTGATAGTGAATACTGAATATTACAGGCTTTCAGTTATGTAAGATGGCAAATACG
>CAKVLD010000005.1 GCA_934755305.1 uncultured Clostridium sp. | reverse complement strand
TGGACACATCCTTTCTTAACTAAATAATATTTTACTTAGTTCGACTTAATGTGTCCACTACTTTATACTAACACCAATAATTCCTATTAAAACTACACTTATAACTATAGAAAATATTTTTAACTTCTTTTTATTGTGTATAGACATAAAAATTCTTCCTGAATATGTTCATACTAATATTCTAAAATAACTATTTCTCCCCTAGTCTCCAAGCTTTTTTTAACATCGATAATTCTTTGATTACTTGAGCCTCTAAATCTTAATCCATCTTCTTTCTTGTCAATTTCAAATTTACCATCAACAAGAACATCAATATTATTAATAAGCTCTCTCCAACCTTTCCTTTTATCTAAATTCTCTAAAATATATTCAAAAGTATAACCGGTATAACACCAAACATTCTTATCATTCTCTTGAAAAGCCTTAGCCATATATGAAAACTCCTCAGCTCTTTCAAAAGGATCTCCTCCACTAAAAGTTACACCATTAATAAAAGGATTATCTAAAACATCCTTAATCAGTTTATCCATATCTCTTTCTTCCCCACCAGTAAAATCATGAGTATCAGGATTAAAACAACCTTCACAATTATGTCTACATCCTTGAGAAAAAAATACTCTTCTAATTCCAGGACCATTAACTAAACTCTCATAAGCAATCCCTGCAAGTCTTATCATATTACTCAAACCAAAATCACCTCGTAAAAACGTAAACTTCGCACCATCTATAATCAACTATCAAACAAATTTTTAGTTACCATAACATCTATCCCCTACTTCTCCCTGCAACCAGTCAATGAATTGACGTGCAGATCTTGGGGATCTACCGTTATGCCACTTTTCCCACTTTAATGCTTCACTATGTAAGTATTCCTTATCTACATTAATTCCTCTACTCTTAGCTAGAGAATCAACAATAGTTAAATACTTCTTTTGATCTGGAGCAAAGAAGCTTATAGTTATACCAAATCTATCAGCTAAAGATAACTTTTCTTCCTTAGTATCTTTTGAATGAATCTCATCACCATCAGAAAACTTCTCTTGAACTAAATGTCTTCTATTAGTAGTAGCATATATTAAAATATTATCTGGTCTATTTTCTACTCTACCCTCTAGTATAGTTTTTAAAGCTGAATAGCTGGCTTCATTTTCTGCAAAAACTAAATCATCTACAAATATAATAAATTTTTGTTTTTTATGTTTTAATAATCTTATTATTCTAGTAAAATCACTTAATTGTTCCTTATCAACTTCAATAAGTCTTAATCCTCTCTCATAATACTCATTTAATATAGCTTTAACAGTTGAAGATTTTCCTGTTCCCCTTGAACCATATAATAATAAGTTATTCGCAGGTGCTCCATTTAAAAAATGTTCTGTATTATTTATTATTTGTTTTTGTTCCATTTCATATCCAACTAAATCTGATAGTTTAATAGGATCTGGTTCTTTTACTTCTCTTAAATGCCCTTCTTCATCTCCATCAAATCTTTCCCATACAAATGCACTATAAGCAGTAGAACGTCCTGTTCCATTCTTCTTGTGAAAATCTATTAAATCATAAGTACAACTTATCCAATCATTTTCATTCATTAGCTTTGCTTTAATTATTTCAAAGTCTGTATTATTCTTATTTTTGTATACATTATTACTAATTCCCCAATCTAATAAAGATGTGACCCTAGTTAAATTTTCTTCACTTGTTCCAAATCTACTAACTAAAATTTCTTTAATAACATTACTATTTACAGATACTATATTTCCTAATGCTTTTAATTCATTCTTTATTCCTTCTTCTATAAAATCAGGTACTGTACCCTCTTCTTCTAAACTAATATTAAAAGGATTATTACTTAATAATATACTATCTACAATAACTTCTTTGAAATTAAGATTACTGCTTTTAGAAAATAAAGAATATACAAATTCATTATAAGCTCTTAAGTTTTCTCCTAAAGAATCATTAATACATATTTTATCCACAAGCCTTTTAAATTTATCCCCAATTTCATCCTCAAATATCCCCTTATACACACAAAGAGAATTTAAATTTAATTTTATTGCTTCCTCTGTTTTCATTTTTATAGCCCCCAAATTTCAAATATTTATCTTAATTATACCACTATAGAAAAAGAAATTCCTCCAAACCTACCTATTTATAACATAGGTAGACTTGAAGGAATGCTATTCCTGTACTATTTAGTTATTATTCTTAACAAAATTAAGTCTTCCACCAAGCTTTATAACTTCTACCTCTTTATCTGTTAAATCAAGCTTAACCTTATATTCTGCTCCCTTAGTTAAGTTCTTAATAACAGCTTCTCCTGAAACTAATGCATCTTGAATTCCTTCTATTTTTAATTCATCTAATAATTCAATATTATCATAACTTGCTCCATCTTCAAATTCCATTGGAATAATTCCATTATTAATTAAATTAGCCTTATGAATTCTTGCAAAAGACTTAGCTACAACTGCCTTAACTCCTAAATATAATGGTGCTAATGCAGCATGTTCTCTAGATGAACCTTGACCATAATTTTCTCCTGCTATTATAAATCCACCATTGTTCTCTTTTGCTCTCTTAGGGAATTCTGTATCTATTGTATTAAAGCAGAATTCTGAAAGATAAGGTATATTAGATCTAAATGGTAAAAGTTTTGAGTTTGAAGGCATAATATGATCTGTTGTAATATTATCTTCAACCTTTATTAATACCTTTCCTTCTACTTCTTTTCCAAGTGCCTTATTAACTGGGAATGGCTTTATATTAGGTCCTCTTACAACTTCAACTTCTGCATTAGTAGGTGCTGGAGGTAAAATCATAGAATCATCTATTATAAATTTCTTTGGCATTTCTACTGTTATATCAACATCCATTTCCCTTGGATCAGTTAACACGCCTTTTATAGCTGAAACTGCTGCTGTTTCTGGACTTACTATATAAATTTGTCCTGATAATGTTCCACTTCTACCATAGAAATTTCTATTTACTGTTCTAAGTGAAATTCCATTTGTTCCTGGTGCTTGCCCCATACCTATACATGGTCCACAAGAATTTTCTAATATTCTTGCTCCTGAACTAATAATGTCAGCCAATGCTCCATTTCTTGCAATCATCTCCATAACTTGTCTTGAACCAGGCCCAATAACTAAGCTTACATTTGGATCAACTTTATGACCCTTTAGTATTTTAGCAACCTTCATTAAATCCTCATAAGAAGAATTAGTACAACTTCCTATAAATACTTGATCCACTTTAATCTTTCCTGCTTCTTTAACAGTTACAACATTATCTGGCATATGTGGCTTTGCAGTTAATGGCTCTAATTCACTTAAATTAATAGTTACTACTTCATCATATTCAGCATCTTCGTCTGGTTTTAATTCTATCCAATCTTCTTCTCTTCCTTGTGCTTTAAAGAATTCTAATGTTCTCTCATCACTTGGGAATATTGATGTAGTAGCTCCAAGCTCTGCACCCATGTTAGTTATAGTACCTCTTTCTGGAACTGAAAGTGTCTTTACTCCTTCTCCTGCATACTCAAATACTATTCCAACTCCACCTTTTACAGTTAATCTTCTAAGTACTTCTAAAATAATATCCTTAGCAGCTACCATTTTATTCAACTTTCCTAATAACTCAATCTTAACTACTTTAGGAGTATTTATATTATATGAACCTCCACCCATAGCAAGAGCAACATCAAGTCCGCCAGCTCCCATAGCTAACATTCCTACTCCACCAGCTGTTGGTGTATGGCTATCAGAACCTATTAATGTATCCCCTGGTACTGAAAATCTCTCTAAGAATATTTGGTGACATATCCCATTACCTGGCTTTGAAAAATATACTCCATACTTAGATGCAACTGTTTGTATAAACTTATGATCATCTGCATTTTCAAATCCTTGTTGTAACATATTATGATCTATAAATGCTACTGATCTCTTTGTTTTTACTCTATCTATTCCCATAGCTTCTAATTGCAAATATGCCATTGTACCTGTTGAATCTTGTGTTAATGTTCTATCTATTTTTAATGCTATTGGCTCTCCTACTTTAAGTTCACCTTCTACAATATGTTTCTTAAGAATCTTATATACTAAATTATCTCCCATGGTTTTCCCCCTATATTAAATTGCTATTAATTGCATATGTTTAAACACTACTTTTGTGCTTTATAATCTTTATATAATTTGACTACTTCCTTATCAAAAAGACTTCTCTTAAGCCTTACTGATAAAGTTCTTACGTGCTCTAATACTGCTGTAGCCTCTTCATCTGTTAATTCTATATTATACTCTTTAAACTTATTTATTATAGCTGCTTTACCAGAATGTTTACCTATTACTATTTGTCTTTCAAGTCCAACTACATTTGGTTCAAAAGCTTCGTAATTTTTAGGATTCTTTATAGCACCATCTGCATGAATTCCTGATTCATGCGCAAACATATTTGTACCAACAATAGCTTTCCACTTAGGAAGTTCTCTACCTGATGCTCTTGATACATATTCTGATATTTCTCTAAACCTCGTAGTATCAACATCTACATCCATTCCATAAACATATTTAAAAGCCATTAAAACTTCTTCTAAAGCTGCATTACCAGCTCTTTCACCTAGTCCATTTACTGTTAAGCCAACATGATTTGCCCCTGCTCTTACTCCTGCAATAGCATTAGCTGTAGCCATACCAAAGTCATTATGAGTATGCATTTCTATATCAAAACCTGTTTGTTCATATAAATATTTTATTTGTTTTTCTATTTTAAAAGGTCCCATGACACCAACAGTATCACAATATCTAAATCTATCTGCTCCAGCCTCTTTTGCTGTTTTTATAAACTTAACCAAAAATTCTTGATCAGCTCTAGATGCATCTTCTCCATTTACTGAAACGTAAAGACCATTTTTCTTTGCAAATTCTACTCCTTCAACCATCTTTTCTAATACCCATTCTCTTGATTTTTTAAGTTTATTTTTAATATGAATATCAGAAACAGATATTGAAATAGCTACTGCATCTACTCCACAATCAATAGATTGTTCAATATCAGAAATAACAGGTCTATTCCAAGCCATTATGCTACTTTTTAAATTTTTCTTAACTATAGCTTTAATAGCTTCTTTTTCATCTCCACCCATAGTAGGAATTCCTACTTCAAGTTGATCTATTCCTATTTCACTTAACATTGTTGCAATTGCAATTTTTTCCTCATTAGCAAAAACAACCCCAGCGGTTTGTTCACCATCTCTAAGGGTTGTATCTACAATATAAATTCTTTTTCCATCGCTTAATCTTTTAACTGTCATAATAAATCGCCCCCATTATTTACTTTTATTAGGCTATATTTTCAAAACAAAATTCCCCAATAGCATTTTAAAAATATTTTCCCAGCTTATTTTTACCATATTATTCTAACATATAGAATATTAAATAACAACAAAAAAGACTCTATATTTAATATTATTTTGCAAGAAACATAAACATTACCTTCAATATAATTAATTTTTCTTACATTTTTATGAGGTTACATATTTATTATTGCAAGATTTTTTTATAAAAATTCAATTTTAAAATTAAAACTTCTACAAAAAAGACCGTTATAATTCTTATTACAACGATCTTAATAATTATCTAAATATTATAAATTATAAACTTTTTCATGGTTTTCTGTGTGAGTAATTCGGTCTGCTCTTTCTTGACATTTTCCTGGACCAAATCTTTCATCTAAACTTAAATAACCTGTTACTCTTGAAATACCTTGAATACTGTCACTATTACATTTTGGACATTTATTTTCATGGTTATGAAGAGTTGTTCCACAATCTCTACAATATTTTATATGGAAATTAACCCCCAAATAACTTATATTAGTATTTTTATAAGCATAATTAATTATGTCCATTATAGTTTGTGTGTCTGGAGTATCATCTACTTCAATGTAACTAATATGTCCTGCATTACATAGCTTATGATATGGTGCTTCTATGTCTATTTTATCTTTTATTGATATAGGATATTTAACAGGAACATGATAACTATTAGTATAATAATCTTTATCTGTAACCCCTTTAATTTTTCCAAATAATATTTTATCTTGCTTTATAAACTTACCTGATAGGCCTTCTGCAGGAGTAGCATATGTACTCCAATTTAGTTTAGTTTCCTTAGTAAATCTGTCTGTATTTTCTCTTAAAAAAGAAACTATCTTATATCCTAATTCTCTAGCTTCCTCATCTTCTCCATGATGTTTACCTATTAAAGCAACTAAAGTTTCTGCAAGCCCTATAAATCCTATTCCCCATGTTCCTTGTTTTAATATTGGTTCTATAGAATCTTCTGGCCCTAAGTTTTCAGAACCTTTCATTAAACCTTGCCCTGCAACAAAAGGTAAATCCTTAACTCTTAAATTCTTAAGAACATTATATCTATGTTCTAATGATTCTTTTGCTAAATCTATTTTTTCTTGGAATAGCTCAAAGAACTTATCTAAATCATGGTTTGCTTCTATTCCTATTCTAGGTAAATTAATAGTAACGGGTGCAATATTTCCTCTTCCTTTACATCCTGGTTCACCATTAACATTAGACATTAAATACGTTCTACATCCCATAGTTGCTGGTAAATATCCTTGATCATAATATTTCTTATTAAAATCAGCATCTATATTCATAAATGTTGGATTCATTCTTTTTGCTGCAACTTTACATGCTAATTCATAAAGGTAATAATATGGATCTTCTTTCTCTCTATTAACACCTTCTTTAACTCTAAATATTATGTTAGGAAATATAGGTTGTTCTCCTTTACCTAACCCCTTATTATATTCTTCTAAAAATATTTCACATACTAATGCAGCATCTTTAGAACGTGGAATTCCTATATTTACTGAGCTAAAAGGTACTTGAGACCCTGCTCTTGAATGCATTGTATTAAGGTTATATACTACCCCTTGCATTGCTTGATGTATTCTTGAATGTAACTTCTTTTCTACTAAATCATCAAATTTCTCTTCTGGTACACCTAGTTCTTTAAATTCAGTAATTATTTCTTGTCTTGTTGGTTCAACGAATTCCGATAGATCATTGTCAAAATCCGGATGAGATTGACCACCAAACATATCATTTTGAGTTGATTGTAATAATATACATGAAAGTTCTGCTGCTGTTTCTATTCTTCTAGGTTTTTTTATTGTCCCATACCCTGTATTAAATCCATTCCTTAACATTTCACTAGTAGGTATATGTAAACAATTTGTTGTTAAATTATAACTATCCAAATCATGATAATATAAATCGCCTGTTTCATGTGCTTTAGCTAAATGTTTAGGCATTGCTGAAAGATTATGCCACTTATTAGATTCTGAAGCTATTCTTAAAAGCTTTGAGCTAAAATTATTACCTACATTAGCATTATCTCTATCAGTTTCTATACCTATCTTTTGTATAGCCTTCATAAGATCTGATTTAATTTCTCTTATTCTTGTTCTTTCATTTCTATAACTTGAATAAGCTTTAGCTACTTGTAAATGAGAGCTATTTCTTAATGCATCTTCAACAAAATTTTGTATTTCCTCAACTGTAATATCTTCTTTGCTACTATTATTTATATATTCTACTACCTTTTTAACAGTTTCAGAAACCTCTTTTTCACCTAACTTTGTTTGTATGTCATTAGCTGCTTTCTTTATGGCATTAGTAATTTTCTCTACATTAAATTCGGATATTCTTCCATCTCTCTTTATAACACGTAGCACTATTGATCCACTCTCCCTTTACTATATGTAGTTCTATATAACATATAAACATATACTATATATGGTGTTTATGTAACGCACAAACACCATATATAGTATATGTTTAAGTCCAAAAATTATTATACTTCATTAACTATAATATAGCAATCAGCCAAGAAATTTAATTATTCATCTATCCCGTTTATTTTTACTATATACTTCTTTTTACTCTATTTTTTATAGTATTTTATGATTTGACACTATTTTTATATGGAATTTTTTTACATTTAATACTATAATTAAGCTATCTCAATATTTAGGAGGACTACTATTATGAGAAAAAAATTTTTATTATTAATTTTTATTTTTTCTTTTTTAATATTTTGTATTGGATGTGAAAATAGAAAGTCAAAAGATATATCAAGTGAACAATCAAAAAAGACAGAAGAACCCAAATCAACTGCTAATAATGAAAATTTTTATAATTATTATACAGGAGAAAAATGTTTAAAAGATGACAATGGAGCCACTTCATTTATGGCTATGATTGAAAACTCCACACTCTCTAGACCTCAAAGTGGTTTATCTGACGCTGATATAATTTATGAAACTTCTGCTGAAGGAGGCATTCCTAGATTTATAGCTCTTTTTCATACTAATAAACCTTCTGTAATTGGACCAATAAGAAGTGTTCGCCCTTACTTCATAGATATTGCAAAAGAGCTTAATCTTCCCTTTGCTCATTGTGGTGGTTCAGATGAAGCTTTAAAGATTATTGAAAAGGATCAAAATTTAGTAAGTATTAACGAAATCTCAAATGGATCTTATTTTTGGAGAGATAAAACTAGAAAAGCTCCTCACAATTTATATACTTCATTTGATAATATCCAAAAATATTTAAAGGACAAAAATAAAAAAATAAACAATTCTCCTTTTAATACTTTTAATGAGGATTTTTATAATAATAATCAACTTAAATCTGTTAATAGTATAGATATAATTATCAATAATAACTATTCTACAAATTATACTTATAAAGATGGTTACTTTTTAAAATTTATGGATTCCAAAGAAGCAATGGACAAGAATAATAACAAACAATTAGCTTTTACAAATATAATTATTCAAAAAACAGATATATCTTTAAGTTCAGATAAACTTCATCTAAATATACGCTTATCTGGCGAAGGTGAAGGTTTATTATTAAGTAAAGGTAAAATACTAAATATAAAGTGGAAAAAACTCGCTAATGACTCGAAAACCACCTTATATGATACATCCAATAATGAGGTTCCTTTATCTCCAGGAAAAACTATTTGGCATATAGTTGATAGTAAAACTAGAATAAATATTAATTAATATATAAAAAAGTGCTTGAACTATTACTCTTATTAATAGCTGAAGCACTTTTTATTTACTAAATTTATCTTCCCACTTTTTTAATTTTTTTATTATCATACATAGCTTTATCTGCATTAGCAAAAAGTTCATCTTTATCTAGAGTTTCTTCGTAATTTATAGCAGCTATACCATAAGTAAAATCTATTTCTAAATCACCTCTAGATTCTCGAATCTTTTTTCTGATCTTTATTAGTTTCTCTTCTACTTCTTCATAAGTATTATTTCTAAATATAATTATAAATTCATCTCCAGACATTCTTGCATAGGTATCGGTTACATCTAAGATATCTCTCATAGCATCTGCCATAGCCATAATTGCTCTATCTCCTTGAACATGTCCATATGAATCATTAATTATCTTAAAATTATCTAAATCTATAACTACAAGGTATCCCTTACTTTTCTTATTGCTCATTAATTTTAGTTGTTCTTCAAAGATTTCATTGAAGTATCTTCTATTATATAAATCAGTAAGTTCATCATGGGTAGCTATATATTTAAGTTTTTCTTGAGCAATATAATTTCTTATGGCTACTTCAAACTCATGTCTGATTTGCTTCATAATAATTACGTCTTCTTCATTAAACTTTTTAAATAATTTTAAAGATTCTATTTTTATTAAAGCAATTATATCCCCATGATATTTTAATGGTGAAACTAGTACTGTTCCAATATTAAGAATATTTCTATTTAAAATAGAAATATTCTTATATTTTTTTACATCACCTACATCAAATATTTTCTTGTTTTTATATTTTTCTGATTCCATTTTTGCTATGCACTTGAATGTTCCATCAGAATTTTTTATTAAGATATTGCCCCTATCACCTTTTCCTAGTAATCTAATCGTTTCATCTAATGCGTATTTATAGGTTTCTTTATTCTTTTGTAATAGAGATATATCATCTCCTAATATATTGATTTCCTTTTGCAACCTATTAATATTTTTAATTTTTTTCTTTAAAATTAATACTCTTATTATAAAAACCAATATAATAATTACTAGAATAGAAAAACATATATTTATAAAAACATTATCCCCCATATCTACTCCTTTTGTACAATTTGAGCTACTTATAATTATATACCCATTTTGACCAACCTCCAACACTAAACTTTTTCCAAAATATTCATTGATTAACTTTATCAATAATGATATAGTTAACATTATCAATAGTGATATAATAAACTATATCAATAATGCTATAGTTTAAATTCCTAGGAGGTATCTTAATGCAAAAAATAGCTTTATTAACAGATAGCGCTGCTGATATATCTGTAGATTTAATGAAAAAATACAATATACAGCTTGCCCCATTTAGAATAATTTATTCTGATGGTTCTGAATATGAAGATGGAATTAACATTAAACCAGCTGAAATATATCGTAGATTAAAAGAAGAAATGCCATCTACATCATTACCAAGTGTTCAAAGAATAGAAAATATATTATGTAATTTAGAAGCAGAAGGTTATACTCATATAATATGTATAACTATTTCTTCAGAACTTTCAGGAACTTGGAATTCCATTAGACTTGCTCTTGAAAATCATCCTAATCTAACTTCTTATGTTTACGATTCAAAAACCCTTACTATGGCTGAAGGTGCTTTAGTACTTTCTACTGCTAAATTAATTGAAGAAGGTAAAAGTTTTGAAGAAATAATAGAAGTGTTACCAAAATTACGCACTAAAGTTCATACATACTTTATTGTAGATACATTAGAATATCTAAAAAAAGGTGGAAGAATAGGAAAAGTAGCTGGTACAATCGGTGAACTTCTTAATTTAAAACCATTGATTACTGTAGGCGATGACGGTGTTTATCATACTTATGCTAAAATAAGAGGAAAAAAACAAGCTATAAGCAAACTTAAAGAAATAGCTAAAGGATATTTAACTAATAAAAAATGTAATCTTTGGGTTATGGATGGTGGAGCTCAAGAAGAAGGCGATGTCCTTTTTGAAGCAGTTAAGGATTTTGATAACATTAATGAAATACATAGAGGTATTATAGGATCTTCTTTAGGTATTCATACTGGCCCTGGCTTAATTGGTTTTGTTATCGAAGAGGTTGAATAATTCTATGCCTGTAAAAGATATACGAGCTGAAGAAAAACGATTATATGAAGAATATAAACGTAAGCTATCGGAATTAAAAAAAGTTGAAAAAGAAAAAGAGGCAGTAGGTCAAGTATTCACCAAAGGCTTATTACCTATATATGTCCTTTATATATTAAGTATAGTTCCTTCTAATGGTAATGATATATCTCATAAAATAAGTGAAAGAACTCGTGGACTTTGGACCCCAAGTACTGGTGGCATATATCCTTTACTAAAAAAATTAGAAAAGCAAGGATATATAATTGGAGAATGGGATAATCCCAAAAAAAAGTTCCAAAAAATATACACAATAACCGATGCTGGTTTAGAAGACTTTAATAAGAAAAAAGTTCTTTTAAAATCCAAAATAGAAGAGGCATTAGAAGTATTTCAAATTATATATACTGATATTTACAAAGATATACTTTAACTTTAAAGTATATCTTCTTTTTTTATGACCATCCTATATTTTGAGAAGATTTTATTCTTAAAGAAAGGAAACTATTATCTTGATAGTTCAGGTTAATAACTAATGAAAGTAATTGTTCTTGAAAAAAATGCTTTAGATGCTTTTGTTGCTTTAGAAGATGGTAGTGTCGCTACTATTCCACTTAAACTAATATCTAATACTAATGTAGGCGAATCTGTTCATCTATCTGACACTAATATAAGCTGTAGTAGAAATGCTGTATCTTCTAATACCTTAACTAATAGTTTTATTGACTTTTTCTAACACATGTCATAAAATTACATAATGTATTATTAAATAAATAGCAAAATTTTCTCATTAAAAGGGGGATTTTTTATGCAAATTTTTGCTGATTGGTCTGAAAGATTTACTTCATACTTTAGTGGTTTTTCAGAAAAACTTCAAGAAATCACAAATAACTTTACATCACTGTTTGGATTACTTGGATTAGGTATTATCATTATAGCTTTATTAATATTTAAAAAGGTTAAGTTAGATGCTAAAATGATTACTCGTATAGGTTTAGCTTTAGCTTTAGCCTGTATATTACAAATCTTTAGAATATATCATTTTCCTATGGGAGGTAGCGTTACCCTTGGAGGAATGGTTCCTTTACTTCTTATAGCTTTTATGTATGGACCTGAAGTTGGAATGCTCTCTGGATTTTTATATGGGCTTTTAAACTTATTCCTTGATCCATATTTTGTTCACCCAGTTCAAATTTTATTTGATTATCCTTTACCATCATTAGCAATAGGATTAGCTGGTTACTTTAAAGACAAACCTTTAGTAGGAACTGCTGTGGCATTCTTCACTAAGTTTATATGTCATTTTATATCAGGGCTTGTCTTCTTTGGAGCATATGCTGCTGATTATGGTATGAATCCATGGATATATTCTTTTGTTGTAAATGCACCTATGGTAGCTTCAGATGCTGTAATTTGTATGGTTATATTAGCTATTATTCCATTAAAAAAACTTGTATCAAATAAAAATTATTCAAATATATAATTAAAAGAATGTATTGAATTAATATCAATTTAGTAAAATCTAAATTTCTATTATTTAATACATTCTTTTTTACTATAAGTAATAAAAGTTATTCAAATGTTACTTCTTCAAACTCCCCTATAACTTCAAAGCCCATCTTAGAATATAGATTAAGTGCATTTTTATTATCTTGCTTCACATTTAATACAATTTCCTTATTCATAGGCATAATAGTTTTTATTATTTCATATAAGCAACGTCGCGCTAATCCTCTTTTTCTATAATTTATAGCTGTAGCAACATTACCTATTTGTATTACCTCTTTTGAATCTGAAAATATACCACATACACTTACTATAGAATTATCCAATTTTATTGCATGATATAATCCCTCATTAAAGAACTTTTCCTCTAACATAAAGCCTGGATGATTTTCATCAAAAAATTCTATAAGCTCTTCTTTTTTTGATGGGTTAAGTTTATTAACTTCTATATTGTAATCTATATCTTTAATATTTATAAAACTCTCTTTATTTAACTTCATATTATAATATTTAATATGTTCACCTAATATTCTACCTTTAAGTAAGTGCTTATACGTATCTATATTTAAATGACAATATATACTGCTAGGTAAAAAATTACTAAGCATTTTTATAATTTCATCTTGATACATATCTTTAGTTATATAGGAGCTTCCTATTAATATAGGTATTCCATAATTGATACAAAATATAGCTGTTGCCTTTAACTTATCATTTTCATAAAGCCCATAAAATTGTGCATATTCCCAAAAACCTTCTTCCAAGTAACTTAAATGATACATAAAATTAGGCTTATTTTTATCTAATAAATATTCCTTAATAGTTTCTTTATCGTGTATTAACTTTAATTCCATATATATCTCCCCCAATAATATAAAAATAACTCCTTATTTAATAGGAATATAACGCTTATTATAGTCACTACTAAGAAGAAGTTATTTTATTAATTATTTCTTTTATAAAAATTATATATTTATTAATACTTAATATATAAAATCCTTTTTTAACCTATTCTTCACATCTTATAGCATCAACTGGACAACTAGATTCTGCATCCTTTGCAGCATCTTCTAACCCATCTGGTACTTCTTCGTGTACTGCATGAGCCTTTCCATCATCTTGTAATTGAAATAACTCATCACATATTGATTCACATAATCCACAACCAATGCATGTATCTTGATCTACTTTTGCCTTCATAGTTATGACCCCTTTCATTAGAACTTTACATAACTATTATTGCCTAATTTATAAATCTTATTAATATAGACCTTCAAATATTAATGAATATAAAGGATTATCTAAAACATATTCTTCAGCTGTTCCATTTTCTAAGGCTTCTGTAAACTCTACATCTATTGGAAGTTCTCCTATTAGAGGTATTCCTAAGTATTCTGCATGTTCTTCTGCAGATTTCTTACTAAATATACGTAACTTACTTTCGCAACCTGGACACATTATATAAGACATGTTTTCAACTACACCTCTTATTTTAATTCCAACCTTTTCAGCCATAGTAACAACCTTTTTAACAATCATTGATACCATGTCTTGTGGTGTAGAAACTATTATTAGTTCTTTTAATGGGAAATCATTCATTACTGTTAATGCTATGTCTCCTGTTCCTGGTGGCATGTCTATTAGTAAATAATCTAAATCTCCCCATTCAGTATCCACATATAATTGATTTAATACTCCAGTAATTACTGGACCTCTCCAAATTACTGGCTGATCCTCTACTTGAGTTACTAAATTTAAAGACATCACTTTTATTCCACTCTTAGTTTCTACTGGTGTAAACTTAACTGTATTTTCATCAATAGGCGTTATTACTGCTCTTTCTTTATTTATGCCAAAAAATCTTGGCATAGATGGGCCTGTAATATCTGCATCTAAAACTCCTACTTTATATCCTTTTTTTCTTAAAAGTGAAGCCATAATACCTGTTATTGTAGACTTTCCAACTCCACCTTTACCACTAATTACACCAATTACGTTCTTTATCTCTCCATACTTTGGTAAAACCTTAAATGTAGTTTCACATGATGTAATTCCTTTTGATGCACATTTATCTTTACTTGCACAATTTTCACAACTACCCATTCTCTTATCCTCCTCAATAATTACCAATTCTTTGGTTTTTCATTTGGTTCACTTACTGTTATAGTCCAACTTTTATATTCATAAACTCCTTCAACATAGTAAGTTTCATAACTTTTATCTTTTTTATTATCAACTACTATAGCTGTTTTGAAGACTTTTGTGCTATATCCTCTATTTTTTACAGTTATAACAGTATCAAAATTCGAACTGTCATTATCTATAAGCCTTGTTCCTGGTACAACTTTATCTAAATCAGATTCAAAGCTTTTTAAATCAACTGAAAACATATATTTTAAGCAATCTACATCTCCACTTATGTTAATTCCTACTTTATTATCAGAAGAAGTTAATTCATCTTTTTTCTTTTCTAATACTTTTAATATACTATTATAATATATATCTTCAAAGTTTCTAGGTTTCCTTATGGTTGAAAGATTTTGCAATATAGTATCATCTAAATTTTTGGAAACCAAATAACAATTATCTTCATCATAAAAGTTTCCTACTCCTCTTTCATCAACACTTACTGCATAGTTATATTTTTTCACTTCATCTCCAATATAAATTTCAAAATAATAATCTGGATCTAGGGAAGTCCTTTCTTTTTTTACTTTTCCATCACTTAAAATATTATATATATCGTTAATAGCATTAGTATCATTTATAACAAATCTAAAACCTGAATCTCTTGTACTTTGAATTACTATTTTTTCAACTCTACTTTCTTTTAAGTATCTAAAATCATCATTTTTAAAATTAAGTTTTACTAAAGTGTTATCTACTAAAGTACAACCAGACAAGCATGTTGATATAGCTATAATTAAACATAAAAATAAGATCCTAACATTCTTCAACCGTTGCTCTCTCCTTACTTTATTAATTTATTTTAATATATAATTAGGAGAAGCTTATTAGCTTCTCCTAATATATATAAATTATAATACTTTACACTAGTAATAGCAAATCCTTAACTTTTTAAACTATTTACAATAGCTTTAAAAATAACATTAATATCATCACTATAGCTTTCTTCTTTTACTATAAAGGTAACTTTTCCATATACATTATCATCTAAAGGAATATAATAATTATCATTAATAAAGGTGTATCCTTTTTTTACTTTAGTCTTATAATTAGTCCTTATACCCTTTCTATTATTAGATTTATAGTTTTCTACAATTTCTTTACTATGTTCTAAAACCATATTATCCATATCTAATTGAGCTAAGGAACTTAAATTTTTATTAGCATTTCCTATTTCGATATAACCTATAATATTATTTTCTTTATCTTTAAATTCCACTTTGCAAATATCGGCTTCTCCAACCTTTAATTCTTGCATTTCCCATTTATCGGGCAATAAAAAAGTATATTTTCCATTATCTAAATAATATTCTTTAAACTGCCCCATATCTTTATTCATTATGGCTATATCTTTAAATTTATCATCAAAAAATCTTTGGACAAATACTAATAAAATCATCAGAAAAACTAAAGTAAAAGTTACTGTAAATTGCTTTTTATTCATAATTACTTACCTTATTTCATAGGTGCTACTACAGTTGAATTTTTGTAATCATAGAACATTAACCAGCAACCAACACCATTATCTTTATTATCATTCATCCAAGTAACAAATCCTGTTTTTCCTGAATAAGGTTGTTCATCTTGATCCTTTTTGCCAGGAACTCCATAAACAATATATTTCAAATCACCTTTAGAATCGCATTTATATCCAAGCATAAAATAACCATACTTCTTTATATAAGGATAGTAATTTATCATTGGATAATAAGCTACTGTATACTTATTATAATTTGATGAATTACACATATCATCTAAGTTCTTTATTCTAACTTTAAACCACTTACAGTATTTTATATCTTTAAATTTTCCTTTTACTTCTTCAAAGTCTTTAACTATTTGATTAAAGAAATCACCAATTGCACCTCTTAAATTAAAATCATATGGATCAATTTCTTCATCCTTCCTAGTTTGCTCTATAATCATTTCATAATCATCAAATTTTGAAATATTGCCACATTTCTCACACTTTGAATCCATAATCTTATCTTTGTTTGATTTCTTCTCTGATATATTTTGGTGATCATCACATTTATTATGCTTTTCATCTTCCATATCATGTTTGTGATGTTCTTCCTTATACTTATATTCTTCATATTTATGATGATCTTTTTTATCTTTATCATAAGATTCATGCTCACAGTCATCATGGTGATGTTCATGAGCATGGTCTTCATGGTGATATTCATGGTCATGGTCATAATGATGATGTTCATGGTCATGGTCATAATGGTCTTTATCACATTCTTTTTCTTCATGATGATCTTTTTTATCTTCATCATGATGATGCTCATCCTTCTTATGATCATCATCACATTCTTTTTCCTTGCATTTCTTATAATCTTCTTTGCATTCTTTTTTACAGTCTTCGCAGTCTTTATCTTTCTTGTCTTCTTTGCACTCTTTCTTGCATGATTTATACTCTTCTTTACAGTTTTCTTTATCCTTCTTCTTTTCTTCCTTAATATAGCTTCCTATCTTACTTTCATTTTTATCACTGCATTTTATTACTTTGCACTTTTTCCAATCTTCTTTTACAGTTTCACTATTCATAAAACCATACATTAAAAATGACAATTCACCATCTCTATTTTTACAAATTGCAGCTCCTGAAATCTTTTCATATGAAAATTCTAAACCTGCTATGTTATTTATATAGTACTCCTTAGAAGCTTCACCTTTTCCTGATTCACTTACCTTTAAGGAGCCTAAATCTACTATCTGTTTTATGTCTTTCTTGTAGCAAATAAGTACTATGTTATATTTATCATTTTTATCAAGGTTTTGAACATAAAATGATATTTTGCACTTCTCGTTTTTTGCTTCTATTTTGGCATAACCTGATAGGGATTTTTCACCGGACAAAGCAGACTTTTTCTCATCCTCCTGTAAAATTATAAAATTTCTATACAATTTATTATGTGCCAAGCTCCTATTCCCTCCACATAGATTGTTACAATAAAGTATATGCAAGGGTTTTATAATTATTCTATCTTATCTCTGTAATTCTATCTGAAAGCGCTGCAAATTCTTCTAAAGTAAGAGTTTCCCCTCTTCTTTTTGGGTCTATTCCTGCTTCTTCATAAGCTTTTTCTAGCATTTCTTTTTGAATTCCTAAGAACTTTGTTCCATTCCAAAGAGTTTTTCTTCTCATATTGAAAGCATTTCTAATTATATCAAACATTAGCTTTTCATCTTTTACTTCTACTCTTGGCTTTTCTAATCTATCTAATCTAATTACTATTGAATCAACCTTTGGTCTTGGTATAAAACAGTTTGGTGGTACTACTCTTACTATTTTAGTATTGCAATAATATTGAACTAATAAAGATAAAGCTCCATATTCTTTGCAGTTTGGACCTGCATCTATTCTTTCTGCTACTTCTTTTTGAATCATAATTGTTAAAGATTTGAAATTATAATTTTCTTTTAACAATCTAACTATTATAGGTGTGGTCACATAGTAAGGTAAATTAGCAACTAACTTTACGCTTTTTTCATCACCTATGATTTCATTGAAGTCTACTTTTAATGCGTCATTATGTATTAATGAAAAATTTTCATATTCTCCAAGCTCTGTTTCTAATATAGGAATAAGATCATTATCTAGCTCAATAGAAACTACCTTCTTTGCCTTCCCTATAAGTTGAGCTGTTAATGATCCAACCCCTGGACCTATTTCGATAACTAAATCATTTTCATCTACTTCTGCACCTTCTACTATATCAGTTAATACAGAATCATCTATTAAAAAGTTTTGACCTAAACTCTTTGAAAATTTAAAATTATATTTCTTTACTAGGTCCTGTGTTTTATAGTCTCTTATATCCATTTATTATTCTCCTAATTCAGTTTCTATTTTATTTATAGCCTTTACAAATTCCTCTTCAGTAATACTATAGTTATTAAGTCTTGATAACATTTGAGTAGCATTACCATATCCAATTCCTAGTTCTTTACCAAGTATTATTCTTCTTTTCTTAGAATCACTTTGTCCTGTTAATTTAAAATGAAACATATCATCCATAGTAAATACTTCTCTTTTTTCTTCTACAGTTATTTTAGCTCCTTCTAAGGCTTTTAAAATAACTTCTGGTGATGCATTTTCCACCCCAATATCTCCATCTTTTAAACCATCTTCTTGAGCTATATATGCATGTTTCACTCCTTTTACTCTCTTAGAGATTATACTTCTTATCTTTTCTCCTGCAAAATCTGGGTCTGTTAATACTATTACACCTTTTCTTTTTTGTGCTTCCTTTATTCTATCTATAATTTTTGCATTTATACCAAATCCACTAGTAGCTATTATTTCAGCATCAACAGCTTTTTTAACAGCAGTAATATCATCTCTACCCTCAACAACAATTACCTCTTTAATCATAATAATTCTTCCTTTCTTCTTTACCTAATCTTAATTTACATATATTAATGTTCAATGTCAAATTACATAGCTGAAAGCCTGTAGTAATCAGTATTCATACTCAAAAAAATTTAAAACTTTCCCATACATCAAAAAAAAGTTAACCCCTTTCAGAGTTAACTCTAAGTTTTTACCATTCACCTGGGTAAGCTCTAATATTAACTTCAACATTATACTTTCTTCCCCATGAAGAACATTCACTAGCAGAATTAAAATAAACATCTATTATATTTCCTTTAATAAGTCCACCAGTATCTGAAGCAACAGCTAATCCATAGCCACTTACTTCAACTAAAGATCCTAAAGGTATTACTCTTGGATCTACAGCAATCGTACTTATGCCGCTTGGATTATGTGTTACTGATTTTCCAGTAGCAGTTAATCCACCACCACTATAAGCAGTTGCTTCCATATATAAAGTCTTTTTAGATAAATACTTTTCACCACTTCTGCTTGTCTTTTCAATTGCTCCTCCAACAGTTACACATTCTGTTTGAGGCTCAACAACTGGAGTTTCTGAAAGTCTTATCTTATCTATTACTTCATTATTATGCTTAATCACTTTATAAGTTATTTCTTTCTTACCAACTACTCCAGTTTTAGTTACTTCCCTATAAGTATTCGCCTTATTGTAATCTACTGTTTGTTCTGTTTCGAATGGTATATCTTCCATATCTTTAACTTCTTCTTCTTCGACATTAACTACTTCTACATTCATATTTTTTGTAATTGCAGTGTCTTTAGTAGGAGTTACTATATCTTCGTCCTTATAACTTAACCCCTGTGAATTAAAATTATCTGCCTCTGCAAGTAGCATGTCCCCAATTGTATCTTCAGCTGTTAATATTTCTCGCTCTTCACCTGCTATAACAACTTTTACTTGTACAGCTTTTTTTACTGAAATTTTTTCATTTTTAGATATTTTAGATTCTAATGATGGTTGAACTTTGTCTTTTTCTATTATTTCGATTCCTTTTTCATTCAACACATCTTCTACAGTCCCTTTGTACGTGACATACGTTTTTATATTTCCATCTACATCTATTTTCACTGTTTTTCTCATAGTAACTAATACAGTTGCTAAACAACATGCACAAATTATTAGTCCCAATGTTATCTTTGCCTTCGGACTGTTAGAAAAACTTTTTTTCAAGTATTCCCTGAATTTTTCTACCATATTTTCCCCTCCTTTGGCAAGAGCCTTGCTTGAATTATATCTTAGAAAGCGATACTTTGTCAAATTTTAGCCCTTTTCACTAGGTTATTTAAGTAAATTTTTAAGTAAAATTTATTGTGTTAATAATACTTATAACCTTATTTAACCAGGTTTTTGGTGAAGACCTATTGGCAATTACTACCTTGGTTCTTTTTACTCATATTTTGCTGTACAGTTACATCTTACCATATTTTTCCATTTTCATCAATCTATAAAAATTCTCATTGACTTGCATATTTAATTGTTTTGGATTAATTTCCTTAATCATAGCGATTTTTTCTATTATATACTCTATATAATCTGATTTATTTCTCTTACCTCTGTTTGGTTCTGGAGCCATGTATGGACAATCAGTTTCAACTAATAATCTATCTAATGGTACTTCTTTAACCACTTCAATAAGCTTCTTAGCATTTTTAAAAGTAACAACACCAGTTACTCCTATGTAATATCCAAGTTTTAAACATTCTCTAGCAAATTCAACACTACCTGAGAAACAATGAACAGTTCCTATAACTTCAGGGAATTCCTTCATTATTTCTAATGTATCTTGATGAGCATCTCTATCATGAATAACAACAGGAAGATTTAACTCTCTTGCAAGTTCCATATGCTTTCTAAAAACTTCTTTTTGAATTTCTCTTGGCGGATTTTCATCCCAATAATAATCTAGCCCAATTTCTCCTACAGCTATTATCTTTTCATTATCTTTTATTAAAGATTTAATTTCCTCAAGAACTTCTGAAGTTAATTCATTAGCATTCTCAGGATGAATACCAAGAGCACCATAAACAAAGTCCCATTTATTACTTATATCAATAACCTTTTTTAAGCTATCATAACTTGAAGCACAATCTAAAACTCCAATAACTCCATTCTTATGTAACTCTTCAAGTAATTCTTCTCTATCAACATCAAAAGCCTCATCATCATAATGAGCATGGCTATCAAAAATAGCATATTTATTATTAATCATAAATTCACATCCTATATAAAAATAATATCTACTCCCTATTATACCAAAAATATTTAAGCTAAAAAAATTTGAAAAAAATATTATTTATGGTTTACAATAAGAACATACGTTCTGTTTTTATATATGTATTTCAAAATGAGGGGAGATTTTTCAATGTCATTAACAGAACAATTAGTAAACTTTAATAAAAATAATAACAACTTTGATAACATATATTTATTATTTAAAAAGAGAATTGATTTTTTAATTTTAAGCTTTCATATTGAATCATACAAAAATGATCTTAATTTATTTCTTTGGCAATTACTAAAGAAAATACAAATAGACAACTTTAGTTCAGAAAAAGCATTATATTCATACATTAATGTTTCACTTAAAAATCACTGTATGAACATTTATCGTAAAATATCTAAAGAAAAAATTACTTTTAATTCAGAATTAACTGATATAGAAATTGATAAGTCTACATCTTATAACCCAATAGATAATTCATCAATAATATTTGACGATTTAATAGCTAGCTTATCTGATCATCAAAAACAAATTATAACTATGAGATATAAATATTGTTTATCAGACTCTGAAATAGCAAGTTCTTTAAATATCTCAAGACAAGCAGTATATAAAAACAGAAAATTAGCTTTGAGCAAACTTCAAAAATCATATATTATATAAATTCATTTCCTATAAAAAATACACAGAACCTTCAAAAATGCTTCCTTTTACTCACCTTATACCTTGGAAGCATTTTAAAAACTTCTGTGCATATATGCATTTAAAAAACATATGCATTAAAAGAATATTTACATCAAAAAAACATACGCATCAAAAAAATATCAGATACAAAACAAGTTTATACCTGATATATAACAAAGTTAATCTATTTTTATTGACTGTAATTTTCTAAGATGATTATCATAATCATCAGCAACAGCCTTAACTTCTTTCATTAAACTTTCTTCTAAGTTTTCATTTTCATCAATGAATTTATTCGCATTTTCAATTCCCATATCCATGGCTTTTATGGCATGCTCAATAACTTCCTTATCAGAATCTACAGGAATTAATTTTATCTTTTCAAAGAATTCACCCATCATTCCCATAATTCCTACTGAATCAGCTGCATCGCCGCCCATCTTGTTTATTCTTTTAGTTATAGCCTTTTCATGTCTCTTAAATGATTCTATTATTTCTACTAAAGTAGCTTTTAATTCTGTAGATTGAGCTTTATCTAAATAATCTTTAAAAGTAGTTCCACCCATGTGAATACCTTTTAAAAACTTATTCATTTCATATATATATTCTTGATTTTTATCCATAAAATTCACCTCTTATAGATATTTTCTTCAAGTTTTTAATTTATATACTTCAGATTGTCATATAATTGCCACATTCATATATTATATTATTACTTGTAAAGTAGTTAAAACATTATTATTTACCCCTTAACCACCCAAAAGTGGTTAATATTAGAGCACCACATCCCCTATTGTTGGTGCTCTAATATTTTATACAGTTTTATCTTTTAAGTTTTTTATTTCTTCAATAATATTCTTTCTATCTATAAATTCAAATAAATTTTTAAACTCACTAACTTGTCCATTTTTCTTTTCAATATAGCTCCAAGTACCTTCATTTAAACCAAACATATTCCTTATCTTAATTGCTGCCTCTGGCATAAAAGGTTCCATTAAATTAGAAGTATTTATTATTACTTGAATACATATATAAATAGTATTTTTGCACTTATCTAAATCACTGTATATACTTTCCCAAGGTTTTTCTCTATTAAAAAATGTCTTGTATTTTTTAATCATTTTCATTATGTCTTGAAGACCTTTTTTAAATTCTCCTTCTTCAATCATATCTCCTACATTAAAATACAAATTTAAAATTTCATTTTGTAGCTTCTTTGGCATTTCACCCTTAGGAATTTCACCTTTAAAATTTTTATGAATAAATGTAATTACTTCATTTATAAATTCATTATAGACTAATACTAAATCATTATTATTGGTATTAATAAATCCTTTCCAAGTAAAATCTGTAACCCTATTTTCAGGACCATTTAATATTAAATAATATCTTAAAGCATCTATATTATATCTAGCTCCTAAATCATCTACCCATAAGGCCCAATTTTTTACTGTTGAAAATTGTTTTCCTTCTAATTTTAAAGATTCACTTGAAATCTCTCTTATATTAGTATTTTTTATTCCTATACCTTTTAATATGCTTGGGAACATTACTGTATGAAATGGAATATTATCTTTTCCATGTACAAGATATACTCTGCTATCTTCACCATCCCAGTAATCTAAATAGTCTTCTCCTTTTTCTTCAATATATTTAATACTTGCTGTAAGATATCCCATAAGTGCTTCTATCCATACAAAGACCTTCTTATCTTCATAATTTTCAAAAGGTATATCTATTCCCCAAGTTGTATCCTTAGTTAATGCTCTATCTCTTAAACCACCATCTAAATATCTTTTAGTTATATTAATAGCATTTTCTCTCCAACCTTGTTCTTTTATAAAAAGCTTTTGAACATCTTTTTCAAACTTAGATAAAGCAAAAATCAATTGATTATTTTCTTCATAAATATATCCTTTTTCTTTTATTTGGAATAAAAATTCTTTAACTTTTTTAATATGATACTCTGTATGAGTTTTAGTGAATACATCAAAAGAAAAATTTAATTTTTTAAAGCATCTTACAAACTCTTCATGATATTTTTCTGCAATTTCTAAAGGAGTCAAATTTTCTTCTTTCGCTTTAGATACTATTAAGTCTCCATGTGAATCACTTCCTGATATAAATACAACATTGTCTCCCATTAATCTATGATATCTTGCTAAAACATCCCCTGGTAATAACACCACTATTCTTCCTAAATGAAGTGGTCCATTGGCATAAGGCCATGAATTTCCTATAATTACATTCATAAAAAATACCTCTCTAACTTAAAAAAATACACAGCACAGTCAGGAAATTTGAGTAAGTTCAAATTTCCTTCCTTGTGACTGTGTAAAATATACTATCTTACAACACTACCTGTTGGTAATTCACCTGGATTAACTACTGATAATATGCTATCATCATCTGTTGACGCAGCTAATATCATACCTTGTGATAATTCACCTCTTAATTTTACTGGTTTTAAGTTAGCTACTAAAACTACGTTCTTTCCTACTAACTCTTCTGGTTTGTAGTATTTAGATATTCCTGAAACAACCTGTCTTTCTTCTCCACCTAAATCCACTTTTAATTTTAATAATTTTTTAGCTCCTTTTACTGGTTCACAAGCTAAAACTTTAACTACTCTTAAATCTAACTTTTCAAAATCTTCTATAGTTATTTCTTCTTTTATAGGAGCAATCTCTCTTTTAGCTGGTTTATTAGCTTCCTTTAATGCTTCTAATTCTGCAAGTTTAGCATCAACATCTATTCTTGGGAATAAACTATCACCTTTAACAACTTTAGTTCCAACTACTGTTCCATCAAAGCTATTTAATGACTCCCATGAAATATTTGTAGCTGCAATTTGTTCATTTATCTTCTTAGCTGTATCAGGTAAGAATGCTGATATTAATACTGATGCAAATCTTAATGTTTCAGATAAGTTATATAAAACTGTTCCTAGTCTTTCTTTCTTATCTTCATCCTTAGCTAATATCCAAGGAGTTGTTTCATCTATATACTTGTTAGCTCTTCCTATAAGGTTAAAGATACATTCTAAAGCATCTGGAATTCTTAAGTTATCTATATCTTTTTCTACTGTTTTAGGAGCTTCAAGGGCTAAGTTTATAAGTTCATCATCTATAGCTTCTTTTGCTGTAGGTGCTGGAATCACTCCACCAAAGTACTTTTCAACCATTGCAACTGTTCTTGATAAAAGGTTTCCTAAATCGTTACAAAGATCTGAGTTTATTTTCTTTATGAATATTTCATTATTGAATAAACCATCTGATCCAAATGGGATTTCTCTTAATAGGTAGTATCTAACAGGATCTACTCCAAATATATCTACTAGAGTTACTGGATCTACTACATTACCTTTTGATTTTGACATCTTACCTCCATCAACTAGTAACCATCCATGACCAAATACTTTTTTAGGTAATGGTAAACCTAAAGCCATTAACATAATTGGCCAGTAAATAGTATGGAATCTTAAGATATCCTTACCTATTAAATGTACATCTGCAGGCCAGAATTTCTTATATAATTCTGTATTTTCGCTTCCGTACCCTAAAGCTGTAATATAGTTTGATAATGCATCTATCCAAACATATACTACGTGATCTGGATCAAATGTTACTGGAATGCCCCAGTCAAAGCTTGTTCTTGAGATACATAAATCTTGTAATCCTGGTTTTAAGAAGTTATTAATCATTTCATTCTTTCTTGATTCTGGTTCTATAAATCCTGGATGCGATTCAATGTATTCTATTAATTTATCAGCATATTTGCTCATTTTAAAGAAGTAAGCTTCTTCCTTTGATTTTTCAACTGGTCTTCCACAGTCTGGACAATTACCATCTACTAATTGAGTTTCAGTCCAGAAAGATTCACATGGTGTACAATACCATCCTTCATATGAGCTCTTGTAGATATCTCCTTGATCGTAAAGTTTCTTTACTATATCTTGAACTGCTTTTACATGATAATCATCAGTTGTTCTTATGAATTTATCATAACTTATATTCATCATCTTCCATAAGTCTTTAATTCCTGCAACTACTTCATCAACATGCTCCTTTGGAGTAATACCTTTTTCTTCTGCTATTCTTTGAATTTTTTGACCATGCTCATCTGTTCCTGTTAAGAACATTACATCATAACCTGTTAATCTTTTAAATCTAGCAACAGCATCAGCTGCAACTGTTGTATAAGTGTTACCTATATGTAACTTTGTTGATGGATAATAAATTGGTGTAGTTATATAATATGGTTTCTTACACATATCTTAGTACTTCCTTTCTCTTCATAAACTAAAAAAGTCTCTATATAGGTTACTTTTACCTATATAGAGACGTATTAAACTAATATTACGCGTTACCACTCTACTTTTTTCTTACTTCACAATAAGAAACTCTATAGGTGACCATCATCACCATGCAATATAACGGTTGCTCCCGAAATTACCTAACATTTTTATGCTCAATAATTTAGCTCCAAGACCATCTTCATAAAACTTTTAGTTACTAACTTTCAGCATATGTTAGCTCTCTTTAAACCTCTAATTTTATTACTCTTCTCTTCATTGCCTTTATTATTTTTATGATAAATCAAAAAAATACCTCTGTCAATTATTTTTACCATTCCATATTTCTTTTTTCATATGATATAATATTAATTTAATATGGAGGTGCCACGTGAAAAAAATTAAATTGCCTAAAATAGGACTTAGAAATTTAAAAACAGCTCTAGCAGTATTCATTTGTATGGTTATTTTTGACTTCTTTAATAATACTAATGGATTTTTTGCTTGTATAGCTGCCGTTATGTGTTTAAAAGATACAGTTGAAAGTTCTGTAACCATGGGAAAAAACAGACTTTTAGGTACTGGTATTGGCGGTATAATAGGACTTTTTGCCGTTTTTATACTAGACAACTTTCACATTCTTATCAACTTTAGAGCTCTAATAGCAGCTATGTGTATAAGTTTAGCAATATACATATGTACAATCATCAAAAGACCAGGCTCAGTAATTATATCATGTATAGTTATATCTGCTATTCTATGTAATTATAACTCTATGGACCCATATTATTATGCAATAGGTAGAATGATTGACACTGGTATAGGAGTAGTTGTAGCTATTCTTGTAAATAAGTTTATAAACCCACCAGTAGCTTAAAAGGTAGAGATGTCGTAGGAAAATTTATTGATTATATAAGCAAACAATAAAAGGTATCTTAAAGTATTAATTACTATTAAGATACCTTTTTTCCTATTACAATAGCCCTTTATTTTTATATTTTATTACTTATTCTACGTCTACCGGTTTTCCTATTATATAAGTTAAAGCTGTTAATACTGCAATTGCAACTGGTAAAACTATATACACAGGAATTCCAAGACCTGCTGGAATATATCCACACACTATAGTTATTGCCCCAACAAATAGTGAATACCACATTTGAGTTCTAACATGTTCTATATGATCACACCCTGCTCCCATAGAAGAAAGAATTGTTGTATCTGATATAGGCGAGCAATGATCCCCAAATATTGCTCCTGTTAATACTGCACTTGTACTAATAACTACATAGCTCATATCTGGTGATATTGAGAATGCTAGTGGAATTGCAAGTGGCATTAATATTCCCATTGTTCCGTAAGCTGTTCCTGTTGAGAATGAAATTACAGCTCCAAATATAAATATTACACTTGGTAATAAGAATTTTGGTATTGATGATGATAGTAAAGTTACTAAATATGATGCTGTTCCAAGTTCCTTAATAACTGCCCCTAATGACCATGCTAAGATTAATATTACCCCTGTTATTATTAATCCTTTCATACCATCAATCCATGTATCAATAGCTTCTGATATAGTAAATATCTTTTTAAACACAGCTAAAGCTATAGTTACTATACTTGAAAATAACGCTGATTGGAATAATGCTATTGATGCATCTGCATTACTAAAGGCTGTTCTTATAGCTTCAAATGAAAATAGTGAACTATTAAATATAGCTTGAACTGCTGTATCGTCACCATTCATAACTGTTGAATATCCACTATAGTAGAAAGCAATTAATGCTGTAATTATTAAAGTACCTATTGGAATTATTGCATTCCATATACTTAACTTTATACCTTCTTTAACTTCTGCTTCTTCTGCTGTTGCTTTATCAAAGTTAATATCTTTTAGAACTTGTTCACCTTTTCTAGCTTTTATTTCTGCTTTTCTCATAGGACCAAATTCTCTAAGAGCAAGTGCTGTTATTACAACAAAAGCTAAGATTAATATATTATAAAATCTAAAAGGTATAGTTTGTAAAAATACTCCAAAAGCATCTACATCTTGACCTATTGAATCAAACGCATCCTTTATTAAACCAACTTCTAAACCTATCCATGTAGATATTATTGCAAGTCCTGCAATTGGTGCTGCTGTTGCATCTATCACAAAAGCTAACTTTTCTCTTGAAACCTTCATCTTATCTGCTACTGGCTTCATTATAGGTCCTACTATTAAAGAGTTAGCATAGTCATCAAAAAATACTATAAGCCCTAAAAGCCAAGTTACTATTTGAGTACTTCTAGGAGTTTTTGCTTTCTTTGCAAGAGCTTCTGCTATAGCTTTAGCTCCTCCCATTTTTGATACTAAATTAATAATACCTCCTATAACTAACACTTGAAGTACAATACCTGCATTCCAAGGATCAGCTAAAGAATTAAGTGCTACTTCTACAAAGTATAAAAATGAATGAACTATGGCACCTATTATTCCAAAACCTGATAATTGAAGCATAAAACATCCTGATAATGCACCTATAAATAAAGAAATAACAACATTCTTAGATATAAATGCAAGAACTATAGCTACTAATGGTGGAATTATAGTCCATATTCCAAAATGTTCTGCATTACTTGCTATAGTTTCTGCATCTGCTGCAAAAACAGTAGTTGAAGACAATATTACAAGTAATAGAGTCGATAATAATACTAGATATTTTTTGTTTTTCATAATTTCCTCCCTAATTTTTTTTGTGATTAAGAATTAGAGGTTTAATCATCTTTGTAAAACAAAAAAACCTCGAGTAACACTCAAGGTTTTATAAACACTAAAAAAATCCTGAATGATAGCTCAACACAAAAATAATTTGTGACAGTCTTATGCATATTATACATAAACCCAGTATTAGAATATTAAAGCATTAATTCTATACTTCGGCGACAGTTCCTTTCTTATTGCTTCATTCTGCTTACGTCCACAATAATACTATTAAATATCGCGCCTCTACCTCTTCCTTATTCACTATTTATTTTAATTATAAGCATATTTGTTTAATATTTCAATAGATTGCTTTACTTTTTATTAAATTTCTTAGCTTTTATCATTGAAATAAGAAGTATAATAGCAAATATTGCTGAAAATAAGTATCCCGCTACCCCTACCTTGGAAATCCCACTATATCCTGCTTCACCTTGAACTTTTATTATTAAGGATGATGAAATTAATAAAGATGCAATCATAAGTCCACAAGTTAATCTATTTACCATCTCATGAATATTTTTTAATATTTTATCTATATCTGATATTTTAAAATTTATCTTTCCTCCATCGCTAGAAATATTATTTAATACCTCTATAGTTTTACTAGGTATGTTTATTGTGTCTCTCACAAAAGAATAGGCAGATAAAATTATTTTCTCACTATTTATTATCTTGGTTATATCAAATCCCTCTCTATTTTTCACAAAGGATTTTACTACAGATAGTATATTAACACTTGAATCAATTTCTACTATAACGCCTTCTAATATAACTAATCCCCTAAACAAAGTTATTAACTCCCTAGGAAATTGTATATTATTATTTCTAGTTATAGAAAATATCTCTTCAAATAGCACAGATATCTTTATATTTTTTAAGCTAGTGCTTACATAAGTATCAAAAAGATAAGACACATCTCGATATAGCATAGCTCTATTAATCCTTCCGTTTTTTATGCCAATACCTAATAGAAAATCTACTAAGCCATTTTTATCTTTAGTTATTATTGCAAATATAACGTCATTTAAAGATTTCCTTATGTATTTATTTAATTCACCCATTATTCCAAAATCAATAAAGCAAATTTTATTTTTATAAATAAGTATATTTCCTGGATGAGGATCACCATGAAAAAAGCCATCATCAAAGATTTGCTTACAATAGCATAAAGCTAACTTTTTAGCTATATCCTCAGTATTATAATTTTCTTCCCTCATTTTTTCTATATTATTGATTTTAAAACCTTTAATTTCTTCTAATACTATTATCTTATTACTACAAAGTTCATCTACTAAACTTGGAACATATATAGGAACTATATTTTTGTTATTTTCCTTAAATCTTTTTATACTGCCTACCTCTACTTTAAAGTCTAATTCTCTTTCTACAGTAAGTTCTAATTCATTTAGCACATCTAATAAATCAACAAAATGTATGTAAGAACTTATTCTAGTAAGCTTAATTATTCTTTTTAATATAGAAATATCCACCTTCATCTTCTTATATATTCCAGGCCTTTGTACCTTAATAACTACTTCTGTTCCATTTATTAATACTCCTCTATGAACTTGCGAAATAGATGCTGAAGCAATGGGGATTTCACTAAAGCTTTCAAAGCAATCTTCTATATTTTTATGTAAAGATTCCTTAAAAATATTTTTAACTACATCATAGCTTTCCGCTTTAACTGAATCTTGTAATTTACTAAGCTCATAAATATATTCCTTGGGAAATATATCTGCTCTTGTACTTAATATCTGTCCTATTTTTACAAAGGTAGGACCTAGTTCTTCAAAGGCTTTCCTTAAGTTTTGAGCTGCTTTTTTTGTATGCTTCAATTTATTTTCTATAATGATTTCAGAGCCATATAAAGCAAAAATTTTTATAATCTCGTTAAGCCTCTCTGTAGCTTTTTCCTTCATATTAATCAACTCCTATAAAAATTCCCTCACTTGCATATAAGTAAGGGAATTCTTTTTATATTTAATTTTGATCTAAATTTTCTAGGCACCTTTGTAATTGTATAATATCTACTTTTGTAGCATAATTCATATCTTCCAAGACCTCTTTTAAATCTTCTTTAGTTAATGGCTTTATGTTATTTATTGTTTGAGCCATATTATCTTTAGCCTGCACAGCTGTTTCTTTTACATCTTTTTTTAACTCTTCTGTAAGTTCTATACCGTCATCTACTGTCAACTTACCTTTTTGAACTAACATAGATAACATATCATTTACTTTATCATAGGTTAAAGCTGCTGCTCCTATACCTGCTAAAAATAAAGTTTTTGTATCACAAACCACTAAAACCATCTCCTAATTTATTAAAATGATATATGATTTATGTTACCCTAACATTAAACTTTTATACTAATTATTAGCCATATAACTCTCAATTTCTTCTACTGACTTAATCATATTTTTAGTTAAAACATCTACACCATCTTTAGTTACTACTACGTCATCTTCTATTCTAATTCCAATACCTTCTTCTGCTATATAAATTCCTGGTTCTACAGTCCAAACCATTCCTTCTTCAAAAGTAATATCTCTACTTGGAGTAGTTATATCATGCGTATCTAATCCTAAGCTATGACCAATGCTATGCCAATAGTATTTTCTTACTTCTGATTTTTCTTTAATTAATCCAAGTTTTATACATTCTTCAGCAATCATATCAGTTGCTTTCTTATTTAATTCTAAGAACTTAACACCTGGTTTTATTTCTGATATAACAGCTTCATTTACTCTAAGTACTGCTTCATAAACTTCCTTTTGTCTATCTGTGAACTTTCCGTTTACAGGGAATGTTCTAGAAATATCTCCATTATAATAATTATGTTGAGCACCTAAATCAAAAAGAATTAAATCTCCATCTTTCATTTCACTATTATTATCAACATAATGTAGTATAGTTGCATTCTTTCCTGCTGCAGCTATAGTCTTGAATGCATAATCTTTTACTCCTCTGCTCTTACATGCAAATTCAAAATATGCTTCTAATTCATATTCCTTCATTCCATCTTTAGCATTCTTCATTAATGAATTTACACCTTCTATAGTTATATCTATAGCTTTTTGAAGTTCTGCTATTTCTTCTTTAGATTTAACTAATCTTAAAGGTACCACCTTTGGATAAACATTCTTCACTCTTACATATGGATATTTTTCTATAAGTTCTTTTGCAAATGCTCCAACTATATTGCTTAAGCTATTATAAGAATCCCTTTCCATGTCTAAATAAACATTTATATCTTCTACTCCGCTAAATAATCTATTTAAGAATCCTTCAAAATCATTCTTATATGAAACATTTTCTACAGCAGAAATTTCTTTAGCTTCATTATCTCTTAAAGATTTTCCTACCCATCTTTCCATTTCTTCATCAATTTCTTTTAAGTACATATACTCTTTTACTTCACCATTAATCTTAGTTAATACTAAAATATGTTCCTCTTCTTCTATTCCTGTGAAGTAGTAAAAGTTTCTATTTGGTGTAAAACTATATTGTTCATCAGCACTTTTCTTTGGTGCATTTCCTGCAAAAAGTATAACTATAGAGTTATCTTCTATTGTTTTCATAAGTTTTTCTCTATTATTTTTAAATACTGCACTATTCATACTTTTACCATCCTTTTCTAGTTTATTAAGAATATTATACTACTTTTTTTTAACCTACGTCAGTATTTAAAAAAGCTGGTTCCTTTATCCATTGAAACCAGCTTTTTAGAATTAATCTTCTGTATACAATTTTAATCCAACCCTATTTATCATATTATAAAATATAAATGAAATTATACATAAAATAATAGACATTATTAAAAAAAGAATTAAATAGTTTCCTATTAAGAAATTAATATATGCTAGGGCTCCTGCTAATATGCAAACTGCAAAAGGCATTATAACAGGCAAAAAATTTCTTTTATAAATATCTCTTTCAGATTGCCAATCAAGCCTTGGATCTTTATAATCTATAAATAACTCCATTAGAGACATTGTTATTATTGATAATATAGATATAACTATTGATAATAATAACAAATCTACTGGTACCTTTAAAAATATCAGTACTCCAATAGATATAATGCAAGCTATTAAGTTAATAGATACTGATGCAACTATCTTAGCTAAAATTTGCTTTTTAGGTTCTATAGGAATATATTTTGAAACAAAAAATTCTTTTCCTTCTCTTGATACAGCTGTTATAGCTGCACCTCCTCCTGAAATCCCCATTGTAGAAAAAAGAAAAACACCTACTAAAGCATAGCCATAAAAATTTGTACTTGATTGTAAGGCATTTCTTATTCTCTCTAAATTACCATTACTAAAACATACTATCCCTAATATGGCAGGCATATACAAAATCATTGCAACTCCATTTATAAAAAACTGTGGATTTCTAAAAAGTGTCCTTATTTCTTTATTAAATAAAGCTCTAAACTCTGAATTCTTTTTAACTGCTTTATCTATATTCCTTGCTTCAAATACATCTTCTCTTTTGCTAAAAGTCTCTGAAGTACCAACTATGCTATTATAGTATAACTTTCCACCTATAATATAGTATAAAATAAATAAACATATACTAATTACAACTGATGCTAGTATAAATAAAAATCCTTTAAATTCATTACTAAAAATTAAAGCTTTTGATAATATAGAGTTAGTAAATACTATGTTACTTATACTATTTATTAAGTCACTATTATCAGTAATCATACTCAAACTAGAACTACCATCTAATGATGAATTAGATTTTTGACTTACATAATTGAATACAACTACTAAAACTAATACAAATACTCCAGCTACAACTCTTAAAGCATCTTTATGCTTAGACAGATTAGTAAATCTCATTAATATCATGGTAATTAGAGAACCAACTATCATAGGTATAACAGGCAATACCAAAAACGATATTATAGTATAAACATAAAATAATATTCCTGCACCACTTTTTATTCCATATATTATTAAAGGTAATACTATAATTCCTGTATATAAGTACATTTCAACTAAAGCAGATATATATTTACCTAATATTATTTGAGAACTTTTAAATGGCATGTGCATAATAGGTTCTATATCTTTAGAAAAATAAAATGTATTTAATAAAGAATACATTCCAAATAGTAAAACTGATAATGAACCAGTAGCTAAAAGTAATTCTATTAATAAACTTTGCAAATTAACCTTTGCTAATACATCATATGAGTCTTGTACTAGCACAGTAAAAGGCATTGAAATACATACCATTAATATTATTATGCTTATACACATTGCTATAGGACTTCTTTTTTTGTTTCCTAAAACTCCTTGAAGGGCATTTCCTATAAAATACTTTATTAATAAACCTTGTCTACTCATTATTAGTAAGCTCCAAGAACATCTCTTCTAAAGATTCATTTGCTTTAAATTCAGTTCTCATATTATCTATACTTCCGCTATATATTAATTGCCCTTTATTAATAATAGCTACTTTATCACATAACTTTTCTGCAACTTCTAATACATGGGTTGAAAAAAGCACTGTATTTCCTGCATCTGCATGTTCTCTCATCATTTCTTTTAATATAAAAGCAGACTTTGGATCTAACCCTGTTAATGGTTCATCTAAAATCCACACCTTAGGATTGTGAAGAATTACTCCCATAACTACAATTTTTTGTCTCATTCCATGTGAATAAGATTGAATTTTATCACCTAAAGCTTTTGTCATTTCAAATCTTTCTGCTAATTCTTTTATTTTATCTTTACGTATACTTCCATCTACTTTATAAACATCTGCCATGAAGTTTAAATACTCTAATCCTGTAAATCTCAAAAACATATCAGGACTATCTGGAACATATCCAAAAAGTTCTTTTGCCCTTACAGTATCCTTTAAAATGCTTAAGTTATTTACTTCAATGTCCCCAGAAGTCGGTTTAATAATACCTGTAATCATCTTTATTGTTGTTGTTTTTCCTGCTCCATTTGGACCTAAAAGACCAAATATCTCTCCATCTTTCATTTCCAAATTTAAGTTATCTACAGCTTTATTCCCTCCATTATAACTTTTAGTTACATTATTTATTTTTATCACTCCAGCGCCCCCCTCTTACATTTTTATACTTCTTTTTAATATTATAACAAATAGAGTTATAAACATCAAAAAAATAGTAAATTTACTATAAATATAGCTGCGATTATTGCCACTAAATCTGCCATGACAGCTGCCCAAACAGTATGTCTAACTTTTTTTACTTTAACTGCGCCAAAATAAACTGTAACTGTATAAAAAATAGTTTCAGTAGTTCCCATAATTACTGAAGCTAAAAGACCAATATAAGTATCAGGGCCATAAGTTTGGACTATATCGGTAAATATCCCCACTGCTCCACTCCCAGATAAAGGTTTTATTAAAACTAAAGGTAATAATTCTTTAGGTAAACCTATTAGATTAACAACTGGAGCTAATAAATTATTAAGACCATCTAAAAGATTTGCTCCTTTAAATATTTCCACAGCAATAATCATAGCTAATAAATATGGGAATATATTCAGGCATACCTTAAGACCTTCCTTTGCCCCTTCAATAAACCAATCATATACCTTTCCACCTTTTATCATTCCATATCCGATTATAAACAGAACTATAATTCCAATAATACTTTTAGTTATATAATCACCCATAATTACTTTTAACTCCTCTTAAAAATATTTTTGAAGTATTTTACAACATACTATTCCTACAATTAAAGCTGTAGTTGTTGAGATTATAGCTGGAAGTATTATCGCTCCAGGATTTTGTGAATTACATGCTGCTCTAATAGATATAATTGTAGAAGGAACTAACTGAATACAAGCTGCATTCATAACTAAAAATAAAGCCATATCATTACTTGCTACTCCTTTGTTGTCATTAAGTCTATCCATCTCTTCCATAGCTTTTATTCCAAAAGGAGTTGCAGCATTAGATAAACCCATCATATTTGCAGTTAAATTCATTACTATTGCACCTAAAGCTTTTTCATCTTTTGCTGCAGTTTTAAATAGTTTTTTTAATATAGGTCTCATAATTCTAGCTAATCTTTCAGTTAAACCACTTTTTTCTGCTACCTTCATTACTCCACACCAAAAGCACATAATTCCAATAAGGCCAAGCATTAGTTTCACTGTACTATCTGCTGAATTTACTATATATGAAGATACTTCATCTCCTTTTCCTGTAACTAAAGATACTAGTATGCCTAAAAATATAAGTACAAACCATATATAATTAATCATCATTTCCTCCTAAGAAAAGTTAATTTACTCAATAAAATATATGCCTTGCGTTACTTTTTTAGTAGTGATAGGATTAATATGTAAGCTTATTATTTTTACATAAAAGGAGAGTAACTAATGGATAACACTAACTTAAAAATTGCTCAACAAGATATTGAAGATGCTTTAAAAGCTGTAGAAGATTTAGAAAAGGTTGTAACAGATGATAATTTATCGAAGGATCTTTTAAAAGAAAAGTTTGTATCTCTAAATGAAAAAGTGAAGAAATTAGAAGACTTATTAAAAACAGAAGGTATTCTTTAGTCTGTAGCATAAATATATAACTAACTTAATTTGCAATTTTGTCATAAATTAAAGATGATTTCTAAAATAATATAGAAATCATCTTACTTTTTATTATTCTATTTGGTACTATTTCTCTTAATAAATTCATAATCAAGTACATATTGATCTTGATCTAATTCTTTTTTATTAAGAATCTTTATAAGCATTCTCATAGCAACAGATCCCATATCATAACTTGGTTGAGATATTGTTGATATTTTTGGATAGAATATTGAACCAGCATAATTATTATTAAATCCTAAAACACTAACATCTTCTGGAACTTTTATTCCATTATCTCTAAGTTCATTTATAGCTCCCATAGCTATTTCATCTGATGCACATACTATTCCATCAAATTTCTTCCCGCTTTCGATGAATTTTTTAACTGCAGCTACCCCAGATTTAACTTTTAATGTATCTAAAAATACTAAGTCACTATCTACTGTTAAATCAGAATTGTTTAATGCTTTTTCAAATCCTATATATCTTTCTCCCCAAGCATTCTTATGATCTGCATCAACTCCTATAAATGCTAAGTTCTTAAGTCCATTATCTATAAGATATTTAGTTCCATCATAAACAGCACTAACATTATCTATAGTTACACTAGGAAATGCTTCATCCTTATCCTTTGTTTCAACTAATACTGTCTTTAAGTCTAATTCATTTATCACATCTAGAATTTCTTCATTAAGAGAACTACTCATGTAAATTACACCGTCAACCATCTTTTCTTTTAAAACTCTTAAATATTCTTTTTCTTTTTCTGGATCAAAATCTGAATTACATAAAATAACGTTATAATCATAAATATGTGAAACGTCTTCTGCTCCTCTAACTATTTCTGGATAGAATTGACTTGATATATCTGGAATTAATATACCTATAGTCTTAGTTCTTTGTGTTTTTAAACTTCTTGCTACAATATTTGGTCTGTAGCCTAACTTTTTAATGGCATCTAAAACCTTTTTCTTTGTGTCTTCGTTTACTACATCTATGTCATTTAGTACCCTTGACACAGTGGCAATAGATACTCCTGCTTCTTTTGCTACGTCTTTAATAGAAGTTGCCATTTTTCTTATCACTCCCATTTTTTTATTATTTCTAATTCTTAATTATACCTATATATTATACCATTAACAAGCAAATAACTCGTTATTTTAAAGTTTTTCTTAAAATATCTCTAGTTTTATTATTCTTTATTTTACGAAAATTTATATTATTTAAAGATGCTGTTGCACTAAAAAATATACGCATCAAACACATCAAAAAAACATATGCATCAAACACATCAAAAAAATATTTGCATTAAATAAACACCGTTCAAATTAGTACACATTATAATTTTTCCCATTTTTTTAATAACAATTCATGTACAAAAAAATAAATCTGAGTAATATAAAATTATATTACTCAGACTTATTTTCAAGTATTATCTAACTACTTCAACATCCATACCTAGCTTTTCGCCATTTATTGTTGTTTCAGTGTAGTTAACACCATCTTTTCCGTATACAACTTCAACTGTTAAAGTCTCTTTCTTTATTGTATTTTCAAACTTCTTAATTACTGCTTCTAACATCTCATTGTTTGCAACATAAAGAGTTATTTTATCTGCTACTTCGAAGCCTTTTTCTTTTCTCATATTTTGAATCTTAGAAATCATTTCTCTTACATGACCTTCTTCTCTTAATTCATCTGTTATATGAGTATCTAGAACAACTCCGATTTCACCTTCACCTGCAAAAGCATAACCTTCTAAACCTTGCATTGTTACAAGTATATTTTCTGAATTTAATTCTATTTCAGTTCCATCAACGTTTATAACTTCAACATTACCACTCTTAAGCTTTTGAGCTAATTCCATTTGGTTCTTAGAAGCTATTTCTTTTCTTATAGCAGGAATTAACTTACCATAAGCTCTACCTAGTACTGGTAGATTTGGTTTAAGTTCAAAGTTAACATGTTCTGAAAGGTCTGCACCAAACTTAATATTCTTGATATTTAACTCATCAGTTATGATATCTCCGTAGTATTCAGGAAGTGATGCTACTGAAACTAAGATTTCAGAAAGTGGCTGTCTATTCTTTATATTAGCTCCATTTCTAGCACTTCTACCAAGTTTAACTATTGTGTAAGCTAAATCCATTTCTTTTTCTAATTCTTTGTTTATTGCATCTTCTTGAACTTCTGGCCAAGTACATAAGTGGATACTTTCTTCAGCATCTTTATCTAAATTAACTACTAAGTTTTGATAAATTTCTTCTGTTATAAATGGTACAAATGGTGCTGCAACCTTTGCTAAAGTAACTAATACTCTATATAAAGTTACATATGCTCCTATCTTATCATCAGTTAATTCTTGTGACCAGTATCTAGCTCTATTTCTTCTTACATACCAGTTTGATAATTCATCAGTAAAGCTTTCTATCTTAAGTGCTGCACTTGTAATATCATATGATTCAAGTTTAGAATCAACATCTTTAACTAATGTATTTAACTTAGACATTATCCATTTATCCATTACATTATCAGATTTGAAATCTTTATATTCTAATGGATTGAATCCATCTATATCTGCATAAAGTACATAGAATGAGTATACGTTCCATAATGTACTTAAGAACTTTCTTTGTGATTCTCCTACATCATCAGTTGAGAATCTAGTTGGAAGCCATGGTGCACTTGCAGTATAGAAATGCCATCTTGTAGCATCTGCTCCTTGAGAAGCTAATACTTCAAATGGATCTACTACGTTACCCTTTGACTTAGACATCTTTAAGCCCTTCTTATCAAGAACGTGACCTAAAACTATACAATTTTCAAATGGATTTCTATCAAATACTGCTGTTGAAATTGCAAGTAATGTATAGAACCATCCTCTAGTTTGGTCTACAGCTTCTGATATAAATTGAGCTGGATAATTTTGTTCAAATAATTCTTTGTTTTCAAATGGATAATGTAATTGAGCAAATGGCATTGAACCTGAGTCAAACCAACAGTCAATAACTTCTTTAACTCTATGCATTTCCTTTGAACAATGAGGACATTTTAAGTGAACATTATCTATATATGGCTTATGAAGTTCTATATCATCTGGAACGTTAATTCCTTTTTCCTTAAGTTCTTCAATGCTTCCTATACATTCTTTATGGCCACATTCACATTCCCAAATTGGAAGTGGTGTTCCCCAATATCTATCTCTTGATATACCCCAGTCAATAACATTTTCAAGGAATTTACCAAATCTACCTGTTCTAATGTTATCTGGATACCAGTTAATCTTATTGTTGTTTTCTAAAAGTTTGTCTCTTAGAGAAGACATTCTAACAAACCAGCTTTCTTTTGGATAGTAAAGAAGTGGTGTGTCACATCTCCAACAGTGTGGATATGAGTGTAAATGTTTTTCTGCTTTGAATAACTTGTTGTTTTCTTCTAGCCATTTACATATACTCTCATCACATTTCTTAACAAACTTACCAGCCCAAGGAGTAACTTCTTCTACGAATTTACCTTCTTTATCAACTAAGTTTATAAATGTGATTCCATTAGCCTTAGCAACTAAACTATCGTCTTCACCATAAGCTGGTGCTATATGAACTACTCCAGTACCATCTGTTAAAGTTACGTAATCACCATGAATTACTTCAAAAGCTTTACCTTCAACCTTACCAAAAGGCATTAATTGTTCATATTTAGTTCCTAAAAGTTCTGAACCATTGAATTCTTTAACTATTTCATATTCTTCTCCAAGTACCTTATCTGCAAGGTCCTTAGCTAAAATGTAAATTTCTTCTCCTACTTTAGCTTCTATATAAGTGTAAGCTTTGTTTATACAAAGAGCTAAGTTTGATGGTAATGTCCAAGGAGTTGTTGTCCATGCTAAGATATATTTGTTTTCTTCATTAGCAACCTTAAACTTAGCTATAGCAGTTAAATCCTTAACATCCTTATATCCTTGAGCAACTTCGTGTGAAGATAAAGCTGTTCCACATCTTGGACAGTATGGCATTACCTTGTGTCCTTCATATAAAAGATCCTTATTCCACATTTGTTTTAATGCCCACCATACTGATTCAATGTATGGATTATGGTAAGTTACATATGGATCATCCATATCAACCCAGTAACCTATTTGTTCAGTCATCTTTTCCCACATACTAACATATGTGAAAACACTGTCCTTACATTCTTTTACGAATTTTTCTACTCCGTATTCTTCTATTTGTTCCTTACCTGAAATTCCAAGCTTCTTTTCTATTTCAAGTTCAACTGGAAGACCATGAGTATCCCAACCAGCTTTTCTTATAACTTTATATCCCTTCATAACCTTATATCTTGGGATAATATCTTTCATAACTCTTGTTAAGATATGTCCTACGTGTGGTTTACCATTTGCTGTTGGAGGTCCATCATAGAAAGTGAAATATTCACCATCTTGATTCATATCAAAATTTTTCTTAATAACATTTTTTGCTTTCCAAAGGTCTGCTACTTCTTTTTCCATACCAACAAAACCATTTGAAAGTTCAACTTTTTTGTACATCTAAGATACTCCTCTCTAATTTTTATACTAACTTTGTTTAAAGTATTTACTTTTCCTTGTGATATTACTCACGGGTAAATATATAAGCATAAAAAAAACTCCATCCCAAAAGGACGAAGTGAATTCGCTATACCACCTATGGTTATACGTCATTGTATAATTAGTTAGACGTTTATCTCAAGTACTTTCATACTCTATCCTTTAACGCAGACTAACGGGAAAACCTAATTAGCTTAAAGCTGTTCAATTTCCAACTCCTAGGTGATTTTCATTAAGCTCTATATAACTTTGCACCAACCAGTTACTCTCTTAAATTAGGCTACTTAATTACTTTTCCTAATCATAGTTTTTAATGTATTTAATTATATGCATAATTTCAATATTTGTCAATTATCTAATTAGCAACTTAATCTTAGTTAGATATTATTATCAAAATTTTAAACTCTATACCTATGCATGTGCTAATAAAGGAAACATTAACTTTTCTTTTTCAAAGAGTTCTCCTACCTTCCCCCTAATAAAAAGTGTAGTATCTTCTTCCTGCAAAATGCTTTCCTTAAAATCCAAAATATCTTTAGGAGTAAAACCTAAAATTACTTTTTTAGTTTGTTCATTAACAAGTACATTTATAATTCTTTTCAGATCAACTTCTTTTTTTGAAAATAATTCTTGTAAGTTTAAAACTTCATTATCATATTCACATATAGCTATTACGTTAAACTCTTCAATATAATAAATATTATTCTTTAAAAAATTATCACAATAAAACATTAATAAATCTTTATTAGCTTTCTGACTAAGCTTAGCTTCATATTTATCGTTATTAAATATATCCATAAATAAACTTCTATCATCTAAATTATCAATATTTAATTTTCTAGTTATAAGATTATTATCTTTTTCAAAAATACCTATTGAATATTGATACTCATTATATTTTTTAAAACCAAACTTAGGGTAAAAATTAAGAACACTATCATTAGCAAAAAGATATAAAAAATCACATTTATCTTCCCACTCTTCTATAACTTTTTCCATTAGAAACTTACTTAAACCTTGTCCTCTATAATCCTTATCAGTCATAACAGTTCCAAGCTGAATAAGCCTCTGTTTATATCCACAAACTATAGTATCCATAATGTTTACTGACACATTAGCTATAGCCTTATCTTCATCAAATAAAGAATATGGAATATATTTATCTTGCCACTGGCCTTTATTGTACCATTCTCTAAAATTAAAGCCATATGTTTTTTCTGTAAGTTTATTAAAGCTTTCTCTAGCCTTCTCATCACCTTTGTAATCACATTTGTATATATACTCTTTATTATTAATTAACAAAATAAGCCCCCAACACATCTCTAAATTAAAGATATTTCTTTGATATTGTAACTATTTCTTTAAACTGTGATTTATATTTTTTTACATGATCAAGCAAATCTTCATGGCTTGGCTCTTTATATCTATGAGAAATTCTATTTCTAATTAATCTTGATTTATCTAAACACTCAAATAGTTCATCACTTATAACCTCATTTTCATTTAATACTATAAAACTTTCATGAAGGCTTATAAGCCTTTCTTTATTCACCCTAACACATCCCTTTTTCTGAAAAATATATAATCTTTATTTTCTCTATAAATCCAATCTACTGTATTCTTAAATTCTTCTAAAACCTTATTTTCATCCCTTGTATATAATACCTTTCCATTATTTAATATATTAATCTTTAAAAACAAATCCAGACTATCACTTTTTAAATCTATTACATCAATTTCTCTTTTTAAAATGTCTTCAAAATATAATTCTATTTCTAATATGTTTTCTAAGTTCATCTTTTCTTCGCATATTATTGCTAAATCCACATCAGATTCTTCTGTAAATTCACCATTATTCAAGCTTCCAAATAATATAAAACTATTAATACTATACTTACTTAAAAAATTAATACTGTCTATACTTTTTAGTTTTTCTAAGATAGTTGTTTCTATCTTTTGCAATTACTTCACCTACTTTTATATTCTTATATTCCTTCTAGTATTATTATAGCCTATAACTATCTAATCTTAATCTCTAGTTATATGTAATTTGCAATTTAAACTTATTATCCTCACTATGTAATAATATATCATTGAGAAACAAAATAAAGAATTAAAACTTTGTTTAAAAAAATATAAAAAATAAATTATTTTTATATTTTTTGTCGATATATGAAATCATTTTTATTTAAAAACGACATTTTTTCTTGTTTTTCGATAATAATTTGTTCTTTTTATTTCTTTTATGTATTTTTTATACAATAATTCCTACTATTTAACATTGACTTACTATAAATAAAATGTTTTAATATAGTCAAGGATAGTTAATATCTATCCGCTCCCCTTATTTTTTAATTGTATTTGTATATAGTACATAAAAAATAACATTAATAAAACCAATCCTTATCGAGTTATCGTTTGTACTCATAAGGGAATCCCAATAACTTATTGTTTAGGCGATTATATCTCCCAGCCAACCTATTCCCCGTAGGTTGGCCTTTTACTTTTTAAAAATAATTTTTATCTTAAAGACTTAACGACACTTTCTCTTTGTTGAATCATATTCCTATATACTTCTACTAATGAATCATCTTCTTCCATTCTAAAATCTAAAGGCCCTCCAACATAATATGTCTTACCATTTATATTCTTAACCTTTTCGCCACCTATAGTATCTAAATATTCTCCATTGCCGCAAGATTCTCCATCACTTGTAATTGTAACCAACAATCCACATCCTATATTGTTTTGAGAATGTTTTGTATATATTTTTACTGTAGAACCAGTATCATCTATATAGTATTTATCTTTCCAGCTTGCTGGTATATCAAAAGTAATTCCTAATCCTGAACTTGTATATGTAATAGGTGTATTATCTACTACTAACGTTGGATTCGGATTACTTGGCTGAGGATTTTGATTAACTGGTTGTTTCTTAGGTTCCTCTTTCTGTTTTACTTGTTCACTTTGATTTTCATTTACCTCTACATTTTCTTTTTGATTTTCATTTATAACTAAAGGTTCTTCTTTATTAGCTGTTTCTTCTGGGTTTACATCTCGTCTCTATATATTAATATCATATTCATTTTTAGTTATCATAACATTTACCCTTACCTAATCTATAACTATTAATATCAAATAGCTTTTATATTGTGCATCTAAATAGAAAAAAGAAGGATGTTAATATTATCCTTCTTTTTTTCTATTTTAAGTAATATCTTGTATAAAACTCTCATAATTCTCTTGTGTTTTAAAAATACTATTTAGTACAACTATCACATTGTACTTGAACCTACTTGCAGATAATGGCTTAATAATTAACATTGTATAATATTTATCTTGAATAACTTCCTTAACCGTATCCTTTTTTAAATTAATATTAACTTCAGAAGTCTTATAGACATATCCTTCTTCTTCTAATTCAATATCCCGTTCTTTATCTTTTACTCTCAATAATACCTTGGCTATATTCCTCATTAACCTCTTAATGCATAACATATATATTAGTATTACTAATATATATACACCTAAAAGCACTTGTATAAAAAAAATAGATGAAAAAACTTCTTTTTTTATACTATACGAAATTCCCCAAAATACTAAGCATATAAAACTCCATACAGTTATAAAAAGCTTAATGTATGATTTTTTTATAACTTTGCTTTTACTAATCATCTTATACAAAACATCTATGGTTATATATCCTATATTATACAATATAATACTCCCTCCTTCGTTAGTATTATACCATATAATATATTTAAAGATATTTTAAGATGCTAATAGCAATGGAGCTGCTACACCAATACCTTTTGCAAGTAATAAGAATTAAAACCTCACTTACCTTTTTATCATTTTAACTACTACTACACCTTTTACTATTAATGTTAGCTTGTTGTGTACTACAAAAAGGATTATGAGATTTAGTGCAGTGCAGCATTTTGATAAAGGGTTTAGTATTTCATCTTTGTAAAACTTTAATGGGATGCTTTAAAATTTGCTTTGTTTGAGCCTTGTGCGAGTTTGCAAATTTTCGTCCCATTAAAATTTTACGGAGATAGAAATACTCCCTGAAATCAAACTTTGCTAAACGAAACTAAATCCCATAATCCTTTTTAGTTTACATAACATTTACCCTTATCTAGTCTATAACTATTAATATTAGATAGTTATGCACCACAAAAAAAGAGTTCTTATATTTGCGGAATTGAGCATATTGACAAAGGGTTTAGTATTTCATCTTTAGGGAAATTTAATGGGACGCCTTAAAATCTGATTGTTTGAACGTACGTGAGTTTCAGATTTTCGTCCCATTAAATTTTCATAAAGATAGAAATACTCCCTGTAGTCAATTTAGTCTCAATAGAGTCAAATATAAGAACTCTTTTTTAGTTACCATAACATCTAAGCATTAAACTTATCATAAATTGCTTTTATAGCAGTTTCAAAGTTATCATTTTCTATTCCAACAAGGATATTCATCTCAGATGATCCTTGGTCTATCATTCTAATATTTACATCAGCCTTAGATAAAGCATCAAATACCTTAGCTGCAACACCTTTATTCTTAGCCATTCCCTTACCAACAGTAGCTATTAAAGCCATATTAGGATGAACTACTATTGAATCAGGATTACAAGTTCTCTTAATTTCTTCAACTACCTTTTTAGTTTTATTCTTTAATTCACTATCAGAAATAACTACACATACTGTATCTATTCCTGAAGGCATATTTTCAAATGATATGCTATTCATTTCTAATATACCAAGAATTTTTCTACAGAAACCAAGCTCAGAATTCATCATAGCTTTTTCTATTGATATAACAGTAAAATCTTTTTTTCCTGCTATTCCAGTTATAGTTTTACATTCCTTAACTTCTGAATCTTGTACTATAAATGTACCTTTATCTTCAGGTTTATTTGTATTCTTAATATTTATTGGAATACCTGATTCTCTAACTGGGAATATTGCATCTTCATGAAGTACTGATGCTCCCATATAAGATAATTCTCTTAATTCTTTATATGTTATAGTACTTATTGATTTTGGATTTTCTACTATTCTTGGATCCGCCATTAAAAATCCTGATACATCTGTCCAATTTTCATATAAATCAGCATCTATGCTTGCAGCTACTAATGCTCCAGTAACGTCTGAACCACCTCTTGAAAAAGTAACTATGTTTCCATCTTTATCTGCACCATAAAATCCAGGAATTACAGCATTTTCTACATTACTTAACTTTTCTTTTAAAGATTTTTTAGTTTCTTCTAACTCTAAGGAACCATCTTCATTAAAAACTATTACATCCTTAGCATCTACAAATTCAAATCCTAAATAATTAGCTAGTATTAACCCATTTAAATATTCTCCTCTACTAGCTGCATAATCTTTTGAAGCTCCTTCTTCTAAGTCTTTCTTTACATTTGCTAGATGTTTTGAAATATTAAATTCTAGCCCCAAATCTTTAACTATTTCAGTGTATCTAGCTTCTACATGCTTAAATACATCATCTAAAGATATACCAGTCTCAACATGAGCATGACACAGATATAGTAAATCAGTAATCTTAGTATCTTTACTATTTCTCTTTCCTGGTGCTGATGGTACTACATATTTTCTAGCTTTATTTGAAAAAATTATATCCTTTACCTTCTTAAACTGATTAGCATCCGCTAAAGAACTTCCTCCAAATTTTGTTATTATTGTATTCATTTTTATTTGCCCCCATTTTTAATAATATTTATAAAATTTATTCTATCAAGTTTCGAGAGATTTTCAATAGTTTTTCCCTTGATTTTTCTGATTATTACAAATTAATCCATACAGTTGCTTAACAAAATTAATTTTACTCCTATAATTATCTATTTAATACTGATATAATCATTAGAAGAATGTTCTTTGAAAGGAGTTTTTTTATGACAAGTAAATTTTATTTACATAAAGGCAAAAATAAAAAAGCTGAAGGCGGACGCCCTTGGATATATATTGACGAAATTAATGAATATGATGGTGACTATGAAAATGGAGATATAGTTGAAGTTTATAATCATAAAAACTATTTCATAGGAAAAGGTTATATAAATGATAGAAGTAAAATAACTATTAGAATTATGACTAGAGATAAAGACGAAGAAATTGATAGAGAATTCTTTAAAAGAAGATTTAAAGCAGCTTGGGAATATAGAAAAACTGTTATTGATACTTCTTCTTGTAGATTTATCTTTGGTGAAGCAGATTTACTTCCAGGACTAACTATAGATAAATTTGAAGATTATTATGTTATTCAAATTTCTACTTTAGGTATGGATAGATATAGAGACATAATAGTTGACCTTCTTGTTAATGAATATGGAGCTAAAGGTGTATATGAAAGAAGTGATTTAGCTACTAGAGAAATTGAAGGTCTTGAACAAAAGAAAGGTTTCTTAACTGAAGAATTTGATACTGATGTTGAAATTATAGAAAATGGAGTTAAATATATTGTTGATTTAGAAAATGGTCAAAAAACTGGTTTCTTCTTAGATCAAAAAGAAAACAGAGCTGCTATTCATAGAATATGTAAAGGTAGAGATGTTTTAGACTGCTTTACTCATACAGGTTCTTTTGCATTAAATGCAGGAATTGCAGGAGCTAAGTCTGTACTAGGTATAGATGTATCACAACATGCTGTTGATTGTGCTACTAGAAACGCTAAGCTTAATAATTTACAAGATACAGTAAAATTTGAATGTCATAATGCTTTTGATGTATTGCATGCTTGGTCAAAGGAAGGAAGAGAATTTGATGTTGTTATATTAGATCCTCCTGCTTTCACTAAATCAAGAAATACCATTAATGGAGCAAAAAGAGGGTACAAAGAAATTAATCTTAGAGGATTAAAAATGGTTAAACCAGGTGGATACTTTATAACTTGTTCTTGTTCACATTATATGAGCGAAGATTTATTAAAGGCTACTATTCATGAAGCTGCTCACGATGCTCATAGAATTTTAAGACAAGTGGAATTTAGAACTCAATCTGCTGATCATCCAATACTTTGGAATTCTGATGAAAGTTATTATCTTAAATTCTTTGTATTCCAGGTAGTCTAATAAATTATTCATAAGAGGTTGTACTAACAAATACAACCCCTTTTTTATTTTTATACCTTGGAATATTTCCTTCAAATGTAGATATAATATAAATACATACAATTTTTACCCAAAGGGGGACTTATTATGATAAGTGAAAAAATGGACTTAATATATTCAACACTACAAAGTGAAGGCTTTGAGCTTTCAAGTGCTTCTTATGAAAAGGATGAATATCATATTTTCTATAAGGATGGATTAGTTCTAACTATAGATCTTTCTACTGAAGATATAAAAGCTACCATGATGTACTTTGACGTAAATCATGAGTTTGTGTCCTACACTTATGATTTAAACACATTAACTTCCTTTGATGATCTTTTAGAGCATGTACTTAATATTATTTCTACTAATAGCATGATTTTAAAATGGAATTTAACTTTATACGAATTAATTCATCTAGATAAACTAATTTTCTTATCTATGAGAGATTTAAAAAAGTACACTTCAAATGAAAATTTAAGTAGCATAAAAATAGATAGGATTATGAATTTTGATCCAAAGCTTTTTGATATGTTACTAGGTTCTTCAACTGAAGATAATCAAATAACTTTATTCTATAATAAATTAACAAATGCTCATTTTAAAATAATGCTAATTGAAAAAAATAATACTGGTGTTTGTAACATAACAAGAGCTTTATTTAAAAGAAATGGCGTATTAATAACTTTATTCTATGAAGAATCTGGAGTTGTACTATGTGGGGATATTCATTTTCAAGCAAAAACTAAAATACAAGATGACTTATATATAAATGATAATGATATATTAGATTATGCTGATGAAAACCATGTTCTATATAGATTAAAATTTTCAGAACCAACATTTGAGCATGTGCTAGAGCTAATAGATAATACTAATTTAATTTATATTAACATGAACAATAATGCATATAAAAAAATCAATTTATCAAATAGCATTAATTATTTAACTAACAAATATCATACAAGATTAGATTCTATAAGTAATGAATTAACATCGGAAGACTTAACTCATTTAGGTATGTAACATATATAAAAAAGTGGCTTCGCCACGCTTTTCTTAACTAAATTACATCTTAATTTTATAAAAGCATTTTTAGTATATTTAATCTTAACTGAAGTCACTTTTTTTAGCCATTCAAAAGGTTCTAAAAGAAAAATAGGGTTATATCAAATCTTTAAATTACTTAAGTTTTGATATTGCCCTATTTCTTTTATTCAAACAAATTTTTCATTTCATCATTATAAGGCCAGGCCAAAGAATGTTTAGGATATCCTTTCTTACTTGCTTCCCCAACTCTTACAACATGTTTTTTAGTAGAAGAATTAAAGATTTCATGTCTTAAGGATTTTAGTACAAGCTCCACTCTTTCTACATAGATTTCCTCTAAAGATTCTAACGGATTTCCCCATGCAGCTAATATATAATCAGCATTATGAATTTCTTCTGCTATTATTTCATCATTATAAAAACATTCATCATTACCTTCTATATATCTTCTACCTTCTGATAGACATTTTTCATATAAATCTTCTTTAGAATATTCATATAAAGTAAATAGATTAACTATTGTTAGTTCTTGTACTTCTCCTATTTCATCTTTATTTATTTCTAAGAATTTAATTATTCTCTTGTACATACAGTCACAACTATTTTCTTCAACTTTTTTAGGAGCTCTAGATATTACTAGCACCTTACTTCCTATTGTTCCTAACTTAAAAGTAATTTTGTAACATCTTTCGCCTTTTTCATCCTCAAGTAAGTTAATTCCTCTTCTTTTTACTACTTTTGGATACTTGCATCTGAGCATAGTTTATTCCCCTCTTAATACCATTAGTAATTAATACTTTATAAAAGCCTAACTTATTCCTATAATATGACCACTTTTATACATAGGTACTATATTTGTTATATTTTTTTGAGTGCAGTATTTTATGTCTTCTTGTAAGTTTAAGTTTTTCATAACATTATAATGTCTAGCATCTTTTATATATTCAATTATTTCTGGTGTTTGTTCATAAGCTTTAAAGGCAGCCTTTGCTATGTCTGTTAAATCCAACTTACTTGTTAAATTCATCATTTCTTTTAATATAAGGCCTGTACATATATAATCATCCATTGAAAATTGACCATTTGTCCCTGAATTAACTATAACAAGATCCTTATTTTCTTCTACTACCTTTTTAGCTACAGCTCCTGCATTAAGTGCACACCCTACATATATACTACTAGCAGCTAAACAACTAGTTAAAGTCCTAGTTCCATTAGTTGTACTTAAAACTATAGTTTTTCCTTGAACCTTATCTTTACTATACTCTAAAGGTGAATTAGAAAAATCAAAACCTTCGACTTTAATAGCTTTTCTTTCTCCACCTAAAATGCAATTATCCCCTAATCTTTTCTTATTCTCAAAAGCTTCTTCTATAGTTAAAGTAGGTATAACTTCTTTGCATCCATTCATTATAGCAGTAGTAATCACTGATGTAGCTCTTAAAATATCAATAACTATTACATTTTTGTCCTTAATAATATCTTCTCTTATGTAATCTGCTGAAATAATAACATCGACCTTCATATATATCACCTATTTAAACTTTTTTCCTTGATAAACATCATTTTCTTCCATAGTTCTATCTATAGCGTTTAATATTTCCCACTTCTTTAGACTCCACATAGGCCCTATAAGTAAATCTCTTGGTGCATCTCCTGTTAGCCTATGTATAACCATCTCTTGTGGCAGCATTTCTACTGATTTACATAATAAATCTATATAATCTTCTTGCTCTAAAAATTCAAGTTCTCCTCTTTCATATAACTTAACTAAAGGTGTCCCCTTCATTAAGTGAAGTAAGTGGAACTTAACTCCTTGAGCCCCTGAATGAGCTATATACTCTACTGTTTTTAACATATCTTCTTTAGTTTCTCCTGGAAGACCAAATATACTGTGAACAACAAAATCTATATTTCTTTCTTTAAGACGTTTTATAGCATCTTCAAATACTTCTAATTTATACCCTCTATTAATTTTTCTTGCAGTTTCATCATTACAAGTTTGAAGTCCTAACTCAACCCATACATAAAACTTTTTATTTATCTCTTCTAATAAATCTAAAACTTCATCTCCTAAACAATCTGGTCTAGTAGCTATAGCTAAAGCTACTACACCTTCTTGCTTTAAAGCTTCTTCATACTTTTGCTTAAGTACATCTATAGGAGCATATGTATTAGTGTAAGCTTGAAAATATGCTATGTATTTTCCATTTTTCCACTTCTTTGACATCATTGTTTTTATATCATTAAATTGTCTGCTAATAGAAAAATCTCTATCACCAGCAAAATCTCCAGAACCTCTTTCACTACAAAATAAACATCCACCTTTACTTATAGTGCCATCTCTATTAGGGCAAGAAAATCCACCATCTAACGATATCTTAAATACCTTTTCTCCAAATTTATTTCTTAAGAAATAATTCAAGTTATGAAATCTCTTTCCATTCCAATCTTTTTGCATTTCCTTAACACCCCTTCTGTTAATTAAAATATCATATCTATAATAACAGAATAAATTTGAAATTACTAAGATTCTTTATCTTTTGTTATTTTAAGATTTTTACAATCAACCACAAATACACCTTCACTTTCATTAACATCTGAAATAGGTTTTGATCTTATATATAATCCTTCACTAGTTATCTTGTCAACCTCTAATGAATATTTATCCTTTGGAAAAACTTTTTCTAAATCAAGAGTTAATAATTCCCCAGTAGGATTTTTATATATTCTTATAAAAGACACACCTTCTCCATTAGCTAATTGAACTATTAAATTACCATCATCATCTGTGAATAATAATTTTTGTATTTGAACATTTTTTAATAAATCATACCCTGCTATATTTTTTGCCATAGGTTTTTCTAATGCATTATCTAAGTTTTCCCCTATTGCTATATATTCTTCATCATTCTCTTTAGAAGAACTTGAATCATCAGATTCATCTATTTGAGCCATTGCTATAAAAATATCACTTTCATTTTGTATTGCAATAGCAACACTTACCCCTTTAAATCCTATATTAACCTTTTTAAAATTCATATTTGGGACTGATTCTTTTGAAAGTATGGCTTGATCTCTAGATTTAGGATATACCTCTTGTGGCAAATCCTTCTTTCTCAAAAATAAATTACTTTTGCCTGTTTCTTCATTTATAACTCTTAAATTAGTTCCTTCTTCATATACTTCTTTTAAACCTTTAGTATTTACATCACTTACAGTATACTTATCTCCATCTTTAACAACTTTAAGTTCAATATTATCTAAGCTAGTTTTTATTGAATCATCTCTACTTCTTACAACTAAGTATTTTATATAAGCAAAGTTTGCCCCTTCAATAACTTCATCCACCTTAAAGGATAATATTTTATTGTCAGTTAATTTTTTAGCCTCACTTTCTAATATAAATTTATCACTACTATATCCATTAGCTGACTCTATATCACCTTTAGATAGACTCTTCATATAATCTCCTGCTAAAGATTTTGCATCTTCTATATTAAATAAATTTGTAGGATCCTTACTTTTAATAACATCACAACTTACTATATTAAAAATAAACAAACAGCTTATTATAGCTAATACTAACCTTTTCATCAAAAAAACTCCCTTCTTACCTTTCAAATTTAGTTTTCCTAAGAAATTTTTCCTTATACCTTTAAATCAGAATAATTAGGTATACTTCATTAATATATTTATTATGAAAATCACTTTTGAAAGGAGAAAGTCAATGAAAAAAGAGCTTATAAAAATATTTCAAATAGCTGTAGTTTTTATAGGTACGATAGTAGGAGCAGGACTCGCTTCTGGTAAAGAAATTACTGAATTTTTTACTTCCTTTGGTGCAAAAAGCTTCTTTGGCATAATTTTATGTGGCGCATTTTATGTACTTATGGGAACTATTATTTCTAAAATAAGTGTTAATTATGAATTAGATTCTTATAGTGAAGTTATGAAGGTTATAAGCCCTAATATTTTTGGAAAACTTACAGGAGTTATAACTACTCTTTATTTAATATCAAGTGCCTCCATCATATTAGCTGGAAGTGGAGCTTTAATTAATCAATTTTTTGATATTCCTAAAATCATAGGATCTATTATTATGCTTTTATTAGCCTCATTTTTCTTACTTAGAGGGACTGATGGACTAATAGAAGTTAACTGTTTTATAGTTCCCTCTTTATTGATAACTATAACCACAATAACTGTTCTATATTTTCTATTTTGTTCAGATATGATTACTTTTCAAAATGTAACTAGCTTTGAACCTAGAAAGGATGGACTTATAGTTTCAACTATACTTTACGCTGGTTATAACACTCTATGTTCTTCTGGAGTATTAGTACCTTTAAGTAATAGCATGAAAAAATCAAAAACTATGATAATAGGTGTTTTTTTTGGTGCTTTAGGTTTAACTATTCTTTGCTCTATGATTAATCTTATGCTAACAATTAATCAGCCTTATATATATGAGTATGAAATACCTCTATTATTTGTATCTCAAAGGTTTGGTAGCATTATACAAGCCTTGCTTTTGATGATTATACTTTTAGAAATGTTTTCTACAGAAGTCTCAGATGTATATTCTATAAGTAAAACTCTTGAACAAAGCTTTAATATTGAATTTAAAAAAGGAATATTTTTAGTACTAGCTATAGCACTTCCTATATCTCAAATAGGATTTACCAATTTAATATCAACCCTTTATCCTGCTTTTGGAGTTTTAAGTTTAATATTTATTAGCCAATGTATTATTTTTTACTTTAAACATAAAAATGAAATGACTAAGTAGCTTATTGTTTTCCCTTCTTGTTAGTTTTATAATTTAGTAAGTACTAATTATAGGAGGGGTTTTTTTGAAATATGATAGTTTATTAGAAAACTGTAATCTTTGTGAAAGAAGATGTAATGTTAACAGGTTAAAAGGACAATTAGGTGTATGTGCTGCTGATGATAGGCTAAAAGTTGCTAGAGCTGAACTTCACCTTTGGGAAGAACCTCCTATATCTTGTGGTACTGGATCTGGCACTGTTTTCTTTTCTTATTGCAATTTAAGGTGTGTGTTTTGTCAGAATCATGAGATAAGCCAAGAATTTAATGGTAAATATATTACTATAGATAGACTTAGTGAAATTTTTCTTGAACTTCAAAAGAAGGGGGCTAATAATATAAATCTTGTTACTCCAACTCACTATGTTCCACAAATCAAAGAGGCCTTAGAGAAAGCTAAAGCAAAAGGGCTAACCTTACCTATTCTTTATAATACAAATGGATATGATACCCTTGAAACTATTAAGTCTTTAAGGGGATACATAGATGTTTATCTTCCTGATTTTAAATATTTTAATGATAAATATGCTATAAAATATTCTAAAGTTAAAAACTATAAAGAAAATATAATTTCTATTTTAAAAGAAATGGTTAATCAAGTTGGTGAGCCAGTTTTTGATGCTGAAGGAAAAATCCAAAAAGGAGTTATTATAAGACACCTTATGCTTCCTGGACTATTATTTGACTCAAAAAAAGTAATAGATACTATACATGAAACATTTGAAGATAAGGTATATATAAGTATAATGAATCAATATGTCCCTATGCATAAAGCTAAGGATTATCCTGAAATAAATAAAACTTTGAATCCTAAGCATTATGATTCTTTAATAGATTATGCAGCTTCAATAGGAGTTACTAAAGGGTTTGTGCAAGAAGAGGGAACTAATAATACTAGCTATGTTCCTAACTTTGGGTTGGAAGGGGTTTAGATGTTATGATAACTAAAAAATAGTTTATATATTTGACTACACTGAGGCTGGATTGACTTCGGGGAGTATTTCTATATTATGTGAATTGCTCCCTTCTAGATATCAAGTTTCTACTATTTCACTTGTCTACCTAAAGTGAGCATATCACATAACAATATACAGCTATCTTCTATAATTAAAACTTATACAATATTATAATATCTTTCTTATATTCTTAGTTGCTTTAACCATATTTATTAAACTAGCTTTAGTTTCAGTAATTCCTCTTGTTTTTAATCCACAATCTGGATTTATCCATATCTTATTAATATCTAATTTTTTAACTATTATTTTTATTAATTCTTCTATTTCTTCTACACTTGGAACTCTTGGAGAATGTATATCGTATACTCCTGGTCCTATTTCAAGTTTAAAATTACTTTCTCTTAAAAAATCTAATAAAGAAAAATCAGATCTTGCTGCCTCTATAGAAATAACGTCTGCATCCATATCTTCTATTGCTTTAATTATATCTCCAAATTCACTATAACACATATGTGTATGAATAGAAGTCTCTGCTTTCACCTTAGAATTTGTTAGCCTAAATGCTGGAATTGCCCAATCTAAATATTCTTTATTCCAATCTACTTTTCTTAAAGGAAGCTTTTCTCTTAAAGCTGCTTCATCAATTTGAATTATCTTTATCCCATTATCCTCAAGATCTAACACTTCATCACCTATAGCTAACCCAATTTGATAAGCTATATTTTTTAAATCTAAATCTTCTCGTGGGAAAGACCAATTTAATATAGTTATTGGGCCTGTAAGCATTCCTTTAACTATTTTATCTGTTAAGCCTTGTGTAAACTTGCTCCAACTTACAGTTAATTCTTTACTTCTCTTTACATCTCCAAAAATTATTGGTGGTTTAACCCCTCTTGTTCCATAAGATTGAACCCATCCATTAGAAGTAAATATAAACCCATCAAGTAACCTACCAAAATATTCAACCATATCTGTTCTTTCATATTCTCCATGAACTAACACGTCTAAATCTATATCTTCTTGAAATTTAATAAGTTCCTTTATCTTGTTCTTTAATTTATCTTCGTATAATTCTTTGCTTAATTCCCCTGTTCTAAAAGCCTTTCTTATCTTTTTAACTTCTGCTGTTTGAGGGAATGACCCTATTGTTGTAGTTGGTAGTATAGGAAGATTAAATTTTGCCTTTTGAATATTTCTTCTTGTATCAAAATCTTCTTTCCTATTAAAATCATTATCATTTAAATTATTTACCCTATCTCTTACTTCCTTATTAAAGCATAATACATTTGTTATCTTGTCCTGTAATATTTTTTGATTTTTTATAAAAGAATCTTCTTCCATATAATTTTTATTGTTTACTAATGATTTTAACTCATTAATTTCATCTAATTTTTCTTCTGCAAAAGCTAATGTCTTTTTATATTCTTCTGCTAATTCCCCTTCATTTCTAACTGTATAAGGTACATGAAGTAAAGAACAACTTGTACTTATAACAATATACTCTTCATCTATATATTTTTTTAACTCATTAATTATTTCAATACTATTTTTATAATTATTTCTCCATATGTTTTTACCATTAACTACCCCTGCAAAAATAGTTTTACCTTTTGGAAAACCATTTTTCTTTATTAATTCAAGATTTTTATATCCTTCTATAAAATCTAAAGCATATACATCAAAATCTAATTTAATTAAATCTGAATAAATATCTCTTACATCACCGAAATATGTTTGTAAAATAACTTTATAATTATGTTTTGTACTTAAAAGCTCTTTATATATTTTATTAAATATACTTATATCTTCTTTATTTAAATCAGTAACAATAATTGGTTCATCTATTTGAAGATATTTTATGCCAATTTCATTAAACTTCTCTAATATATTTTTATATGCACTTACTAAAACATCAACCCAGTCATTAATTGTTTTATCCCCTTTTATATTAGCTAATTTTATTAATGTAAAAGGTCCTGTTATAACTGGCTTTGTTTCTATTCCTAACAACTTTGCTTCCTTATATAGTTCAAAAGGTTTATTATCATTTACCTTTATTACTGCATCCTCTTCTAGTTCTGGAACTATATAATGATAATTTGTGTTAAACCACTTTTTCATTGGTAATGCTTTAACATCATTTTTATTCTCTTGATACCCTCTTGCCATTGCAAAATAAGTCTCAAGCTCTGTTAAGTTTAACTTTTTATATCTCTCTGGAATTATATTTAAAAGAAAAGCTGTATCTAATAAATTATCATAAAAAGAAAAATCATTCGATGGAATAATATCTATACCTTTTTCTTTTTGCTTTTTCCAATAACCTTTTCTTAGTTCTTTTGCAGCATCTTTTAATTCTTCTTCTGTTATTGCTTTCTTAAAATAACTTTCAACTGCAAATTTTAATTCTCTGTGTTCCCCTATTCTTGGATACCCTACAATTGTTGATTTTGTCATTTTTATTCCTCCTTAATCTTCACTCCCAAAGATTCATTATATTTTTAATACAAGGCAGGTTTCCTGACTTATCTTCATCCTACTTATCTCCCTTCCCGTTTTTTTAACAGTGGTTTAACTTGAGATTTTCGTCCAAAATACAGTAGTGGGTGCTGCTCAAGATTCTAACTTGATTCCCTTTTACCTTTCTTTTACGAAAGCACCTTATACTTAAAAACAAAATAAATGCACTAGAGAATAAACCTCTAGTGCATGATTATACATACTCCATGAATTATCCTCTTATCTTTTAGCTAATAGTAGCTACAGGAATTAGCACCATATATCAAAATACGATATTGGTTGCTGGGCTTCACAGGGCCAGTCCCTCTGCCTCTCTAGATAAGATATTATTTTATTTTTACTTATTATACTTTTAAATACTTTTTTTGTCAATAAAAGTTATATATTATATTTAGATTTATGAAGTTGGATAATGAAAATATGGCTTATCAACGCCTCTAAAATAATCTTCTGATATTGATGGAGGATAAAATATATTATCTGTTCTAAGTTCTGCAATTCTAGATACCCCTACATATACATCAGATATTTTATACCAAGTTGCATAATCTACTCTACCTGTTTGCGGTAAATTAAACACACTTTGGAATGTTTTAACTTGATTTGCAGTTGAATCACCATAAATTCCATCTACAGCCACTTTAGGTATTAAAGGATAATTTTGTGAAATTCTATTTAAAAATTCTTGAATCATCCTTACTGGTTGACCGCTAGAGCCTATATCTAATTCATAACCCGGATAAGAAGCAGGACTACCTTTAACCTGTTCTGCAGTATTAAGTTCAATATCATCTCCATAATAATAAGTTAATATTTCATAAGGAACCTTTCCTTGATCTCCTAAATACTTACTACCCCATTGACTTAACCACTCAGGACATGTAACATTTTTTCCATCACAATATTGAGTTAATAAGGGCTGCTTTCTTCCAAACCTTTTTATATAAGTAGAAAAAATCTCATCAACAACTGCACTTATACTATCATAAATATTCCTTCCATAATTGAAAGCATGATCATAAGCTGTAGAACTTGTTATATCATAGTTTTTTCCTTTTCCTCTATACCATTCAGTATAAACTCTATTTAGAGTAAAAGAAATTATACAAAATATATTTGCTCTTATAGTGCTTTCTGGCCAAGTTGAATATATTTCACAAGAAGCAACATTTTTTAAATAATCCTTATAACGAACTGTATAATTAGGTGCTGTATTATCATTAGGGCTACCTTGATGAACAGTAATATATTCAGGTACTACAGGTTTAGGCAAAACTACACCACTAGATGGCTTTGGTAAAGGTTTATCTGGATTTTCAGGAATCTTTGCAGGATAATTTCCAAATAAAGTATTAGGCAATACCACTACTATATCTGCTCTACTTGCTCTATTAGAACTTTCTACTAAGTTTATATTTTGCAATGCTGTTCTTTCTGGAAAAACTTGAACTTCCTTAATAACTGTTGTTTCAAATCCACTTCTCTCTACTTTTATATCATATAAACTATAAGGAGCATTATCTGATGGTTCCTGTGAATAAGCTAAAGGAGGTGCACTTAAACTAACAACATTTGTTGCACCTGACGAATCAGTTGTTAAATCAACTCTATAATTTCTATTAAAATTACTACCTGAAGGTTCTACTGTTACCTTACATCCTTCTACTGGCACGTAACTTTCACCTTGAAAACATTGAACTTTTAATTGTCCTTCTGCCATTAGTTTCTCCTAATTTATATTGTTTCATTTATACTTTATGCTTTATCTATATTAATTGTTAATACTTATATAGGTTTTCTTACAAATAATCCACCTATATTAAATTCTTCATATTTCTTTCTATAATCTAATCTATATGTACCTCTAATAGAATCTAATATTTTCTGTACATCTATAACTCCATAACCCCATTCTTTGTTTGGATAACTATACCCTCCAATCATTCTTGCTCCTCGTATTACGTAAGTTACAACTTCCTGTGATTGTATATTAGGATTATTACCATCTACTATAGCCCATTGAAATATAGATGCACATATACCAGTTACTAATGCAGAAGCCACAGAAGAACCACTTGCAATACCTGTTGCTCCTCCTGGCTTTAATATAGTCGCACTTATTCCACCAGCTGCTATTTCTGGTTTTATTCTATTATCTCTAGTAAAACCTCTTCCAGATTCTCCAACTATAGAATTATTACTTTGATTGTAATAAGAAACAGAAATAGCAGTTTGGGATACTGATGGTATTGTTAATGTAGTTGTTGCAACAGGATTTATAAATCTAGTATCTGGATCTAGTAAACTTCTTTGAGGAAGCCAAGAATAATATCTGCCATTAACTATATAATCCCCATATAATTTAAACTTCCATATACCTTCTTTTAAATCCACAGCTCTAATAACTATTCTTTCATCTCCATTTTCTATTCTAGATAAGTAATAATTTACAGTCATAAGTGTTCCTTCATATACAAATTTCATTTCTTCTTTTTTTTCTAATCTAGGAGGGATTCTTTCAATAACCTCCCCTGAAGGAGATATTATAGATATTGATATAATATCAGGTTTATCAACCCAAATTTCAAAATTTAAAATCTTTTGATTTTTACCTACTCTTAATTCTATAGTCTTTTCATCACCATTCTTATCAATTCTTCCTTCTATATGAGTATCAGTATCACCTTCATTTCCTGTACCAACTACACATATTACCCCTGATTTAATTGAGACAGCATCCACAAACCCAGAAGATAATTCTGTTCCATCATGAGGCCCAGTATTAGTGCCTAAAGGTAATGATATTACTACTGGCTTCTTTAATCTATCTGTCATTCTAGAAACATATCTTAAAGCCAAAAATATTGACGTTGTTTCATAAGCTAATACATCTTCCTTATCAATTCCTGAAAGTATTCGTATTACTCTATCTGCTGGCTTTAATTTAATAACTATCAAATCTGCATTAGGTGCTGCTCCAACAAGATTTGGATTTCTTCCTCTAGCTGCAGCTATTCCTGCTACCATGGTTCCATGTCCATCTGTATCTCTACTAGGTACTATTGAATATGGATCTCCACCATTCTTTTTTAATTGTATTGCCTCGTTTATTTGATCTGAGTTATATTCTGTTCCTAATTTTATCCCATTTACTTCTCTTCCTGAATCAATAGTTTGATCCCATATACTAATTATCCTAGTAGTATCATCTTCTTTTTGAAATTCTTCATTTAGATAATCTATACCTGTATCTATTATTGCTATTACAACTCCTTCTCCGTTTAAAGTTATATAAGGATTATCTTGAAACATTAAAGCATTACTTGCTTCTAAAGGCGAAATATTATTTAAAGTATATATTGGAGGATTTTCATCATAAATTATCAATTTTATATAACTCTCTAACTCATTCACTTTATTTATAGGGAAATATACAACTCCATAATTTCCACTTATAGTTACAGCTGATATACCTGCAATATTATTTAATTCTAAAAATTTTTCTGCATTTGAAAATTCTACTACCCTACCTATTCTCTCATCCGAATTTTCAAATTGCTTTAAATATTCATCTACAGTATTATATGATTTTTTATTCTGTCTATACCTTGGAGCACTGCCCTCTACAATATTTAATACTTCAGTTAATTTTTCAAAACTGTTATAAGCACATACTTCTCCATATCCCCAACTTGGATCAGGATATATAATATCTTTTCTCTCTTTCACAGCCCCTATTATTAAATAATATTTTAATCTATCTCCATATAAGAATGGATCATTCCCTTTAATAATTCCCCATTCCATCATAAGTGCAGCAATTCCTGTTACATGTGGTGTTGCCATAGATGTACCTGTTTTTCTATCAAAAGACTTATTGGGAACAGCAGAAATTATTCCCTCACCTGGTGCTACTACATCTGGTTTAGATTCAACATATGGATTTACTCTTCCTCTACCACTAAAAGAAGATATACTCCTAGTAACTGGATTATAACTACCTACTGAAATAACTCTTGGCACTGTAGCTGGTATTCCTAGAGTATTATCTATAATAGATTCTAAAAACTTTGTTTTTTGATTAAGTCCTTCAACTACAGGTAACCACATATCATATATTCCTTCATATTCATTTATAAGCCTAAGTATAATTGTCCACTCTCCAGGAAAAATATAATTCTCATTAGTTATTAATGATATTTCTATTTCTCCATTTACATCAAAAGGCTTAGGGCCAGTATTATAAATTTTATATTTATTTCCAGATATAACCCCTTCTTCAACCCCCTCTTTTACTACCATTGATCCTGTACTTACTCCATTAGGAGTTATAAGCTCTATACTTATCGCTGGTAATACTGATTTATATAAATTTATAATAACTGCTGTTTCATCTTCTGCCACATTAAACTTAATAATATTTTCATTCTTTAATTCTCCACCAACATGATGAGCTGCATCAGCTTCATTACCAGCTGCTATTACAATAGTAACCCTTTCAAGAGTAGCAATTGTACTTATATATTGCTCTAAAAGACTACTTCCATTATGAGCTCCATCATTAGTACTTAAGCTTATATTTACTACAAGAGGCATCTTCAATTCATATGCCCTATCAATTAAAAATTTTAATCCTTTCATAATTTGATTACTTAATGCAAAAGAACCTCTTGCACACTTAACCATTATTATTGAACTTTTAGGAGCTACTCCATAATAACTAGGATTAATATTACCTCCTCCACACGCTATTCCTGCAACATGAGTTCCATGTTCTATAAGATCATAAGAAGGAACAACTGATAAAGGGTCACTAGATTTTAAAGCCTCATTTATTTTTTCCTTATCATATACCGCTCCATTTAAACTTAAATCATATATATATTCAATTCTAGTTGTACCATCTGCATTTTTAAAGGCTGGATGTGTATAGTCTATCCCCGAATCAATAAATCCAATTACTATTCCTTCACCTTTAACATTATATTCATTCTTAACTCTTTCTGCACAAGTTACCCTATTACTAGCTATATCCGTTAAATACAAACTTTTTGGCAGTTCAATATATTGTATATCCCTACTTCTCGCTAGTTCTCCAATTTTATTTATATCTATAGTAACTATCCCAAACCCATACCCTAAATCTTCCAGTTTTGCACCTATACTCTCTACGTATTGTCTAACAGAACTTAACCTTTCTCCGTATAATACTATAACTTCTAACTCTCCGCTCAAATTAGTATTAATACTACTTGATAAATTAAGTTTTCCTAATAATTCTTTAGGTATATTTTTTACTAGGTTAATTGAATTATCTATGGTTTCTATTACTACCACCTCAAAAAAATTAATAATAATACTATATGCAAAAACAGGGCGTACATGTTACAAAGTACACATACACCCTGTTTGTATTAATATTTATAAAGATATTTCTACTCTTTCAAGCTTAGCTATAACTTTTATGTTATTTAATTCTACTGTTTCTGTAACAACAGAACCTGCATTACTTATAAGAAGTGCTCTAGAATTTCCTAAAAGTTTAATTTGTCTTATAGCTCTTTTCCCCTTAAATTCAATTAAAAAGATCCCATGGCTAGCTTCTTTAACTAAATGACCAAAAGCTATATCATCTTTCATCATTCTAAATCCTGACATATCATTATTAGCAATTTTTAGATATAAAACTTTGTCTGCTGCAAATCCTTCTACCTTATTAGAATAGTTAGGTAATTCTCTACTTCCTAATACATTTTTTAAAGAATAATCATATATATTTACTGTTTTTAAAACTGATGAAAAAGCATCTGTCCAAACTTCAGAAGTTTCACCTAAAATTCTTGCTTGAACCTTAGACTTATTCTTAGTTTCTTTAGCATCTAATTTTTGAGCCTTTCTTTCTTCCATTAAATCTTCATCAGTTACAACCATACTTATATCATTAAAATCTACCTTTAAAAGTTTTCCTGCTCTTTCTATAAAACTTTCTTGAGCAACTCTTCTCCCAGTCTCTACTTCATTAACAAATTTATCTGATACCCCTAACTTTTTTGCTAATGCCTTTTGTGAAAGACCTGATTTTAATCTTGCGTCTTTTATTTTCTCCCCAACTCTACTCATACTATATCAACCTTCCTCTAGTTATTTTCAGCCCATTCTCTTTCTTCTATTAAATGTTTCAATAAATATTCAAGTGTCCATTCTTTATTAGTAGGAGTTACAGAAGCTAATATCCCTCCTGTAACTCTATTTCTAATAAATCTAATAACCCTTGGTAATTCACTTGAATTATAATTATTAAATAGAACAAGTTTCTCTTTATATAAGTCTTTTTGGCTGTCACCTTTTACACCCTTTAATATGTCTTTAACTTTCACATCAGACATTTCAGATGACATTTCTATTACTCTAAGGTCTGCCTTCTTAAGTTTTTCTAGTTCTTCTTCAGTAAGACCATAAACTAAAACTGACTTATTAAATTTTAGCATACCCTTTCAACTCCTATTATTCTATTATTACTGGTTCTTTGTATTCTTCACCAAAAGTCTCAACTGTCATTGATTTTATAGTTTGATCTTCATATGGCTTATCATCCCAGTCTCTTTTAGCATTTACTATTTCATCTGCAACATCCATTCCTTCTATTACTTTTCCGAAAGAAGCATATTGATCATCTAAATGTGGAGCATCTTTAACCATTATAAAGAATTGGCTTCCAGCTGAGTTAGGATCCATAGTTCTAGCCATAGATAATACGCCTCTCTTATGTTTTAATTCATTTTTGAATCCATTACGTGAGAATTCTCCTTTTATACTATATCCTGGACCTCCCATTCCTGTTCCTTCTGGACATCCGCCTTGAATCATGAATCCTGGAATTACCCTGTGGAATATGATTCCATCATAGAAACCTCTTTTTATTAAATCAATAAAGTTATTTACTGTGTTTGGTGCTATTTCTGGATAAAGTTCTGCTTTAATCACACCACCGTTTTCCATATTTATAGTAACTATTGGATTTTTCATACTATCTTTCTCCCTTCAATACTTATAATAACTAGTATTATCATATTTATCCTTTTAAATTCATCTTAAATTATATATTTAAACGTAAGGCTTTTCAATGCAGAAAAAAAATCACTATCTAGATTTCCCTAAACAGTGATTTTCGTATATTACTTCTTAGTATATTCATTTTTTATTCCTTTTCTTTTTCTAGTTTGCAAAAGCAGTTCCAAGTACTACTCTTGAATAATCTCTTGTATTTGATAAGTTTTTAACGTTAACCTTGTTAAAAATTTCTTCTCTAGCTGCTCCATAAAGTATATCTCCAAATAAACAATTAAAGAATGTTGCTGGTATATTTTCTGTTCCTGCAAAATCTAATACTATTTTATCATCTTTGCTTTCTCTTATTACTTGTCTTAAAACAATTGCATCCTCTACATTAAAGTTTGTACCTAAAAATTTCTTTACTAAAATCTCCATTTTAAACCCTCCATTTATCTTTTAAATATTCTGAAAATTCTTTACAACATTATAATATCAATTTTATCTAAGCTTGTCAACATTTTAACAAAGTTTTTTTGAAATTTATGTATATATACAAAAATTCAAATTTTATATTTTGCTAGACGTTAAGAAAATAAGAGTTCTAAATCTAAAATTATAATAAATTTTAAATTTAAAACTCTCATTTCATTATTTTCCCAAAAGCATTTTACTTATTTCAATTTGATTATTATCTTCTGATGAATTAAAAATTTCTATCTCACCTTTTTCATTAGAATCATTTATTAAATCCAATTCTTTTAATTGTCTTTGCAACTCTTTTGAAGTACCAAGTCCACCATCTATTATAGGTACTTTTCCTTCTAATATTTTATCTATAACTTTACCTACAAAAGGATAATGAGTACATCCAAGTACTACTGCTGCAATATCTTTATCTAAATAATTTTTAAACTGTTTTCTAAGATAGCTTTCAACTTCTTCACCATCTACTTTACCTGATTCTACAAACTCAACTAAATCAGGGCAAGGCATTGACACCATTTCTGCTTCATCTTTATATTTATCCATAAGCACTTTAAGCTTCTTTTCCTTTAAAGTCATTGGAGTGGCCATTATTATAACTGGACCTTTTCTTCCTAACTTTACTGCTGGCTTTACTGCTGGCTCTATCCCTATAATAGGTATGTTTGGATAAGTAATTCTAAGTGCTCTAACTGCTGCACTTGTTGCAGTATTACATGCAATTACAATTGCTTTAGCTCCTTTTTCTATTAAAAATTCTACTGCTTTATATGTCAAAGCTTTTACTTCTTCTACCTCTTTTATTCCATAAGGTGCATTTTTCGAATCTCCAAAATATATATAATGCTCATTAGGCATAAGTTTAACAGCTTCTTTAAGTACACTAATTCCACCAACACCTGAATCAAAAAAACCTATTGGCATCTTCTTCTTATTCAAAGTATATCACTCCAATTACTCTTTTTTTCTATAACTATTTTATTACTTTCTGTTAAATAAATCTATATATATTAATAAGTTGTATTGTTTTATAGAGCATACCACCACCTTAAAATATACCCCATTTGATAACTTTTAAACCCACACTCCATTTAAAGTATTTTTAGAGAAATTATGTAATATTTGTGATATTATTTTATATAGGTATTAGAAGGAGTGTAGTTATGAGAGTTGTACCAATTGAATGTATTCGTGAAGGTTCTCTTTTAGGTAAGACTATTTATGATCAAAATGGTAATTTACTTTTAAAGGCTGGAACTTCACTTAATAAAAAACTTTTAAATCAAATTAAAAAATTTAATATTTATTCCTTATATATTGTAGATAAATATGCAGATACTGAAATTGAAGATATAATAAAACCTGAACTTAGGCAAAAAACTATAAAACTATTAAAAGAGACTTTTAATAATATATATAAATTTAATACTATTAATAATAATCAATCTACTAAAAGAAATTTACAAAAAAAGAATTTAGACTATTTTAAATCTATAACAGAAATTTCAGAAGAGTTAATTGATAATATATTAAAAAATAAGGACATGCTGGTTAGTTTGATTGATATAAAAAGCATGGATAACTATACATATCAGCATTCTGTTAATGTGGCCATTTTATCTTTAATTATAGGAATAAGCCTAAAATTAAGTAAGCCTAACTTAATAACCTTATGTTCTGGTGCTTTATTACATGATATGGGAAAAGTCTTTATCCCCAAAACTATATTAAACAAACCATCTTCTTTAACAAAAAAAGAATATGAGATTATAAAAAAACATCCAAGACTAGGTTATGAATATTTAAAAACTAATTCTGAAATAAAAACTTCTATTTTATTAATCTCACTTCAACATCATGAAAGAGTTGATGGTACTGGATATCCCTATGGTTTAACAGGAGATAAAATTCACTATTTATCTAAAATAGTGTCTATAGCTGATGTTTATGACGCTTTGACTTCTGATAGAACTTATAGAAAGGCTCTTTCTGCTAGTGATGCTTTAGAATATATAATGGGTAATGTAGATAAGATGTTTGATTATTATATGGTTTCTATTTTTACAAAACTTATAGTTCCTTTTCCTTTTGGAACTATTGTAAGACTTAGTAATGGTGATGTTGGAATAGTTCAAGATACTCCTGTTAATTTTCCTCTTAGACCATCTGTAAAGATAGTAAAAAGTTATAATGAAAATAGTAATGGTAATGTTGTGAATTTAGTAGAAGAATTCTCTTTAGTAATTTCTAATATAGAAAATAATATTTAATATTAAGTAAGTTTACAGCTGGTAAATTCATAATGGCACCATTAACATTCATAGTGTTACTTATAAAAAATAGTAGCCCAGTTACGCAATTGGATGCTACTATTTTTTATCTGTTTTCTTATTTATGTATTAACAAAGTATTCTCAAGCCTTGGCTGAATCTTTTTTTTGAATATATGTTTACATCATTAAATGGTGTGTTATCTATTATGTATTCTGCTTCCTTATAATTTTTAGCTTTAAATACTATAGTCCATCCATTCTTATCGTATTTTCCTGCACACATTAAATATCTTCCTTCATTAGACTCTTTAGCAAGTTCTGGATTCCCCACAATAAGATTTCTTATTTCTCCAACATTTCTTAAACTTAATCTAACAAAAACATCTTCTGTATACATTAATAATACCTCCTTGGCAAACATTTGTTCTACATATGTATTATATGCGAACTTTAGTTCGTATGTCAACACCAAATCATTAATTTTTGTAAACCTGGTTTTAACAATTATTGCTCTTATTTATATTTTTATATAATATATGTTATAATGTGTTGTATTTTACTATTTTAAAGAAGATTTTTAAATGAATAGAAATTTAATCAATACTATAACATTAATTTCAGTAATGAGTATGGGAATACAAACTTATGCTACAACTGATAATATATCAGTAGGCAGAGAAACTGCTTCTGTACAAACACAATCAACTATTCCAAATTCAAGTATGAGAGGAAATCCTGATGCTACTCAACATTGGTGTATTGACAAAGTAAGATATAACACTAGATCATGTTCTGTATCTGTTACTTCATACCATGATAATGGATATGTTCATTTCAGAGGAGAAACAGGTAATATAAATTATGCTGTTATTTCTCCTAGTAATAACCTCAGCAAATCAATTCCAAGTTAACCACAGATTAACTAAAGATGGTATATCAGGTCCTAATACACTAAATACATTAGTTTCTGAAGTCAGAAGTAGAAATTTTGGAGTTTTTAAAGAAGTTTGATATTAAAATGAGATTGACTTAGTTAATAAAAAAAGTAGTAGATTTAATTCTACTACTTTTTTTAACAGTTATTCAACTATATTGAATACTTCTAAATCTGTTTTAGATTCTAATCCTTCAACCTTTACATCAACTATAGCTCTAAATGTATCTAATGCTGTAATTACACCTATATTTCTTTCAACAGCAGCTCTTCTAATCAAGAATCCATCTCTCTTAGAATCATTTGCTTTTGTTGGTGTATTAACTACTAAATCAACTTCTTGATTCTTAATTACATCTAATATGTTAGGGCTTTCTTCATTAAGTCTTGTAACTTTTCTTACACTTACTCCTGCTTCCTTAAGCAAGTTATAAGTTCCTTCTGTAGCTACAAAGTTATATCCAAGCTTTGAAAGTTCAACTGCCATTGGTAAGAACTCTTTCTTATCATGCTTATTAATAGTTGCAAGTATATCACCCTTACCTGGTAACATTCCTGCTGCTATAAATCCTTTATATAAAGCTTCTTTAACGTTTCTACCTACTCCTAAAACTTCTCCTGTAGACTTCATTTCAGGCCCTAAAGATACTTCAACATTTGGTAGCTTTTGAGTTGAGAATACTGGAACTTTAACTGATACTAAGTCAGGTTCTTTATATACATCTACTCCATATCCTAAATCTTTAAGTTTAGCTCCAAGCATTATCTTAGTTGCAAGATCTACTATTGGCACTTTACTAACCTTACTAATATATGGCACAGTTCTTGAAGCTCTTGGATTAACTTCTATTACATAAAGTTGGCCTTCAAACTCTATGAATTGTATGTTTATCATACCTTTTATTCCTATTGCTAAAGCTAACTTCTTAGTATAATCTAAGATTTTCCCCTTCATTTCTTTAGAAATGTTTTGACTTGGATACATTGTTACACTATCTCCAGAGTGAACCCCAGCTCTTTCTAAGTGTTCCATTATACCTGGAATTAATACATCTTCACCATCTGAAATAGCATCTACTTCTATTTCTCTACCCATTAAATATTTATCTATTAATATTGGATTTTTAGAATCTTTTTCAAAAGCATGTTGTAAGTAGTATATTAACTCTTCTTCATCATGAGTTATTTCCATACCTTGACCACCTATTACATATGAAGGTCTAACAAGCACTGGGAAACCTAATCTTCTAGCTTCTTCTAATCCTTCTTCTACTGACCAGATACCTTTTCCCTTTGGTCTAGAAATTCCTAATTCCTCTAATAGAGCATCAAACTTCTCTCTATCTTCAGCCATATCTATTTGATCTGCTGTAGTACCTAATGTAGGTATATTCTTTTCCTTTAAGAAGTTTGCAAGCTTAATAGCTGTTTGACCACCAAATTGAAGAATTACTCCATCTGGTTTTTCTTTATCTATTATGTTTAATACATCTTCTTCAGTTAATGGTTCAAAGTATAACTTATCTGATATATTAAAGTCTGTACTTACTGTTTCTGGATTATTATTAACTATTATAGTTTCTATTCCAAGTCTCTTAAGTGCTAAGATACAGTGTACTGAAGCATAGTCAAATTCTATACCTTGACCTATTCTTATTGGCCCTGAACCTATAACTATAACTTTCTTCTTATCTGAAACTTCAACTTCATCATATTGTTCATAAGTTGAATAGTAATATGGTGATAATGCTTCAAATTCTCCTGCACAAGTATCAACCATCTTATAAGAAGGTTTTATATTCCAGATATCTCTTAATCTATATACATCATCAGGGTTAACTCTTAACATATCTGCTATAGCTTTATCTGAGAATCCTTTTTTCTTTAAGTTTAATAACCACTCTTTATCTAAATCATCTATCTTACTAAGCTTTAATCTTTGTTCTTCTTCAACTATCCATTTGAATTTTTCAATAAAGAATATATCTATTCCTGTAATCTTAGATATTTTATCTACTCTATAATCTCTTCTAAGCATTTCTGCTAATGCAAAGATTCTTTCATCATCAGGTGAAACTACTCTTTCCTTTAATTCTGCCATGCTTAAATCTCTAAATTTCTTATGTTCTAATGAATACTTTCCTATTTCAAGACTTCTAATACCTTTTAATAATGCTTGCTCTAAGTTAGCACCTATAGCCATTATTTCTCCAGTTGCCATCATCTTTGTTCCAAGTTCTCTATCTGCTCCATAGAACTTATCAAATGGCCATTTTGGAATCTTACATACTACGTAATCTAAAGCTGGTTCAAAGCATGCAAATGTCTTTTGAGTAACTGCATTTTTTATTTCATCTAATCCATATCCTAAAGCTATCTTAGCTGCAAGTTTTGCTATTGGATATCCTGTTGCCTTTGATGCTAAAGCAGAACTTCTTGAAACTCTTGGGTTAATTTCAATTACTGCATATTCAAAAGAGTTTGGATTTAAAGCAAATTGTACGTTACATCCACCTTCAATACCTACTGCATTTATAATGTTAATTGATGCAGTTCTAAGCATTTGATATTCTTTGTCTGATAAAGTTTGTGATGGAGCTACAACTATACTATCTCCAGTATGTATTCCTACTGGGTCAATGTTTTCCATATTACATACTGTTATACAGTTTCCATAAGAATCTCTCATTACTTCGTATTCTACTTCTTTCCATCCCTTAACTGATTTTTCAAGAAGTACTTGACCTATAGAACTTAATTGTAATCCTGATTCTAAGATTTTTTCTAATTCTTCCTTATTTTCAGCAATTCCTCCACCAGTTCCTCCTAAAGTATAAGCTGGTCTAACTATAACTGGATATCCTATTTTATTTGCAAAGTTTAATCCAGCTTCCATATCTGTTACTATTTCTGATTCAATAACAGGCTCATTGATTCTATTCATCATATCTCTAAATAGTTCTCTATCTTCACCTTCTTTGATAGATTCTATTGAAGTACCTATTACCTTAACATTATATTTATCTAAAATTCCGCTATCATATAATTCTACAGCTAGGTTAAGTCCTGTTTGACCACCCATTCCTGCAAGTAAACTATCTGGTCTTTCTTTAGCTATTACTTTTTCTACGAATTCTAAAGTTAATGGCTCTAAATAAATTTTATCTGCAACTTCTTTATCTGTCATTATTGTAGCAGGGTTAGAATTTACTAAAACTACTTCTATCCCTTCTTCTTTAAGTGCTCCACAAGCTTGTGTTCCTGAATAATCGAACTCTGCTGCTTGACCTATAACTATTGGGCCTGATCCTATAACTAAAACTTTCTTTATATCTTTATTTAATGGCATATCAAAAACCTCCTATAATGCGTATTCCATGAACTTATCGAATATATATTCACTATCTTTTGGCCCTGCTGATGCCTCTGGATGGAATTGAACCGAAAATATTGGTAATGTCTTATGTTTCATACCTTCTATAGTTCCGTCATTTATGTCTATATGAGTAGCTACCATGTTTTCTGGTACTGTTTCTACTACATATCCGTGGTTTTGTGATGTTATTGTAACTTTATTAGATTCTAAATCTTTAACTGGGTGATTACTTCCTCTATGCCCAAACTTCATCTTAGTTGTTTTACCACCTAAAGCTAAAGCTAAAAGTTGATGTCCTAAACAAATTCCAACTAAAGGTTTCTTACCTGCTAATTTTTTAATATTTTCTAATACATCTGGTAAATCTTCTGGATCCCCAGGCCCATTTGATAGAAATACTAAGTCAGGATTAACAGCTAAAATTTCTTCTGCTGTAGCGTCTGCTCTAAATACTGTAAGTTTGCATCCTCTTTTCTTGAAGCATCTTATAATATTTTGTTTAATACCAAAATCCATTATAGCTACATGTTTTCCTGTTCCTTCAATTGTGTATGTATTTTCAGTAGTAACTGCCTTTACTGCCCCTGATGTAGAGAATTCTTTAATCTTAATATCTATATCTTCTTGAGGTATTTCATCTACTGTTATGATTCCTCTCATAGTACCTTTATTTCTTAAAACTTTTGTAAGTGCTCTTGTATCTATTCCTTCAAGACCTACTATTTTATGTTGTTTTAAATAATCATCTAATTCTAACTCACATCTAAAGTTGCTTGGTAAATTACATTTTTCTCTAACCACAAATCCTCTTACCTTAGGACTCTTTGACTCCATATCTTCTAGGTTAATACCATAATTCCCTATTAAAGGATAAGTCATTGTTACAATCTGACCATAATATGAAGGATCAGTTAAAACTTCTTGATATCCAGTCATATTTGTTGTAAATACAACTTCCCCAACACTATCTTTAAGATATCCAAAAGCTTTTCCTTCAAAAATCATTCCATTCTCTAAAACTAGCTTTGCTTTCATGCATAGCCCTCCTTAAATTTATATTTAAGCAAAATACACTTTAAAAGACATTTTTATATAAAACAAAAGGACAACAAAGAGACCACAGCTAAACTGCTCTCCTCACTATCCCGTTATATTTAAATCTACAATTTATGTAATTATTAAATGCCTTTAAAGACAAAGCTATGAAATACTTATTGAATTTATTCATAGTTGCAGAACTCCTTTCTGGCCTCACGGGACCAATTTAAAGTGTATCTTTACCTTATATTTATTTTCATATTATCTATAATAATAGTTTATTTGTTTTTTACTGTCAAGATGGTGTTATATTTATTTTTATACATTTTATTCAATAACTATTCACTTATTCCTTAAATATTCACATCTCATGCATTTGATTATTTTTTTCTTTGTCTTATACTAAAATATATAGCTATTATAAGGAGGAAATTATGAAATACTTATCAGATTTACATACTCACACTATAGTTAGTGGGCATGCATATACTACACTTTTTGAAAACATAAATTACTGTAAAGAAAAAGGTATAAAAATACTTGGAACTTCTGAACATGCTCCTGCTATGCCAGGTGCTCCTCATATGTGGTATTTTGCAAACTTAAGGGTTTTACCTAGAGTAATAAATGATGTTATTATCTTAAAAGGTTGTGAATCCAACATTTTAGATGTTGATGGAAATATAGATTTACCTGATTACGAATCAAGATCTTTAGATTATATGATTGCATCTTTCCATGAACCTGTATTTAAACCTAAATCTAAGGAAGAGAATACTAGAGCTATGATTAATACTATTGAAAATAATCCTTTAGTTGAAATATTAGGACATATAGGTAATCCAGCTTACGAACTTGATTATGACACAATAGTACAAAAGGCTAAAGAAAAAGATATCATGATTGAAATTAATAATTCTTCTATTGCTGGTACTTCTAGAAAAGGTAGCACAGCTAATTGTACTGAAGTAGCTAATCTTTGTAAAAAATATGGTGTTAAAGTTATTCTAAGTTCGGATGCTCATATCTGCTTTAACATTGGTGACTTTGAAGGTTCTTTAAAAGTCCTTAGGTCTATAGATTTTCCTGAGGAATTAATAATGAATGATCCTAATAAATTAATTGCTCACTTTAAATCAAAAGGAAAATTACAAGATTTATAATATGTAAGGAGTGTATCTGAATAACTTTCAAATCATGATATACTCCTTTTTATGTATATATTCTTTTGATGCATATGTTCTTTTGATGCATATATTTTTTTGATGTAGCCCTTTAATTACTATACTTAACTTCTCCCTTTAAGTTCTCTTTTATAGTAATAAATAAATCTATACAAAGATAACTTCCTAAAATCAATGTAAGTATTATAGCAATATAATCATAATAAAAATAAAACTTATCTATTAAATTTTGAACAAAGAACAAATCAACCAACGACAATACTCCCCAATACAAAGAAAACCTAACACATATAAGCCCCATAAAATTAAACCTTATATTACTATAATCCCAATAAACTTTTTTAAACCATTTTTTCAATATATATCCACTAGCAAATTCTATAAAGGTTGGTACAACAAATAGTAATACAACTAAAGTTATTCCTCTTATCTTCAAGCCTTTATAACAATAAATTAATATACTTAAAGCAAATCCATACATAGGTTTAAAAGGTCCTTTTAAAAACCCTTCTTTCTTAAAATAACCTCTGGTAAAAAAACAATAAATCTCTTCTAATATCCACCCTAAAAATGAATATAAAATAAAATTAAACGATAAATAGAAAAACCAATCCATACTACTACTCCTTTATCTAATCTAGGATTAGTATTCGTATAATTGGTTTTATTAATTCATATATTATACTTCTAAATTTTGAGATGTTAATAGTGTAGCAATTACTATTAATAAACTAGATGTTACACTAAGATTAGATTTATTAATCTCACTTTCATTTGGCTCCTCTGAGTTAATATTTTGTATATATGCTCTAAGATTTAAAGCCAAAAAAATACTTGTTATAACTATAAATAGATTATTACTTAGCCTAGGAATTGTACTTCCATCAATTAAATTATTTTGATTATTAGTATTATTTAAAATATCTAGTATTCCTACTTTTGAATAATAAATATAGTACATATTCAACATAACAGCAATTATAAGTATAATCAAAGTTGCTCCTGATATATTTAGTGTATACAATTCATCTAACATTGCTTCTTCATCTACTTCTTCATTATTAGAAACACTATCAACATTCCCAACGGCTCCTTTATAATGCTTACTAATCAAGTTGTTTTCACCTATAAAAATTCATCTTGAGATATATAACTTTCTCCACACTATATAATATACATTTTTTTAAAAAAGGACATTATTTCAATCTTTTTTCTAACCAATTTATAATATAAGCTATAGCATCTTCATTATTTGAAGGTGCTATATAATCAGCTACTTCTTTTACTACATCTAGTCCATTTTCCACACAAAATCCGTATTTAGCTTCTTGTATCATTTCTATATCATTCATATTATCTCCAACAGCTATTACTTTTGATGGATCTATATTTAAAGCTTTCACTAATTCTTTTAAAGCTCTTCCTTTAGTCATATTGTTAGCAACTATATCAAAATAATTAGTCCCACTTCTAAAAGCATTTCCCTTGTCTAACTTATCTTTATATAGCTTTTCAGCCTTATCTAATTCATCTTTTTCACCAATTAATAAAACTTTAGTCCAATTTTCTTTCCAAACATGCTCTGGCAATTCATATACTACATTGAAATTATGTCTCTTATATCTTTCTGTAAACTTGCAACTTCTATAAACATAAACTACTTCATTTGAGAAAATTTCAATTCCTATATTAGGCATCAATTCATAAGCTTTTTTTACAGCTTCTTTTCTATCTTCTTCAATAAAATGCTCTGCTATAACATTTCCATTACTAAAATCATAAATTTTAGCACCATTATGTAACATTGTAGGACATTTAATATGTAAATCAGATACAAATTCTTCTACAGATTGAACCATTCTTCCTGTGGCTACTGTAAACTTTCCTCCTCTTTCTGTAAAGTACTTAATTGCATCTCTATTTTTCTTTGAAACCTCTCTATTGCTTCCAACTAAGGTTCCATCCATATCTGATACTAAAATAAATCCATCAAAAATTTTATCCATAACTAATCTCCCCACTTACTTATTTGAATACATTACTATTTTTCTTGCTAAACTTCTTGGAATAAACTTATTTGCCCAAACTAAAATCTTATTTTTATATCCTGGAATTATTATAGCTTTTCCTTTCTTAAATTCCTTATAAGCAACCTTAGCCACATCCCTTGCTTCCATCATTAAAGACTTTGCTTTTTCATTTTTTATTATGCCAGCCTTCCCCTGAAATCCAGTACGTACAGCCCCTGGACATAGACAACTTACCTTTATATTCTTGTCTCTTACTTCCTCATGTATAGATTCAGTTAATGATAATACATATGCTTTTGATGCATAATAAATCCCCATTTTAGGTCCTGCTGAAAAAGCAGCTGTAGATGCAACATTTAAAATAGATCCTTCATTATTTGCTACCATCTTTTTTAAGAAATAATAAGTAATATTAGTCAAGCTATTTATATTAATCTTAATCAAGTTATCCACAGTATCCACATTTTCATAAAACAACGCACCAAAGCTACCTACACCAGCATTATTCACTAAGTTATCCACAGATAATTCGTTTTTTTCCACAAATGCAAAGAGTTTTTCACAGGAGTTATTCACAGACAAATCTAAAGATAAAATTTTAACCTTTATACTAAATTCTTTTTCTAATTGTTCTTGAACTTTAACTAACTTTTCTTCATTTCTTGCTATAATTATTAAGTTATGTCCATCTCTTGCAAAAAGTTTACTAAGTTCAAATCCTATCCCTTCCGTTCCCCCTGTTATTAACGTATATTTATCATAATTTTTCATAATATATCTTCCTCTTTTTATTCTTTTTTCTATTATACCAAATAAACAAAACTTAAAAATTAAAGTGATGCATTTTCTACACCACTTAATTTTAGCTTTATATAATTATATTTCTTTATGCAAATAATCTCCAAATTTGAGTAGTACAAAAACATATTACTATTCCAACTACTGTAGGTATTAAAAATGATACTACTGTCCACTTAACACTATTAGTTTCTTTTTTGATAGTCCATAAAGTAGTTGCACATGGATAATGTAATAAACATAGAAGCATCATATTTATAGCTGTAAGTATTGTCCATCCATTAGCTACTAAAAGTTCTTTAAGTTCTAATAAATTATTCATCTCCATCATAGTTGTAGTTTTTAAATAGCTCATTATTATTATAGGAATTACAATTTCATTAGCAGGTAATCCTAGTATAAATGCCATCAATATATATCCATCTAAACCTATTAATTTTGCGAAAGGATCTAAAAAACTTGCACATAAACTTAAAAGTGTACCATCACCAACTGTTATATTTGCAAAAATCCAAAGAATTATTCCTGCTGGAATTGCTATTGCAACTGCCCTTCCTAAAACATAAAGAGTTCTATCACATATAGATCTAACTATAACCTTTAAAATTTGAGGTTTTCTATAAGGAGGTAATTCTAAAACAAAACTTGAATTTATGCCTTTTAATAAGGTCTTAGACAATATTTTTGTTACTGCTAATGTAACTAAAACACCTAAGATTATCACTATAGTTACTGCCATGGCTGAAAATAAACTTCCTTTTATTCCCCCTATTACTTCTCCCCCAATAAATATAGTTGAAATAGTTATTAAAGTTGGAAACCTACCATTACAAGGAATAAAAACATTTGTTATAATGGCTAATAATCTTTCTCTTGGGGAATTAATTATTCTACAGCCAATTACACCAGCTGCATTACATCCGAGTCCCATACACATAGTTAATGCTTGTTTACCACATGAACAACATCTCTTAAAACATCTATCTAAGTTAAAAGCTATTCTAGGTAGATAACCTAAATCTTCTAATAAAGTAAATAAAGGAAAGAATATTGCCATTGGAGGTAACATAACTGCAACAATCCAACTAACTGTTGTATAAATACCATCTATACATACTCCTTTAAACCAATTAGGTGCATCAACGTAACTAAACATCATTCTAAGCCATTCTTCTATCTTCGAGAATAGATTAGACAATAATTCTGAAGGATAATTAGCTAAAGATATGGTTATCCATAATATAAATAAAAGTAATAATATCATTATAGGAATACCTGTACTTTTAGATACTAATATTTTATCTATCTTTATGCTTATCATATCTTTATTTTTTTTCTGTTTAACACACTTATTTGCTATAACTTCTGCTGTTTTTACTAATGTCTTTATTATTTCATCATCTATTCCTTTTTCTTGATTTCTTATTAAATCTATTTTTTCTAAAACATCACTTTCTATAGCATATTCTTTTACAATACTTTTTACTATTCCTTCATTTTTTTCTAACAATCTTAAAGCTATCCACCTTTCCTTTCTTTTATCCACATTTGTTTCATATTTTATTATTTCTTCTGTTTCTTTTACCTTTTCTTCTATTTTTTTAGAATATACTATTGCTTTAGAAGATAATTTATTTTCTCTTCTTAAATTTCTATCTATCTTTGATTTTAATTGTTCTATTCCTATGTTTTGTCTTGCAGATGTTAAAACTATTGGAGCTCCTATATCCTTTTCTAGAAATTCTTTATCAATAACAATACCTTTCTTATTAGCTTCATCTATTAAATTTATACAAAGAATAACATTATCAGTTATTTCAGAAATCTGAAAGAACAAGTTTAAATTTCGTTCTAAAGAAGTAGCATCTGCTACTACAACCATTAAATCAGGTTCATTAAAACATATATAATCTCTAGCAATCTCCTCTTCTTCTGAATTTGATAATAAAGAATAGGTTCCTGGTAAATCTACAACTTTAATAATATTATCTCTATATTCATAATATCCTTCTGCATTAGCTACTGTCTTACCTGGCCAATTTCCTGTATGTTGATTTAATCCAGTAAGAGCATTAAAAACCGTACTTTTTCCCACATTAGGATTTCCAGCTAGTCCAATTTCATAATCTGCTACTACATTATTAACATTTTTATCTGAAGATAATATTTTTAAACCTGTAGAGTTTTTTGTTAGCCCCATTAATACCTCCCCAAAAAAATTAATTTACTACCTTAATCCTTTCCCCATCCTCTTTCCTTATAGCAATTACTGCTCCTCTTATTAGATATGCTACAGGGTCACCAAATGGACTTTTATATAAAACTTCTATTTTTGTCCCTTCTATTATACCCAAGTCAAAAAATCTTCTTCGTAATTCTCCTTCTGCATAAACTTTTGAAACTTCTACTACAGAAGCTTCTTTAGCCTCAGTTAAATTCATTTTATTCCCTCCAAATTTTCTTTCCCCATCCTCCTTTGATTAAACTCCCAGTTAGTATTAAGCTATGAAGTAACAATACTTTATGTGTATTTTAAAAATAAAATTTTGAAAAATATCTCCTTTTTATTAAAGTGCTTCTAGTGCTACTGCATTTAAAAGGCTCCAAGGTTTATTATAATGTGGTTGGAAGAAGAAATCTGTCATAGCTAATTCTTCAACAGTCATATTGTTTTGGATGACAACTGATAAAGTATTCATAAGTTGAGTTAAATCTTCTTCTGATATAATTTGCCCTCCAATTACTCTTCTAGTTTCTTTATCAAAAACTATTTTTATCTTTGCTGGTTTATATGTTGGCATAAATTCTGGTCTATAATTATCTGTAATAATTGCACTATCTATCTCCATAGAAGTTGTTGCCTTTGCCACTTCTTCAGTTAATCCGGTAGAAGCTATATTATGATCATATACCTTTATACCTGAAGTACCTTGAGTTCCCATGTATTTAAGAGTAGGTTTATTAATGTTTCTAGCTATTAAAGTTCCCATTCTTACTGCATTTGTAGCTAAAGGTATATATCTCATATCCTTAGCAGGATTATATTTAACTACACAACAATCTCCTGCTGCAAATACATCCTCTTTACTTGTTCTCATATAATCATCAATGATAATTGCACCATTTGGAAGACATTCTATCTTATCTTTTACAAGTTTAGTATTTGGAGCAAATCCTATACATAACACAACTAAATCACCTTTATAACTTCCCTTTTCTGTTACTACTTCTGTGACTTTTCCTCCTTCTCCATTGAACTTTTTAACCTTTTCTCCTAGAACTAATTCTACTCCCTTATCTTTAAATTCTTTTTCAGGTATATCTGTAAATTCTTTATCTAAGTATTTTGCCATAATTCTATTTTCAGCATCTATTAGTGTTACATGTTTTCCTTGTGTTTCAAAAGCTTCAACTAGTTCAACACCTATGTATCCAGCTCCTACAATTACAACATTAGTTGCAGTTTTTGCTCTTTCAATTATTTCTCTTGCATGATCATGATTCTTGCATAAAAGTATATTTTCAAGATTTCCACCTTCAAACTTAGGTACTATTGGCCATGAACCTACTGTAAGAATTAATTTATCATAGTTATCTTCAAATTCTTCATTACTAACTAAATTTCTTACTTTTATCTTTTTATTATCAAAATCTATATCCAAAACCTCATGTTTCATTTTTGTAATTACCCCTGATTTAGCTAAATGTTCTGGAGAATTATAAAATAAGCTCTTTGTATCCTTTATTACCTTTCCAACATTTAAAGCTATTCCACAAGATAAAAATGAAATATTATCATTCTTTTCATATATAGTAACATCATATTCAGGATATAATTCTTTTAAATTTACTACCGCTGATGTACCTGCATGTGTACACCCTATTACTACTATCTTCATTTTAATACCTCCAATGATAAGAATTATTCATTCTTTATTCTGTGCACCATACCTGTTTTTATGCCCTATAATAAATATAAGGACTGTACATAGGAAAGTGTACAGTCCTTATATTTATTGTATATTTTATTTATAAATCATTTTTACATGAGGTATATTAACCTCATTATAAACATCAGATACAACTTTAAATCCTAATGATTCATATAAATCTTTAACATAAAGCTGAGCTGATATTTTTATTTTCTCTTCCTTTATTCTAAATGTTTATTAATAAAATTACTAATAGTATTCCAATATAATTCTGGATTAACATAAGCAGATTTAGCATGTTCTGCCCCTTCAACTACTAGCTTCTCCTTTTCCACATCTGCTGCATTATAAACTTTATCAAGCATATCATATGGTACAAAGTCATCTTTATCTCCATGAATAAACAATATAGGCACCTTAGCTTTTTTTAATTGATTTACAGAAGACGCATCACTAAACCAATATCCAGCACGCACCCTACTTACTAAATCTGCTGCTTGTAGTATTGGAGTCTTTGGTAAATTGAATATGTTTTTTAGTTTATCTTCAAATTCATCTACTACAGAACTATATCCACAGTCTTCTATTATGCACTTCACATTTTCAGGTAGCTTTTCTCCTGAAGTCATCATGACAGTTGCGCCTCCCATTGATACCCCATGTAATATTATTTTGGCATTATTATTTTCTTTTAAAATTAAATCTATCCATCTTAGAATATCTTTTCTATCATTCCAGCCCATGCCTATATAGTCGCCTTCACTTTTCCCATGGCCTCTTAAGTCAGGAACTAAAACATTATATCCAATATTATAAAAGTTCTCTGCATAAGATGCCATTTTAGCACCACTTCCCATATATCCATGTACTGTTATTACCCATACATTTGAATTTTCATTATTAATTTTATATCCATGTAACTTTAAATTATCGAATGATTCTATTTCTTCATCACAATAATTACTTTGATCTAATATCCAATTCTCTTCTCTACTTGCACTAGTCGCCTTAGTATCTTGTTTCAAAACTAGTTCTTTAGAAGAGTTTGGATTTAACGCTAAGTTATAAAAATAGTTTCCTACTCCTAATAAAACTATCACTATTATAACTAAAATTATTATTGCAGTTATTCCCCATTTTACTTTTTTCATAATTTACTATCTCACTTGACCATTTCCATATATTATATATTTAGAAGTAGTAAGTTCTTCAAGACCCATAGGTCCTCTTGCATGTAGTTTCTGTGTGCTTATTCCTATCTCTGCACCAAAGCCAAATTCGCCTCCATCAGTAAATCTAGTAGAAGCATTTACATATACAGCAGCAGCATCTACTCTTTGTAAAAATCTTTGAGAATTATCATAATTCTTTGTTATTATAGCTTCTGAATGTCCTGATCCATACTTATTTATATGTTTTATTGCTTCATCAATATCTGCTACTATTTTAATACCTATAATGTAATCAAGATATTCTTTTCCCCAGTCTTCTTCTGTAGCTTCTTTAACATTCTTCACAATGCTCATTACCTTTTTATCACCTCTAACTTCTACATTTTTATCTCTTAATACCTTTATTATTAAAGGTATAAATTCCTCTGCTACTTTTTCATGTACTAAAAGTTTTTCTTCCGCATTACATACAGATGGTCTGCTTGTTTTTGCATTTAAAACTATATTCTTAGCCATTTCTAAATCTGCTTCACTATCAACATAAACATGACAATTTCCTGTTCCTGTTTCAATTACTGGCACTGTCGCATTTTTTACTACAGCTTGAATAAGACCTGATCCACCTCTTGGAATTAATACATCTATATAATCATTTAATCTCATCATTTCAGTAGCTGTTTCTCTACTAGTATCTTCTATTAATTGTATTGAGTCTTCTGGAAGATTTGCTGCCTTTATACCTTCTACTAATGCTTTTACTATAGCAATATTAGAATTTATAGCATCACTTCCACCCTTTAAGATAGTTACATTTCCAGACTTTAAGCAAAGTCCAGCTGCATCTGATGTAACATTAGGTCTAGCTTCATATATTATTCCTATTACTCCAAGTGGTACTCTTTGTTTACCTATTTGAAGGCCATTAGGTCTTTTCCACATAGAAGTTACTTCCCCTATTGGGTCTTTCAAAGATGCTACTTGTCTTAAGCCATCTGCCATGGCCTCTATTCTACTTTCATTTAAAGAAAGTCTATCTAACATAGCTTTAGATGTACCTTTTTCGCAAGCTTTTTCTAAATCTTTTTTATTTGCTTTTATAATCTCTTCAATATGTTCTATTAGCTTATCTGCCATTAAGTTTAATGCATTATTCTTTTCTGTAGAACCTACATTCATAAGAATATACGATGCTTCTTTTGCACGCCTACCTTTTTCTATTAATTCATTCATATATTTAACCCCCTTATTTATTTTTTTGCTACAAATAATGTTCCAACATCTTTTCCTTCTATTATACTAAATAATATTTCTGGATCATCTCCATTTGCTAGAACCATATCTATTCCCCACTTAGCTGCTGTTTTAGCTGCTTCAAGCTTAGTAATCATTCCACCTGTTCCAAGTTTAGAACCTGCACCACCAGCACATTCTTCAAGTTCCTTTGTTACCTTTTCCACTACTTTTAACATTTTTGCACCTTTGTTGCTTCTAGGATCTCCATCATAGAAGCCATCTATGTCTGATAATATTATTAAAAGATCAGCACTACATAATCCTGAAACTATAGCTGATAAGTTATCATTATCTCCAAACTTAACTATATTCTCAATTTCATCTATTGAAACTGTGTCATTTTCATTTACTATTGGGACTATTTTATTTTCAATTAATGTATCAAAAGTATTACAAACATTATTTCTTATATGGTCATCTTCTACTACATCTCTAGTTAGTAATACTTGCCCAACTGTATGACCATATTCTCCAAAGAATTTACTATAAATATGCATAAGTTCACATTGCCCAACAGATGCTACTGCTTGCTTTTCTCTTATAGACTTTGGTTTTTCTTTTAATTTTAGTTTACTTACACCAATTCCAATAGCACCTGAAGATACAAGTACCACTTCTTTACCTGCATTTTGCATATCTGATAAAACTCTAGCTAACTTTTCTATTCTTCTTAAATTTATATTACCATTTTCATAAGTTAAAGTTGATGTTCCTACCTTAACTACTATTCTTCTTGCGTGTTCTAAATTTTCACGAAAGTTCATCTTTTACCCCCCATCAATTTTTTATTTTATACTTATAAACTCATGATACTATACCTTTTTTTTCTTATCAATATTAGTATCATTTACATAATCACCCTTAATTTTTATATTTTTTATAACAACTTTTACTAAAGAATAAATAGGAACAATACAAAAAGCTAATAGTGGTCCACCAATAGATGCACCTCCAACAACTAAGAATATATCTGTAATCGGATGGATCTTCATGGCTTTTCCCATAATAAAAGGTACTACAACTCTTCCTTTTAAAGTTTGTGCTATCACAAGCAAAACAGATAACTTTATTACCATATTTATTCCTAATACTATTGCTATAATATAAGGAATTATCATAGATATAAAAAATCCTACAAAAGGTATAAATGCTAATAAAAAAGTAGTACTTGCTAGTATTAAAGCACTAGGCATTTTTATTATCTTATATCCTATAAAAACCATAGTTGATAAAGCTAAAGCAACAGTTGCTTGACCTATAACATAGGTTGATAATACCTCATCGCCTTCTTTTAAAATTTTGCTTACTAAATCCTTATATTTATCTTGGCAATATTTTAATACTACTATTTTAAACTGATCCCCATCTCTTAATAAGAAAAATACTATTAATATAACTAGTAAAACTCCTGAAAAGATCATTAATCCCATATCAAAAATATTTTTTATATTAGCTAACAACAAATTAATATAACCTACTAATTCATTACATAAACTTTGCGCTATCCCTTTTATTGTTTCATTTTTTATATATACTTCAACTATATTTTTGATTTCTTCATTTTCAGCTATATTAAAAAAGAAATCTTTTAAATTTAATATTTGTATAAAAAAATATTCACTTAAAAACTTTCCTATTCCTCCTAAAACAAAAAATACAATTGTTAATGTAAGCATAGCTGCTCTAGATTTTTTCATATTCTTTTTTAAGAATAGATTATTTAAAGGTCTAAAGATATAAAATAGAAAAACCCCGAAAATAACAGGTATTAATATAACACCTATAATAACTTTTATAAATTCATTAATTATAGAAAATTTACCTAATAAATAAAAGAAAATTAAAACTAAATTAGCTATAATTAAATAATAAATAATCTTTTTTTGACTCATAGTAAATCGCTCCTTTAACTTTACTTAGTTTATGCATACTATGAGTATTAATTCATTATTTGAAAGGAGACTAACCATGAATAATCTTTTTAAATATGAACTTACCATAAATTTAATTTACGGATTTGAAAAGGTGTTTAACACTATTGATTCAAATTACAAACACTTTGAAGGTAATTCTCATGCACATTTAAAATCTTCAACAGTAAGTGCTTCTCAAAGTCTTATATTAAATGAAGGAAATCTAATTTTAGGAACATGGCAAGATATATACTTTTGTGAATTCGATGGTCCTAGACATAGAACTTTTTATGTAAAAATAATAGAAGGTTAATTTTATTAGGCTCTAGTATTTCATCTTTTAGGTAAATAATTAGACGTTCCTAAATCTAGTTGTCTGAATGGATGTGAGTTCCAGATTTTCGTCCAATTATTTATCTAGAAGATAGAAATTCTTGCTGACATCAAACTTTACATATACAGAGCTAAACATCAAGAGAATTTTTAGTTATAACAAGACATCTAAACCTTAATTTAAAACTTCCAAAATAGCTTTTGCTACTCCATGATTATCATTAGTATCAGTTATATATTTTGCTATTTCTTTTACTTCTGGTATAGCATTTTTCATAGCAACTGTTTCTGTAAATTCAGTAAACATAGAATAGTCGTTAAAACTATCTCCCATTATCATTACTTCCTCTTTCTTTATACCTAACTTCTTCGCTATCTTTGCTAAAGTAAGACCTTTTTGAGCATCTTTATTAGTTATTTCTATATTATTTATAAAAGATGATGAAACAGCTAACCCATCTATTTCTTCTATTTCTTTCTTAGCTTTAGCTAAAACTTCTAAATCTGGATAAAAAGCAAATATCTTTCTAACTTCTACAGGACTATTTAAAAATTCTTCTATATTAGAAATAAACTTTAATTCTGTAAAACCTGGATGTGATTTAGCAATCTTTAAAGCTTCTTCATATGATTTAACTTTTTCAAAACACTGAATCATATGAACTGTACCTTCTAAAGCTTCTTCTTTTGAACTCGGAGTATATATCCCTTCATTTGTGAATAATTGAGCTTTTATTCCTCTATTTTTTAATATACTTAATATCTCTTTCAACTTATCCTTTTCTATATCTATTTTTTCTAATATATTGCCATCTTCATCTCTATACTCAGCACCATTAGATAATAAACATTGACATTTTAAATTATATTTTTCAAGTACTTCTTTAACTTGAGTAATATCTCTTCCAGTAGCAATAGTAAATCGTATCCCTTGATCCTCTGCCTTTTTTATAGCTTCTAAATTCTCTTTACTTATTTCATGTTTACTATTAAGTAATGTCCCATCCATATCTGATGCAATTAACTTTATCATAACTAATACCCCCATCAATTTAACTTAAGTTTTTATACTTTTTAGTATTAATACATAATCTACAACTATAACAATATAGAAATAATATTATTTTATATTATCATATCATATTTAAATTATAATTCCACTTATACTTATTTACTCTTTTGTTATACATACGTATATATTTATGTATTAATTAGCATTTTATTAATAGTAATTATTTTATGTTCAAAATATTAACCTAGTAAACAATATTATTAATTTTTCTATAAAAAATTAAAATATCACTTTATTTTTTCTACAATATGTATTACAATTATGCATATATTATGTATATTTATTTAAAAAAGAGGTGTTTTATGCATAAAAATTCAAAAGATAAAATTAAATTTATTTCATTAATTAAATTTTTAATTCCATCTATTATAGGTATTTTATTATTTATGACACCTATTAAAATTAATGGAGAATTTACTATTCCTATTGCATTTTTAGCAAACTATTTAGTTAATTTTCTAGGTGATCTTTTACCTTTAATAGCAACTATATTAATATCAATTTCTGCTACTTGTGGAATACTAATTAAAATTTTTAAAACAAAAAATAAAACATTAAATTCTCTATTTAATGTTACCCCTGTATGGCTTTTAGGTAGAGTTATTGGAATGATTTTAGCTATTATGACTTACTTTAAAATAGGACCTGAATTTGTATGGTCTGACTCTACTGGTGGTACAGTTTTATATAGTCTTTTACCATTATTAATTTCTGTATTTTTATTCGCAGGATTATTCTTACCATTATTACTTAATCATGGATTATTGGAATTTGTAGGTGCAATGCTTACTAAAGTAATGAGACCTATATTCAAGCTTCCAGGAAGATCTTCTATAGATTGCATTACTTCTTGGCTTGGTGACGGTACTATAGGAATATTATTAACTAGTAAACAATATGAAGAAGGTTTCTATACAAAGAAAGAAGCTGCTTCTATAAGTACTACTTTCTCAGCAGTATCTATTACTTTCTGTTTAATGGTTATAAGTCAAGTTGGACTTTCCCATATGTTTGTACCATTTTACTTAACAGTTACTTTTGCTGGTATAGTAGCAGCTATTATTTTACCTAGAATATATCCTTTAAAAAATAAGCCAAATACATATATTGATGGAAGCTTGCCAAAAGAAGATCCAGATGCTATTCCAGATGGACATACTACATTTAGCTTTGGATTAGAAAAAGCTTTAGAAAGAGCAGAATCTAATGAAGGTATTAATGGATTTTTAAGAGATGGATTTATGAATATATTAGACATGTGGATAGGTGTTTTACCTATAGTTATGTCTATGGGAGGAATTGCTCTTATTATTGCAGAGTATACTAGCTTCTTCCAAATACTTGGTGCACCATTTATTCCATTACTTCAATTATTACAAGTACCTGAAGCAGTTCAAGCTTCTCAAAGCTTAGTTGTAGGATTCGCTGATATGTTTATTCCTTCAGTTTTAGCTACAACTATTGAAAGTGAAATGACTAGATTTATAATTGCTAGTGTTTCTGTAACTCAATTAATATATATGTCTGAAATAGGTGGGCTTTTACTTGGATCTAAAATCCCAGTTAACTTTAAAGATTTAATTGTTATCTTTATTGAAAGAACACTTATTACATTACCTATAATTGTATTAATCGCAAACTTTATATTTTAAATAAAAGGAGCTGTGGCATTAACGTTTAAAAATCGTTATCGACAAGCTCCTTTTCTCATATTCAAGTTATTCAATGTATACATTCTTTTGATGTATATGATGTAAATATTATTATGTTCATTTAATGCATATATTTTTTTGATGTGTTTGATGCATATGTTTTTTTTGATGTAATTTTAATCCTTATATTTTAATAATTACTCCAAAACTCTATAATAGTATCAATTAAATTTTCTCTAGATATTTCATTATTTAAATATTTTTTTAATTCATTACCAAGAATTTTTGAATTGTTATCTGGAAAATAACTATTACTAAGTTCCATACTATTTCCATTATCTCTATATTTAATTATTTCATTTGTTAACGGATCTTCAGAATCAATATTAATATTCTTAAAGTAAGGGATAATTCCTGCGTCTTCTACCATAAATTTATTTCCCTTTTCGTTATATACAAGATAATTTAAAAACCTCTTAGCAGCTTCCTGTTGATCTTTAGAAGAGTTTTTATCATTAATTACTATATATTTTGTTACTCCTAAGGCTATTTCACTATTACCATAATCTGCACTATTATTACTTATTGGTACTGATACAAAACCAAACTCACTATTATCTAAGTTATTTGCTAATATTGACTGAGATGCCCAATTCCCCATATACCAAAAAGCTACTTCTCCTTTTCCTAAAACTTCTGAACATTTACTATAAGATGGTGCTAAAGGGTTTGTTGCATATATATTATAATTCTTCATAATATCAAATGTATCAATAAGCCCATTTAAAACTTTATTATTTTTTAAATCACTATTCTTTAAGTTTTTAAAATACTCTTCTCCCTTAAATGAGGATTCTTCCATATCAACAGCATAGAAAGTTGCTAAGAAATGATCCCCTAAAGACCATTCCTCATTTGTAATAACTATAGCTTTTTTCCCAATTGATTCTATTCTCTTAAAAGCATCTTCTAATGATTCAATTGTTTTGATTTTACTTACATCTACTCCAGCTTCTTCTACAACTTTTTTATTATATATAAATCCAGCTCCTTCTAAAGCAAAAGGAAAAGCTATAATATTTCCATCCTTATCTTTTGCTAATTCAGATACTTCACCAGAAAGATCTTTAACCCATTCTTCTGAAGATAAATTAATTGAACTATCTCTAAATTGACTAATATGAGCTGCATCAACTATAGAAATTGTAGGCGCACTATTTCTTTCCTCCATAGATCTTAGTTTATCTAAATATGTAATACCTTGATTATACTTTACTAACTTTACATTTATATCACTGTTTTCTTTTGTAAATTCATTAATAACATTTCTTAAAGCATCTTCAATTTCTGGTTTTGAATTTAAAATTGATATATTAACTACGTTATCATCATCTTCTGTAATACTACAGCCACCAAACATTGATATAGTAAAAATACAAATTATAAACAAACTTAATATCTTTTTCATATTTTCCTCATCTCCTACTCAACCTTAAACTTTTCTATGCTGACCTGTAAACTGTCTACTATACCATCTATATTGTCTGACTCATTTTTTACATTTTGAACCACAATAATTTGATTCTCGGAAGATGCTGTAACTTCTTCTGCTACAGCAGCACTTTCTTCTGCACTACTTGCTAAAGTTTCTATAAGCACCAAAAGTTGTCCACTAAAATCTTTTATAAAATCAATTAATTCTTTAAAAGAATTAATATTATCTTCAATCTTCTTATCGGCCTTAGTTATATTCTCAAATATTTGTAAAGTTTTTTCTACTGTAGCTAATTGAAGTTGCATACTTTCATTAATAGAATTCATTAACTTAGTTGTAGAATCAGCCTTACTTCTTATAGTATTAAGAACATCTGCTATTTGCTGAGTTGCCTTCTGTGATTCATTTGCTAAATTTCCAACCTCTTCTGCAACTACTACAAATCCTTTTCCAGCTTCACCAGCCCTTGCTGCTTCAATTGATGCATTTAATGCTAAAAGATTTGTTTGCTCTGCAATTTCATTTATAGCTTCAATTATCCTATCAATATTTCCAACATATTGAGATAAATCATTTACTTCATCAACAGTATTTTTTATAAGTTTATATTGTAAATCTGTATTATCTTTTAATTCTTTTGTGCCTTCATTTCCACTAATTAATGCTTCCTTTGAAACCTTAAGTGCATTATTAGTTTCTTTCAATCCTTTTGTTAAATCTAGCATTTTTGAATCAAGTTTTCTTACATCACCTAATATATCATCTGCTTTCTCAGCTTGTTGTATAGAACCACCTGATATTTCTTCCATAGCATTTGCTATTTCCTTACTATTTTCTTCTGCTGACAATGACACTTCACTTAAAATACCAGAAGCTGATTTTAAATCATTACTTTGACTTTGAATATTTAAAACAAGACTTTTTAATGAATTAACCATTTCATTAAAATCTTTTCCTATACTTGTAATTTCCTCATTTCCACCAATAGAACACTTCTCTGTAAGATCTCCTTTAGAAATTTTCTTTGTTAAATCTGCTAAAACAGAAATAGGTCCTACAAACTTTTGCGAAATCCTTAAAGCTATAGCTGTTACAACTACAATAATCACTACAACAAAAGCTACTACTATATTTATCATTTTGCTAAAACCTTTATAAATATCTTTTTCAGGAATTACAGTCATAGACCCCCAATTTAATGAAGGTATAAAGTTATATATAGCAGTTTGTTTTACTCCATTATACCTATATTCAACCTTATTGAAATTCCCAGCTAATGCCTTAGATGCCGCTTCGCTTAATTCATCAGAGCTTTTTAATATATTTTCCTGCATTATGTTTTCTACATTAGTATCATATGTTACATATCCCTCTCTATTAAAAGTATATATTCTTCCTTCATCTGAAAATAATATTTTACCAATACTATTCGAAATGCCATTAACGTTTACATTAATAATTATATACCCTTTAATCTCATTATCTATTTTTACAGGAGATGAAAATATTACTTCATATATATTACTTTCTTTATCCAAAATAACATCACTAATATGCGAATATTCCTTTAGCACATTTGAAAAATAACTCTTCCCACTTATATTCTCATTAATAGATCCAATAGAATCTACTAATATATCCCCATTAATATTAGTATACATTATATTAATAATAGACGAATTCTGAGCTTGTTTATTTTTGAATTCTGTTTGTATATCTGACATATTCCCATTTTTCACAATCTGAGAAGTTGCAATTTCTTCTACTAACAGTATATTGTCATCTCCCCATTCATCTAAGTTTTTAGTAACCATACTTGAAATTTGTTTTAGTGAACTAACTTGATTATTATACATTGATATCTTTATTACTATACTAGATATTAAAGTAAGTATTACTAATGGTATTACACCTATTGTTAAAAAACTAGATACCATTTGATACTTTATTTTTTTTTCTCTTTTAAACCATTTTCTTCCCTCTTTCACTCAACATTCACCCTTTCTACCATTTTATATTATTATTATATTTATTCGACTATATTTAATTTTTTCTTTAACTTTAAATTTAATTATTTTTTTAAATAATTAACTAATTTTTAAAAAAAGTAATTAATCAACAGATACCTTCCTATAAAATAGATAATAAAAAGTTTATTTTACAAATATTTCAGTGAAATAAAAAAGATAACTCCTGTTCAATACAGAAATTATCTTTTTATTACTACTTAGTCTTCTTTATTTTATTATACTTTTAGTTTCCTATATCTATTAAATGCTGACATTATTTCTTGTTTTCTAGGCATAGCTAAATTTCCATTACCACTTATGGAAACTAAACCTTTCTTCTTAATAAAGTTAATAGCTTCATCTACTACTTCTTCTAAATTTCTACTACCATTTATAGCATTATCCTCTGCCCATTTCATTATATATCCAATAGCAGTAACTTGCTCATTATCAACTATTTGTTCAACTGCTCTTAAATCAATCTTTTCTTTATTTATATCTAATCCATCAATACCTAAAGTTTTAATTTTAACTCCTTTAGGACCTTTTTCTATACTACCCTTTTTAATGTTTCTATTAAAATTAACTTCTACACTAATATTTCTATCATCTATTCTTTTCTTAATCTTTCCTGTACTTAAGCTTTTTGCTTTTTCAGTAACATCTAAAGGTACATAAGAATCCATTTGAATAACTGTATCTGCTATATCAAAGAAATCTCCAGAGCTTCCTACAACTATTATTGTAGATATTCCTTTTTCTTCATAAAGACTTCTAACTACTTCTATAAACGGTGTTATAGGTTCTTTTTCCCTTGCAACTAAACTTTGCATAACATCATCTCTAATCATAAAATTAGTTGCAGAAGTATCTTCATCAATTAAAAATAATTTAGTTCCACTTTCTATTCCTTCTACAATGTTTGCTGCTTGTGAAGTGCTACCACTAGCATTTTCACTACTAAATATCTTTGTATCTTTTCCATTAGGTAAATTATTTATAAATAAAGATATATCATTTTTATGTATTACTCTACCATCTTCAGCTCTTACTTTTAATGCAGTATCATCTGTAATAACAAATTCTCTTCCATCACCTTCTATATGATTATATACACCTAATTCTAGGGCTCTTAATAATGTTGATTTTCCATGGTATCCTCCACCAACTATTAAGCTTACTCCTTTTGGAATACCCATACCTTTTATTTCCCCGCCATTTGGTGGATTAAAAGTTACTTCCATACTCTTAGGTGATTCAAATCTTTTTCCATCTTTTAATGGTTTTGTAGATACTCCACTTTCTCTTGGAAGTATTGAATCATTTGCTATAAATGCTACTAATCCTCTTCTTGATAATTCTTGTCTTATATATACTTGATCCTCTACAAGTCTAACTCTATCTATTAATTTATTCTTATCTATATTATTATAAACTATTGAATTTTCAATAATTTGAGGTAAAAAGTCATATAAGATTTTTTCTAATTCTTTTGCTAATACGCTTCTACCTCTTGCTGGAAAACCAACTTCTATTCTTACTTGTATCTCTTGTTCATTAATAATTACAGAACTTCTATCTAAAATTTCTTGAGGGCACTTACTTATACATATAAGCCCACTTTTTCCTGAACCATATACTCTTTTTCCATAAATATTTATATTTTTATAGAATAATCTTGTCAAAAAATCTTGAACAGCTATTCTTTTATGATTTTTATTAAATAACTCAGAAGGAATCCTTGCTATTTTTTGATTCATTATAATTCTTACTCTTGAGGGAGCTGCAAAAGGATCACCTTGAACATGATCTATAGATAATATATATTTACCAAAATCATATTGTCCTTCTAATGACTTATAAGCCTTATATCCTCTACCATCTATACTATACAATTCTTTTCTTAAATCATTTGAATTCTTCATTTATTTATCTTCCTTCCCAAAAAACTTATCTATTAATAATTCTCCCATTCTTCTATACATATTACTCATAGATATCATTGATGCTATAAGTAATAACTTCTCTTCATAATCTCTATTTTCTTCTGTTCCTAACTTATCTAATCTTTTTGTAAATGATTTTTTAAATTCTGCACTATCTTCCTTGCAAAGTTCTAAATAAACATCGTAAAGTCTTCTTAAGTCATACTCTTCATTTGATTCAAATTTATTAACTATATTATCTAATACAAGCTTTATATCATTTATGGATATTGTCCCCTTAAAATCGTATATTAAACTCATTAATATAAGATGTTCCTTAGTATATTTTTTATTTTTTACAGACATTAATAGCTTAGCTTTTGCATAATTATTAATCATTGTTTTTGTTAATACCTTATCTTCTGCATTTCTTTTTAAAGGAGATAATTTTGATTCAAATAATTGAATTACTTGATCCATATATAAATCTATTTCAGGTATATCATTAAGTTGTATTTTTTCATCTACATTTATTTCATCTAAAACTTCTAATAAATTTTCTTTTTTCAACACCAACACTTCCTAACGTAGTTTTAAAAACTATATACTGCTTCATCCATATATAATTTTAATAGCATTTTAAAGATATTTCAAGAAAACTAATTAATTTTGTATGTTAGTAAAAAAAATGATTATATATCCAACTTGACTTGCGTACACATATATATAATAATTTTAATATAATATCACATAGTTTTAAAAACTACATCATATTTTATGGAGGTGTTCTTATGACAAAACATTTTAGAGAACCTATTAATGGTATAACACATTTAACTGGAGCTATATTATCACTATTGGGTTTAATTGCTTTAATAATTAAAGTGAATTTATTACATGGATCTTCAATAGAATATATTTCTATTATTGCTTTTGGTGTTAGTATGATTCTTCTATATTCTGCATCTGCCACATATCATTCTGTTATATCAACAGATGCTGTAATTAAGGTTTTAAAGAAAGTAGATCACTCAATGATTTTTGTTCTTATTGCTGGTTCTTATGCACCACTTTGTTTGATAGCTTTAAAAAATTCTATTGGTAGAACTTTATTTACTGCTGTAATCGTATGTGCCATAATTGGTATTGCCTTTAAAATAGCTTGGGTTACTTGTCCTAAATGGGTAAGTAGTACAATATATATATGTATAGGCTGGTTCGCTGCTTTTGCCATTTATCCACTTTCAAAAGTTTTAGATCCAGCAGGTATATTCTTCTTATTCTTTGGAGGAATTTTATATACAATAGGCGGGGTAATTTACGCTTTAAAATCTGACAAGATTAGAATTGGTTCTTTTGGAAATCATGAAATCTTCCATATATTTATTATGCTTGGTTCAATCTGTCACTTTATTTGTGTATTTAGTTATGTATTATAAATTATTGATTAATTTTAAGGTTAAATATTATATAAGGATTTAAATATAAAAAACCTACTTAGGTTAAACTTCCCATATTTAAATCCTCTATTTTTAATAAATAATCTTGATACTAACTTACTGTAATATCTTTAAATTCTGCATTTATAGAATCTGCTATTTGCCTTGGATTTGCTTCAATTTGAGTTCCTATCTTACCACCACTAAAAATAATAAACTCCAGTTCTTTAGCGGATTCATGTATAAATGTTTTATATAACTTTTTCATTGCAAGAGGTGAACAACCGCCTCTAATATAACCTGTATGCTTATTTATATCTTTAACATGTATCATTTCAACATTTTTTTCTCCAGCAACTCTTGCAGCTTTCTTTAAATCAAGTTCTTCTTTTACTGGTATAACAAAAACATATAATTCTCTTGAATGTCCTTGTGTTACTAAAGTCTTAAATACAGTATTAGGATCTTGATTTAGTTTTTCAGCTACTGCTAAACCATCAATCTTTCCATCCTTACATTCATACTCCATAGTTGTATATTCAATTTTATTTCTATCTAAAAATCTCATTGCATTAGTTTTTTGTACTTTTGCCATCTTTATCACTTCCTACCTTAAATTAATATATTAAAGCTATATATTTAATTATAACTATATTTCTATATTTTTTCTTAAATTTATTATTCTTTTTACAAGTTTGTTAATATTATATGATTGTAAATAGCGCTTTCTGTTCTTTATAATGTTTTTATATGTTATAATAACGAAATGAATACTAAATGAAATGAGGTAGAAATTATTGATAACTGTATCAAATGTTAGTTTAAGATATGGCGGACGTAAATTATTTGAAGATGTTAATTTAAAGTTTACTGCTGGTAACTGTTATGGTGTTATAGGTGCAAATGGTGCTGGAAAAAGTACATTCTTAAAGATTCTATCTGGTGAAGTAGAACCTAATACTGGTGAAGTTATTTTAGACCCAGGTGTTAGAATGTCTGTATTAAAACAAGATCATTATCAATATGATGATTTTGAAGTTCTTGAAACAGTAATTATGGGTAACGAAAGATTATACCAAATAATGAAAGAAAAAGATGCTTTATATGCAAAGCCAGATTTCTCTGATGAAGATGGTATAAGAGCATCAGAATTAGAAGGGGAATTTGCTGACCTTAATGGTTGGGAAGCAGAATCTGAAGCTTCTTCATTATTACAAGGTTTAGGGATAGGTACTGACTCTCACTACAAAAAAGTTTCTGAACTTACAGGAGCAGAAAAGGTTAAAGTTCTTTTAGCTCAAGCTTTATTTGGTAACCCTGGAGTTCTAGTACTAGACGAACCTACTAACCACTTAGATATAAAATCAGTTAACTGGCTTGAAGATTTCTTATTAGGATTTGAAGGAACTGTAATAGTTGTATCCCATGATAGACACTTCTTAAATACAGTTTGTACACAAATGGCTGATGTTGACTTTGGTAAGATTAAGCTTTATGTTGGTAACTATGATTTCTGGTATGAATCAAGCCAACTTGCTCTTCAAATGGCTAAGGATCAAAATAAGAAGAAAGAAGAAAAAATTAAAGAACTTCAAGACTTTATCGCTAGATTTAGTGCTAATGCTTCTAAATCAAAACAAGCTACATCACGTAAGAAATTATTAGATAAGATTAGCTTAGAAGATATAGAACCATCAAGCAGAAGATATCCATTCGTTGGATTTAAACCTGAAAGAGAAGTTGGTAATGATATATTAACAGTTAAAAATCTTTCAAAAACTATTGATGGAGTTAAGGTTTTAGATAATGTAAGTTTCTTAGTAAATAAGAATGATAAAATAGCTTTAATAGGTAATGAAATAGCTGTTACTACATTATTTAAAATATTAGCTGGTGAAATGGAACCAGATGAAGGAGAATTCAAGTGGGGTATAACAATAACTACTTCTTACTTCCCAAATGATAACTCTGAATATTTTAATGATTGTCACCTTTCTTTAGTAGATTGGCTAAGACAATACTCAGAAGAAAAATCTGAAAGTTATATAAGAGGATTCTTAGGAAGAATGTTATTCTCTGGAGAAGAAGCCTTAAAAGAAGCTAGCGTATTATCAGGAGGAGAAAAGGTTAGATGTATGTTATCTAAGATGATGCTTTCTAATGCAAATGTATTAATGTTAGATCAACCAACTAACCACCTTGACCTAGAATCTATTACTGCTGTAAATAATGGATTAAAGGACTTTAACAGCAATATTTTATTTGCTTCACATGACCACCAATTCATTGAAACTATAGCTAATAGAATTATTGATATTAAAGATGACGGTTCTATAGTTGACAGAACTATGACTTATGATGAATACTTAGAGTTCTCTAAGAACAACTAATTTAATTAAATAAAGGTTTATTTTAAAGCTAAATTTACTTTAAAATAAACCTTTATTTTTTAACTATTTACTATGTTCAATCTTATATCTTATGGATGTATAAGTTCTACTGTAGTTTTTCTAATATATCCCCAGCTACCATCAGAAGTCTTTACTGCATACCACTTAGGATTATTATTTCCTGCAAAGTATACTACAAATTGATCACCCTTATCAAATGAATCTATTTCATCTGAATTATTAGCAGCAGTAGCACTAGATTTTTCATAAACACTTATAGCTTTCTTTGCTCTTGCTATTCCTATACGTTGATATGGTGAATAACTTCTCATAGTTGATTCAACATTACTAGTTTTAACTTCAGCAGCTGATACTGTTACAACTGGTACTGATGTTACTGCTAAAACACCAGCAATTACTAAACTTAATAATTTCTTATTCATTTTAATACCTCCAAACTAAATTTTTATTACAATTTTTATCAAATAACACATATTGTAATTTATTTATATCGATATAACTTCCTTACAAGACTTACATTATCATTTATTGTTTTTTTTACAATTATTGTTTTTATTTGTTTTCTTTCAAAACCTGCTTAAATTTAACTTTTTTCTTTATTTTTCTTTTATTCACTTTATTTTACATAAATTGAGTAAATATATTGATTTTGCCTTTAGATTTTCATCTAATATTTTTAAATATATAGCTAAGATTCTAGTCATTAATTATCCTTTACGGTATATTAACCACATTTTCATATTAATACCTCTAAACATAATATATTTCTATTAGCAATTATATTTTATTTTTACAAATCAATTTGACATATATATACTTTTTTACTACAATCTTCTTGTAAGGAGATGATATAATGAAATATTTATCAAAAATTACTGCTGCATTAGTTATTGGAGCAACAACTGCTCTATCAATACTACCAGCAACTAACGCCAGTGCAGATACTACTCCAATTACTTCTATGAAAAACGCTACTCAAAATGGATGGGTTTCAGACTCTCAAGGATATTGGTACTATTATGTTAATGGAGTTAAACAAACTGGCTGGATTCATCCAGATTCATGGTATTACTTAGATTCTAATGGAGTTATGCAAATAGGTTGGAAAAAAATCGATGGAAAATGGTATTACTTCAATGAAAAAGGAGCTATGCAAACTGATTGGTTCCAAGATACATCAGGTAAATGGTACTACTCAAACACTGATGGTGTTATGCAAACAGGTTGGATTAAAAGCAAAGGTAAATGGTACTACTTAGACACAAATGGTGCTATGAAAACAAATGCTTGGATTCAATCTGAAAGTGATAGCCATAAATATTTTTATGTAAAAGCTTCAGGAGAAATGGCTGTTTCTGAACCAGTAGATAATAATCAATATTATGTTGATGGTGAAGGTGCTTGGTATGATAATTGGCAAGTTCAAAAAGTTTTAGATATGGCTTGTAGACAACTTGGAAAATCTTATGTATACGGTGCAACTGGCCCTGATACATTTGATTGTTCTGGATTAACTCAATATTGTTATAAACAAGCTTTAGGTATAGATATTTCAAGAACTACTTATACACAACTTGAACATGGATCTGTAGTTTCTTCTCAATCTGCCTTAAAACCAGGAGATTTAGTATTCCCTCATACTGGACATGTTGGAATATATCTTGGTAATGGTCAAATGATACATGCACCTCAAACTGGCGATGTAGTTAAGATCTCTTCTGTATATAAATTCTATACAGGTAGAAGAATTCTTTAATTTAAAAAATCTCTTATAAAAAATGTACCTTAGTTAACATTACTTAACTAAGGTACATTTTTTATTTATTAAGTTGTTTTTAATTTTTACTTAGTATATTTTAAATGTAATAATTCATGTGCCTTACCTTGGCCTGGTTCACCCATAAATGTTTCATACATCTTCTTTATAGCTGGATTTTCATGTGATTTTCTTATAGTAGCATTCTTATCTTGATTGTAAAGAACAGATGCTCTTACAGATTTAATATCAATCTTTTCTCTATCTAAATTATTAACATGAGGTTGTCCACCACCATTAACACATCCACCAGGACAAGCCATAACCTCTATAAAGTGATATTGTTTCTTTTCCATCATGCCACTATCTATAAATTCAGCTAAGTTCTTAGCTCCATTTATAACTGCTACATTAACATCAAGATCTCCTACCTTAACTGTAGCTTCTTTTATTCCATCTAATCCTCTTACTTCTTCATATTCAAGATTAGAAAGTTCTTTCTTTTCAACAAATTCCTTAGCTGTTCTTATAGCAGCCTCCATAACTCCACCTGTGGCACCAAAAATAACCCCAGCCCCAGTATATTCACCCATTGCTGGATCTACTTCTGAATCTTCTAATTTAGATAAGTTAATCTTTGAATCTTTCATAAGTTTAGCTAATTCTCTAGTTGTTAATACTGCATCTATTTGTCTTAAACCATCTATTGTCATTTCATCCCTATCTGCTTCAAATTTCTTAGCAGTACATGGCATTATAGTTACTGTAAATATATTTTTAGGAGCTATATCTGTTATATTAGGATAATATGTTTTTGTTGCTGTACCAAAAATTTGCTGTGGTGATTTTGCTGATGATAAATTTTCTAATAAATTTGGATAATAATTTTCTACTTGTCTTACCCAACCTGGACAGCATGAAGTGAACATTGGAAATGGTCCATTGTTTTTAATTCTTTGAATAAGTTCTGTAGCTTCCTCCATTATAGTCATATCTGCTCCAAAATTAATATCAAATACTTTATTAAATCCTAATTCTCTTAAAGCAGTATATACTTTACCTGTTACGTCTTCCCCATATCCCATCTTAAATAATTCACCTATAGATGTTCTTACTGCAGGAGCCATTGCTACAATTACATGTTTATTTTCATCTGCTAAAGCCTCTTTTACTCTATCTAAATGACTTTTTTCATTTAAAGCTCCAACTGGACATGCAGCTACACATTGACCACATAATAAACAATTTGTTTCATCAAAACATTTTTGATCTACTGTAGTTACTATTCTTTTTCCATCAACATTTGCTAATTTTATTGAACCTGTACCAGTATTCTTTGTACAAGCTGCTTGACATCTACCACATAATACACATTTAGTTCTATCTATAGTTATAGACTTACTTCTATCGTCTATAAATTCTCTTTTATCTTCAACCTTAAAAGGTGTTGTTGCTCTAGCTTTTGTTTTAATAACTAATTTTAATAATTCACAATTTTCTTTTCTAGTACATGTTCCACATTTAAATTCATGTTTATTAAGTAAGGTTGATACTCTAGTCTTTACTCTTTCTTGCACCTTTTCAGTATTTGTTCTTATAACCATTCCATCTTCAACTTTAGTTAAACATGCTAATGATAAATTATTCTTACCTTCTACTTCAACAGCACATATACCACACTTTCCTATGTTGCTACATTCCTTTAAATAACATAAAGTTGGAATTTCTATACCATTATTTCTTGCAGCTTCAATAATAGTAACCCCATCTTCTACTTGGTATGATTGATCGTTTATTACAACGTTTTTCATCGCCTAAGTCCCTCCTAAAATACACCTTATTATTTTTCTGTTTATTTATTTTTGTTACACCAATAACAGTTTAACATAAATTTCATATTAATGAAAAATTTTTAATATTTTTTTGTAAAAGTACTTAACCTTACATGTTATCTAAATCATATTGCATGCCCTTTAATGTAAATTTCAATATATTATCTATTGCAACATATGAAGTTCTTGTATTTCCCTCTATAACATCATACAATGCTGTTGATGCAATTGTTGCAAAGAAAGCATGTGCTAACATTAAAGAATCTGTATCAGCTATTATTTTATGTTCAATAGCTTCTTCTATTATTAACTTTATATCATCAATATATTCTTTAACAAGTAATCTTAACTTCTTTTGTCTATTATCTTCTCCCCAAATCTGACTTAAAATAACCTTAAAAAATTCTTTATTTTTATAAACATATTCTAATTGAACCTTAATACACTTTCTTAATTTTAATCTAGCATTCATATCTAATTTATTTACTTCTTCTACTTTACTCTTTAATTCATTAATACCATATTCAACTATTTGATCAAATAATTCCTCTTTGTTTTTAAAATTATAATATAAAGTACCTTTAACAATTCCTGCTTCAAGTGCAATTTCATCCATTGAAGCCCCTCTATATCCACGTTCTGAAAACACCTTTGAGGCAGCTTTTAATATAGCTAATCTCTTTTCATACAATTGTCGCACCTCCCATTTTATGTATATTCATTATTTATTATAGCATTTTGACTACAATATCTCTATATAGTAGACTTTATATAAGGAATAGCCTACAATAAGAATAATAAAACTTATCTAAGCGAGGTAATTATGATTAAAATTTATAATAGGAAAACTAATTCTTATGAAGAAGAAAAAGTTGCTGGTGAAAAATATCTTAGTTGGTGCTATGAATCTCCTGTAGGAAAGACTCTTACAGAATTATTAATAAAGAAAAAATTAGTATCAAGATTATACGGGAAATATTGTGATACTACTTTCAGTAAAAGAAAAATATCTAAATTTATAAAAGACTTTGACATAGATATGGATAATGTAAAAAAATCAGAAAACGAATTTTCTTCTTTTAATGATTTCTTCATTAGAGAATTAAATTCTAACGCTAGACCTATGGACAAAAATCAGATGAGTTTACCTTCTCCTGGTGATGGAAGATTATTTGCATACGAAAATATATCTATGAATGATCTTGTTCAAGTAAAAGGTATAACATATAGCCTTTCTGAATTATTAGGAGATAACGATATTGCTAAAGAATATAATAATGGAGTATGTATAGTTTTAAGACTTTGTCCAACTGATTACCACAGATTCCACTTTATTGATTCAGGAATTCCAGGTAAAAATAACATTATTAAAGGCAATTACTATTCTGTAAACCCTATGGCCTTAGAAAGAATACCAAAATTATATTGTCAAAATAAAAGAGAATGGTCTGTATTTAAGTCAGATAACTTTGGAGATATTATTCATGTAGAAGTTGGTGCTACATGTGTTGGTACAATAGTGCAATCTTATTCACCTAATAAAAAAGTAAACAAAGGAGACGAAAAAGGTTACTTTAAATTCGGTGGATCTACTACTATTCTTTTCTTTAAAAAAGATACAGTTTCTATTTGTGAAGATATATTAAAACAAAGTGCCAAAGGATTTGAATGTAAGGTTGAACTTGGTGAGACTATAGGATATAAAAAATAAAACCCAAAAGAGATAAAGTGAGTAATCTTTATCTCTTTTGGATTTATATAATATCAATTTAAAATACTATTTCTTAAAATCTTTTTAAATTTATTTATATCTTTGTCTAAGATAATTAACTTTATTCCCATCTCTTGAGCTCTTTTTCTAACTGTTGTCTTAGTTGGTTCCTTAGTAGCTACTAAAATCTTTATAGTATCCTTCCCACCTAATCTATCACTATAAACATTTAATTCATTTAACGCATCTTCATCATATTTATCACTATCTTTACACGATATACATATAAGAACTGAATCTCTTATAGCTACTACATCCAATTCATTTTTTATTTCTCTTGCATCCTTTCCCCAAGAGAATATTAATCCACTTTTTACTTCATCTACTTCTTTTATTTCATTTGTAATCATGTGTGTTAATACTTCTAGCCAAGTACCACTTTTAAATATAAATCCTTTTAAATAATCATTTTTAAATGTTACTTTTATCTCCTCATCATCTTCTCTAAATTCTAATCCATTTAACTTATGCAAATAATCTATGCTTTTATTCACTAAATCTAGTTCTTCTAAATTTAATTTATCCTTATTAATCGTAACTTTATAACAATCTTTGTAATTATGGATAAACGTGTTATTATCATATAATCTTTGCTTATATTGATGCCATAGATCTATTCTTTTTAATATAATTTCACATAAGTTTATTATTATTGGTTTATTACAGATTTCAGATGAATCATGCACAATCTTAGCTCCTGATATTTCTATAATATCATCTAAATATAAATCATCTAATGCTTTATCTATTACTCTTACATTATCTTTAAACACATACCTTATCTTCCCTAATAAATCTACATATATACTTTGTATATTTCGTTCCAATGCTAATTTAAATAACATAAGAGCATTAATTCTCTTGCCACCAACTAGATTAATTAACATAGAATCATATTTGCTTATAACATTTTCTATATCATTAATATTTCCCTCTTTTATAACTTCAAATATAATTTTGGTTTTAGGAAATATAGCTTTATAATTATCTAATACTTCTAATCCTTCATCTTTATTAGATATTGTAAAAACTAATTTTTTAGGCTTAAATTTCTTAAATAATAATAATATAACTTCATTATGCTTATCATATTGACTTACTATTGTTTCAAATATCATAAAATAACATCCTTTATTTTATTTCTATTTGTTAATATAACCACATTTTTATTAAATAATACAAAAAATAAACTCGAATTACTTAAAGTAATTCGAGTTTACTAATGGCAGGGCGTATAGGAATCGAACCCATAATGTACCGTCCGTAGCGGTATGTTATATCCGTTTAACTAACACCCCTTAACTAAATTAACAGATTAATCTTATCATAAAATTAAAATTATTTCAAGTATATTTAGTTTTTATCTACCATTTCTTTCATCTACCATTTATAAATAAATATCAGAAAACTCCACTTCTAATTGTTCTACTCTACTCCTTCTTCCTACTTCATAATCTTTTTCTTCTATATCTAATATAGTTATTGGTAATGTAACTATAAAATTTGAACCACATCCTAAATCGCTTTCTAACTTAATATTTCCTCCATGAGCTTTAACTAAATAATTAACCAAATCTAGACCTATTCCGCTACCTGAATATTCATTCTTCTTGTTTTGAGATGATTGAACAAATCTATTAAATATGTCTTTTTGTTCTTCTTTAGGAATTCCTATTCCCTCATCTTTTACTGATATTTCTATTACCTCATCTTTAACTTGAACATACACAAGTATTTTCCCATGCTTAGGCGAAAATTTAATTGCGTTTGACAATAAATTCATTACCACTCTATCCATAGCTGCTGGATCTACTGCACATTCAAATTCTTCAACATTTGTATCAAATATCACGCTTATATCTTTTTCTTTTGCATATTTTTCTATAGACGTTACTACACTTTCTATAAGTCCTATAATTTCTATATTATATCTCTTTAAATTATAAAAATTTTTTTCAAGTTTTGATGAATCAATTAAGTTATCAATTAGTTTAATTATTTTTAAACTATTTCTTCTAATTATATCTCTATACTCTTTTCTTTTACTACTTATTACATTATCACTAGATTCTTTTTCATATTTTAAACATTGTAATACACTCAAAATCACATTTATAGGACTCCTTAAATCATGTGATATATTTAATAGAAAGTTCTCTTGTAAATCTTTTGTTCTTTTTAAATCGTGTACTAACCTAATCAATTCTATTTTACTTAAGTTCTCAATATCCTCGTTTATTAACCTTTCATCTAATTTCATTTATAATCCCCTTCTAAAATGGACCCAACAAATTTCCAAAATTTACTAATATAATATATTTATAATAACACACCATAAAATTTAAAACAACCTAAATTGACAATTATTAGTACTACTTTGTAAAAAAACATTTTTCCCGTATGAAACTTAATCCTTATTATCATATATTAAAATTTGCGCTGCTACCTTTCAACGATGTTGTTATTTCAAGCTTAGACTCAATCCTTTCTTTTAATTCAGGAACGTGAGAAATAATCCCTACTAACCTACCACCTTTTTGTAAATCTAATAAAGAATTTATAGCATTTTCTAAAGACTCTGGATCCAAACTTCCAAATCCCTCATCTATAAATATAGTATCTAGCATGATTCCTCCTGCATTTGCTTGAACTACATCGGATAGACCAAGAGCTAACGCTAAAGATGCTTTAAAACTTTCTCCACCAGATAAAGTTTTAACATGCCTATTTTTTCCTGTATAGTTATCATAAACCTCTAATTCTAACCCTTGTTGTGAATTTCCCTTTCCTTTATCTTCTTTTCTTTTTAATACAAATCTTTCTCCTGTCATCCTTGAAAGTCTTAAATTTGCAGAATCTATAATCTCTTGAAAGTATGATGCTAAAACAAATCTTTCAAAAGTTATATAAGGACTCCTTTTTCCATTAGCCAAGTAAGCTAATTCGCCTACTACCTTATATTTTTCCTCCTTGTCTTTAACTTTAATTTCTATATTTTTTATTTCATTAAGTATATGAGTATTATTACTTATTATTGAATATATTTCTCTATATTCCTTATCTATAATTACTTCTTCTTCCTTAAGCTTATTTATTTTTTCATGTAATTCTTGTATATTAAAATACTTTACACCTTTAGTCTTTTCTTCAAGTTCTGCACTTCTATCTTTTAATGATTTAATTAACTCTTTATAAGAACTTATCTCTTCTTTTATCTTTTCTTCTTCTAAAATTAAACCCCTTATTTCTTTATACTCATCATAATCTTTAAATCCACATTCACTTATCTTCGTCTTGACCTTTCTATTTTTCTCCTTTATATAAATTTCTAATTCACTTATTATCTTTTCAATTTCTATTTTTTTAGCTCTTTCTGATGATATTTTGTTAGTAAAGTTATTTACTTTATCAGTTGCAAGTTTTAAGGCTTTCTCATAAGCTTCAATTATATCTTCTAACTCCTTTATTTTTATAGCTAATATATCTATTGATCTTATACCTTCAGGAATCTCCTTTTCTAAACTTTTTAATATTTCTTCCTCACCTTTAAGACTTCCAAAAAGGTTGGTATATTCTTCTGATATACTTAGTATTAGCTTTTCTTTTTTCTCTATTTCTTTATCTATATTTTCTAATACTTTATTTATATTTTCTTTATTAACAATCTTATTTTCTAAAGACTTCAATTCCTCTTGTAAAGAATTTAATATTCCACTTAATCTTTTACCTTCTTCTAATACTTCTTTTTCCGTTTCTTCATTATAATCATTATTCGAATTTATATCTTTTAACCCTTTATTTATTACATCATTAATTAAAGTATCAATAGTAGTCTTTACTTCTTTCATTTCTAAAAGACTACTGTTATATTCACTTTGAGACTTTTCAAAATTCTTTTTGCTTTCTTCTAATTCCTTTTCTGTAGGCACTTCTGTCATCCTCTTTGCTGGAGCTGGATGAGATAAAGAACCACATACAGGACAAGGCTCATCTTCCTTAAGGTTCATAGCTAATACTCCTGCTTGTTCCTTCATATATCTTTCCTGTTTATTTTCATAGTTTAACTTATTTATTTTGTAAGATTCTTCCTTGATTAAAAACTCTTTATTTAATGTTTTATGCTTATCTTCATATTTTTTTAAGGTTAATATATTTTTATATAACTGTCTAACTAAATTTATTAATTTATCCTTATCTGATACATCTTTTTCTAGTATTAACTTTTTCTTTTCTAATTCGCTTATCTCTTTAATTACCTCATCATTTTCCTTCTTTTGACTCTTTAAATCTTCTAAAGATTTCTTTTCTATTGTAGAGGCTTTTTTATTATCACTTAACTTCTCCTTCAATTCTTTTATAGATTTAATCTTTTTATCAAACTCTGCTATTTTAGGTTTCTTGTCCTTTAATGAATTTATTTCTTCCAATATTTTTATTCTTTCATTCTTTTTACCTTCCTCTATATCAAGTTCACTTTTAGCTTTTATTAATTCTTTTTCTAATAAACTTATTGTTTTTTCGCATACACTAAGCTCATTATTTTTATCTTCTTTATTTTTCACCTGACTATATAATTCATTTTCTATATATGCAATTTCTTTTCCCTTGCTTATCTTATTTAAAATTTCTTGTTTCTCATCAATATAATCTTTCTTTTCTAAAAGCTCTTGAATCTTTATCTTAATGCCTTTTTTCTCATCTAATAATTCATTGTTTCTTTCAGCAGTAATCCTCTCTTCCTGCAACCTCTCAATATTTTCTCTTATCCCTTTTAAATTTTTCTCTACTTCTTTCCCCTTAGATTTTGAATTCTTAATAAGCTCTTCTATTTTTGAAATAATACTTGAAAATTCAACATAATCATCTACAACTATTGGTTCATCACTTTTTATATTTTTTACATTTGTTAATACCTTATCTTTCGATTTCTCTAATTCTTTATAAAGTACCTTAGATTTATCACTTAATACAGATTGAATCTTTTCATAAGCATAAGTTCCAAATATCTTTCTAAATATCACTTCTCTTTCCCTTGAGTCTGCTAATAAAAGTTTTTTAAATTCACCTTGTGGTAGCATTACTATTTGCTTAAATTGATCCTTATTAATACCTAATAACTCAGTTATTTTATTGGTTACATTATTAGTACCAGTTCTAACTTTTCCATCAGGTAATACTAATTCTGCCTCTGAACCTTGATTGGTAAATCCTTCTCCCTTAACTTTAGGTCTTAATTGTTGAGGAATTCTTTTTATATGATAAACTTCTCCTCTTAATTCAAAATCTAACTCTACAAAAGTTAATCTGCTATTCTCTGCAAAATCACTTCTTAAAGAATCATTTTCTCTTGTGCTTCCACTAGCTTCTCCAAATAAAGCATAACTTATAGCATCAAATATAGTTGTTTTTCCTGCTCCTGTAGCCCCTGTAATTAAAAATATATTTTTACCATTTAACAATTCAAAATCTATAATCTCTTCATTAGCATAAGGTCCAAAAGCTGACATTATCAATTTTCTAGGTCTCATATATTAAACTTCCTCCTTTCCTAAAACTTCTTTTATTACTTCCTTTATTAAGTTCTCTTTTTCTTCTGTAAATTCTCCACTACCAAGTCTGTCATAATACTCTTTAAATAAATCTAATTCTGATTTACTTTTATATTCACCAGAAGCAGCTGTAACACTATCTTTTTCACTATTATTAACTTCTCTTCTTAATAACATTACATTTGGATATACTGCTCTTAACTTTCCTATAGGATCCATTAACTCCCCTTCATCTGTTAATATAGCTTGAATATAATCATCCTTATCCTTTTCATCTTCTTTTGCAGATTTTATAAGTTCCTCTAATGGGCCTCTGATTATTCTCATATTTCTTAAAGGTTTTAATTCTTCTTGTCTTACTGTTACTTCTTTATCCTTATTAAACTCAACTATAGTTACACCTTTTTTATGATTAATTTCTGAAAAGGAATATTTTAACAAAGATCCTGAATATCTTATAGTATCTTTACCAACCTTTTGTCTTCCATGTAGATGACCTAAAGCTACATAATCAAAGTTTTTAAATATTTCCCCGGAAATTAAATCTGTTCCTCCTATTGATAAAGGTCTTTCTGAATCTGAAGTTTCTATTTCTGCTAATTCATACTTATTTTCTTCTTCACATTCTAAAGCTTCTTCTCTTTTTAAAGTTACATATCCATGAGCTATAGCAACATTTATCTCATTAGTATTCATACTCTCTTCTATCTTTGATACAATCTCTTTCATTGCATCATTATGATTTTTTATTTCTGGTTTTTCAAACTTTTTTCTAAGAACAACAGGATCAACATACGGTATTAAATAGAAATTAACTTTTTCTTCTCCATTACTTAAAGATATTTTTTTTATATTATCCTCAATTAATCCTGATATATATAATCCTTGCTTTTCTAATATTTCATTACCAAAAGAAACTCTTTCTGCACTATCATGATTACCTGCTATAGCTACTATCTTCACATTATTATCAATTAATATCTTTTTAAAAACTTCATCTAGTAATTCAACAGCTTCTACAGGTGGAATTGATCTATCATATATATCTCCAGCTATGACTAATGCATCTGGCTTCTCTTTTTGTATTAACTTTATTAAATTATTTAAAATATACCTCTGATCTTCTATCATTGAAAATTCATTTACAATTTTACCTATATGCCAATCTCCAGTATGAATTATTTTCATAAATTCTCCTCCACTCTTTTAAAAAACTGTATCAAAGTATAAATATTTAATCTATACTATTGATACAGTTTTACTATAATTTTATATCATCTTCATTTTGTACTTTTATATTTCTAAGAATTAAATAGTTATAAGCTAAAGTTCCTACCATTATAGCTGTATCAAAAGCAACATCTGGTATTAATATATTTAATATCAATACTATAACATTAGGTAATGTATATGCATATATACTTAATGATGTTAATTCATTAAATCCTAAGTTAACTTTTAATAATCTACTAGGAATTATGCTTAAAATAGCTATAAATATTGATGCAGTAATCCATAAGATAAATTCTTTAACTATCATAGTTATAAAAATTATTATCATAGTCATATTTCTATTATCATTTATAGATTTAATTACACTTTCATTATTTATATCTTCAACTATATTTATATCAGAATATTTAATTTTAATTTCATTCATTTCTAATTCATTTTCTAATCCGGAACCTATTATCATTCCATCTTGTAGAATTAATAAATATGTGTTTTCATTCTTTGTTACATTATTAATAGAATTTGACTCGTCTATCTTAACATCTTTATCTACATATATTAAGGTATCTTTCTCTCTAATTTTTATTGGAGATGTCGCTATATCTAACTTATCGTTTTCTATTTTAAAATTATATTTATCTTCATTTAAATTTTTAATTGTACTATTTAAATAATCATTAAATTTATTTACTTGAACAACTCCTCTAGCGCCACCTATAACAATACTAAAAATTAAAGAATACAATACAGCTCTTAACAGACCTTCTCTTACAAAATCCCTAAAGGAATATACATCATTTATAGAATCTAAAAATTTTCTAATTACATTTGATTTTTTGTCCATGTTATAGCCTCCCTCCTTTTATTATATACGTTATATTTTACCCCCTATTTATAACTTAATTCAATACACTTACTAAAAAATGTTTAACATATAATTATTTTGGCAATACTCTTAAATATATTTATTTTTTAGGAGGAAGTAATTATTATGAGAAAAAAATCTTCACTTACTTTTATAGCTAACACAAAAAGCAGAAATCCCTTTAAACTTTCTCTTTTAAGCAGTTTTGTAATACTAACTTTAATTAGTTTTTTTATATACGAATTTTTTGCATATAAAGTGTTATTAACTAATTTTAAAAATAGCTTTGATAGTAATGACTATACCTTTGCAAATAATTTATTAATAGTAAAAGAAAATCTTAATCCATTTAAATCTATATTTATAAAAAAAGATTTATCAAAATACTTTAATTCAAAGTTAGATACTATTTTAGAAACTACTGATAATAACTTAATTGATGAAATTAAAAGATATTCTGAAGTTATAGATTGTAATAGTGATGTTTTAAATAAACTTAATATCAATTATGAAAATGGAGTTAATTTCTTTAATGAAGGAAAATATATTCAAGCATATAATATATTTTCAAAAATCAAATTTACAGATGAATACTACTCAAGTGCAATTGAATATATTCGAATTTGTAAAAAGAATATAATAACTGAAGTATTAACTCAAACAAATAACTTATGTAAAGACTCAAAATTCGATGATGCTTTAAAGCTTTTAGATAGTGTACGCTATATTGTTGGAGATAATCAAGATATAGTTTCAAAAATAGAGGAATTAAAGATATATACAGATACCCATTCTTATAAAGGTGACGATTTAGCCACTTCTGCATCTGTAAATGTATCTAAAATTTCTACTACAAATATAAATACATTATCATTAGATAGTTCTACACCTTATTTAATTCAAGTAGATTTATCTAACCAAGTAACAAATATTTTTAAAGGTAAAAAGAACTCTTGGAATTTATTAAAAACATTTTCTTGCTCATCGGGTATTCAAGGAGAAGATACTCCTATAGGAACTTTTACAATAAAAGAAAAGGGAGATTGGTTCTTTTCTGAGAATTATAAACAAGGAGGAAAGTACTGGGTACAGTTTTCAGGAAATTATTTATTTCATTCTCTACCTTATGCTAATGATAAAAAAACAATAGTAGATTTTACTCTTGGAAAACCTGCTTCTCATGGTTGTATACGGCTTAGAGAATTAGATTCTAAATGGATTTATGATAATGTACCAAGAGGAAGTAAAGTTATTATTCAATAATTTCTTAACCTAAGCTAATATCTATTCTATAATATATTTAGATAAATATAGGGAGTGATTAGATGAATATAACTATTCCTAAAAATGTGAGATATATTATTGATACTTTATATTCTAATGGTTACGAAGGCTTTATGGTTGGTGGATGTATTAGAGATAAATTATTAAATAAAAATCCTATGGATTATGATATTGCAACTTCTGCACCACCAGAAGTAACTCAAAAATTATTCAATAAAACTATTCCAACAGGTATTAAGCATGGAACAATTACTGTTTTAATTGATAATATTCCATACGAAGTAACTACTTATAGAATTGATGGAAACTATTCTGACAATAGAAAACCTGATAAAGTAACCTTTGTATCAAATATAAAAGAGGATTTAGCAAGACGTGACTTTACTATTAATGCTTTTGCTTATAACCATAAAGAAGGATTGATTGATTACTTTTCTAGCAAAGAAGATTTATATGCAAAAGTTATAAGATGCGTAGGTATACCAAATAAACGCTTTAATGAAGATGCTTTAAGAATGTTACGAGCTATAAGATTTAGCTCACAACTTAACTTTAAAATAGAAAAAGAAACATTTCATTCAATAACAAATAATGCATCTTTAATTTCTAGTATAAGCAAAGAAAGAGTACGATCTGAACTATCAAAAATCCTTCTAAGTAACAACGCTTATTTAGGTATTTCTAATTTAAAAATAACAGGTTTATTAAAATATATTTTTCCTTTTAACTTAAATATTGATCCTAAAATAGATAAATTACCTAAAGATTTATCCTGTAGATTATCTTTCTTATTTTTAAAAATAAGCTTAGAAGAAATATTAAATTCTATGAAAGTTCTTACTTTTGATAATAAAACCATAGATAGTACTATAAAATTACTTACTTATTATCCTGACTTAACCTCTTGCTCTACTAAAGCAAATTGCAAAAGACTAATAAACAAAGTTAATAAAAATAATATATTTACTTTACTTAATTTCTACGAAATATTAAATGATACAAACTTATCTAATTTAGAAAAAACTATTAATGATATCTTTAATAATAATGAAGCACTTATCATTAAAGATTTAAATATTAATGGTAATGACTTAAAAAACGAATTAAATATTTCAGGTAAAAAATTAGGAGAAACCCTAAATTATCTTTTGAATGAAGTAATAGAAGAAAACATAAAAAATGAATATTCTTTTCTTATAGAAAAAGCTAAAGAATATGCAAAAGAAAGTGCCATATAATCTGGCACTTTCTTTTTAAATCAACATCTCTTTATCTAAATAGAATAGATATAAATAGCTCTCAGTTACCTTTTTCCCTGTTATCTTTTCTAAGGCATTTCTATAGTAATTAATTTGAACTAAATATTTCTTTTCCATTTCTTCTTCATTACCTTTTTCTACATAATCAGTTTTATAATCTAATAGTATTAAATTATCCCCTTCATAGAAAAAGCAATCTATAACTCCTTGAAGTCTTACCTTTTCGCCTTCAAGGGACTTAGATAAAGTATTATCAGTTTCTGTAACACTTATCTCTGTATAAAACGGTAATTCTCTGTAAATTTCCTCTCCATTATTAAAAGCATTTAATAATCTCTTTCCTAATTTACTTTTAAAGAAATTAAATATCTTATTAGGTCTAATAGATTTAAATTCTTCATTGCTTAATAATTCTCTATCTACTAATTCCTTAAGCTGATCTTTTATTTCATTAATTGTACTTACTCTAGTTAAGTCTAATTTTTGCATAACAAAATGCATAGCAGTACCTCTTTCAGCTGCTGTTATTCCTTTTTCCTCTTGTAAAAACTTAGGCTTAATTTCTATCTTTTCTTTAAATAATTCTTCACTTTCTATTTCTTCTAAATCCTCATAATTCTTTTTCTTCAAATCAGAAACTGAAAAGTTACTTTTCATTGTAGTAGATTCTTTAAATTCATAAGAAAATCCTAATCTTCTTTCTATTTCTTTATCCACAGCTTCAACTTCAGAATTTATCAACAGGTTATCTTCATCGATTTTATCCACAGCCTCGTCATTTTTATCCCCAATTAACTCTGATTTTGTCCATACTCTTGTTCTCCATGTGGATAAGTCATCTTTTATAGAGATATCCACAGACCCTAACATTTCTCTTAAACTTTCACCATCTCTATGCTTGCATATAGCCATCCCAATCCAATCTAAATATGATTTTCCTTTAAGGACTTCTGAAGAACTAATAATATCTCTTTCTATACTAGCTGCTGTGCAACAATTTTTTATCCACTTCTCTACATTAGAAGTAGCACCAGTTATTATTAACTTTTCTTTTGCTCTAGTAAAAGCAACATAAAGTATTCTCATTTCTTCTGATAAGGTTTCTAATCTTATTCTTTGCTTTATAGCTTCTTTTGGTAAAGTACTATAACTTACCCTCTTCTCTAAATCAACTAAATCTGGACCTAACCCAAGTTCTTCGTGATATAAAATATTTTTGTTTAGATCCATTAGATTAAACTGTTTTCCAGAACCAGCTAGAAATACTACTGGGAATTCAAGACCTTTACTCTTATGAATACTCATAATTCTAACAACGTCTTCATTTTCACCTAAGATCTTTGCACTTCCCATATCTCCAGATGATTTTCTTAATTTATTAATAAAGTTTATAAAGTTAAATAAACCTTTAAAACTTGTTTGCTCATACTGTTTTGCCCTTTGAAACAATATTCTTAAATTTGCTTGTCTTAATACTCCATTAGGCATAGCTCCAACATATCCATAATAAGCAGTATCCATATATAAAAACCAAATAAATTCATCTATAGCAGTATAAACAGCCCTTTCTCTCCAGCCTTCTAACCTATTTAAAAAAGAAATACATTTCTCTTTTAAAGCAAGATTTTCTTCATAAAATTCTGAAGCTATAACTTTTATATTTTCATAAAAATATCTTTCCTTATTAATAAGTCTAATATCTGCTAACTCATCAAAAGTAAAATTCATTATAGGAGATTTTAATAAAGCTATCATAGGAACATCTTGCATAGGATTATCTATAACTTTTAATAAAGACATAATAGTTCTTATTTCTATGGATTCAAAATATCCTGAACCAGTATCAGCATATACAGGAATTCCTTGAGCACCTAGTTCATCTAAAAACACTTCAGACCAATTCTTAGTTGCTCTTAATAAAATAACTATATCTTTATAAGTAACAGATCTATATTCTCCTGTTTCTTTATCTAAGACCTTAAATATTTCTCCTTCTTTTTTAGATAATAGTTTTTTAATTCTCTCAGCTACTATTCTTGCTTCTAAGTTGATAGCTCCAATATCCTCTTCTTCGTCATCTTCTACTAAATCTGTTTCCTCTTCTTCATTTTTCACTCCAGATTTATCTAATATATGAAGTTCAACTTCACCACCTGTAATAACATTTTTTTCTTCTATTTCTTTATAATTTGCTCCTAAATTAAGAGCTTCTTCATCTGTATACTCAAGTTCTCCTACTTCCTTGGACATTATTTGTTTAAAAACATAATTAACAGCATTTATTACTTCATATCTACTTCTAAAGTTTTTATATAATTGAATCTTTCTATTTTTACCTTCATCTTTAGAATAAGTTTGATACTTATCTAAAAATAACTCTGGTTTTGCCTGTCTAAATCTATAAATACTTTGCTTAACATCACCAACCATGAATACATTTGGATCATCTGTATACTTTCTTGACACCAAATCAATTATAGCTTCTTGAACATTATTAGAATCCTGATATTCATCCACCAAAACTTCATCAAAATATTCCTTAAAGTTCTCAGCCACATTGGAGTCTTCATTAGTTAATATCTTTAAACATAAATGCTCTAAGTCATTGAAATCCAATGCCCCCTTACTCTTCTTAGCTAAAGAAAATCTTTCTTCAAATTCTATAACAAGCTCTGTAAGCTCCTTCATGTATGGATAAGATTCCTTTATAGAAATAAGCATATCATCAGGACACATAAAGAATATATCTTCATTAAGTTTTCCTATCTTTTTCTTAATAACATTTCTTATATCTTTTACCCTTTCCTGTGCTTCTGGGTCTGATACATTATTTTTTCTTACAGTTTTAAGCTTTGAAAACTTAGTACTTACTAAACATTTATATATATCATCCAGACCTTTATTAAGAGATTCTTCTATACTTTTTAAGGACATCATATCCATATCTAAGTTTTCTAAATATGGCTCTAATCCTTCCACCTCGTTACATATTTCTATAGCCTTTTCTAGCATACTTATTAAAGCTCTAATTTCTAACTCTAAATTCTCCGTAAGAACCTTAACCCATTCAGTTTCAGATAATTCATCTTTACTTTGTATATTAAAAGCTTCAGCCTTCTCTCTAAGCCACTTCTCAGGCCATGGTCCACTCATGGCAAATCTATATAAATCCAATACTATTTCCTTTACTTTTTCATCATCACGAGTACCACTATAAGCTTCTATTAGATTTAAAAAACTTTCATCCTCTGCTTCATACTTATCCTCAAATAATTCCTCTATAATTTCACCTTTTAATAAAGTACCTTCTGTTTCATCTAATATTCTAAAACCAGGATCTAAATCTATTATATGAAAATTATTTTTTATAACATCTAAACAAAAAGAATGCATAGTAGTAATATTAGCTCTACTTAATAAAGTTAACTGCTTTTGCAAATTCTTAGAATTTGGATTGACCTCCAATGCTTTAGTTATAGCACTAGCAATCCTTTCCCTCATTTCAGCAGCTGCTGCACTAGTAAAAGTTACTACTAATAACCTATCAATATCTACAGGACTTTCTTCATTAGTGATAATTCTAATTATTCTTTCTACTAATACTGCTGTTTTACCTGAACCTGCTGCTGCTGCAATTAACAAATTACACTTTCTAGTTTCTATTGCTTGTAACTGTTCATCAGTCCATCTAGTTTTGCCCATCATTAGAACCTCCCTTCACTACGTCCTTCATTCTTCTCCATATCTCCTCTTCATCTTTCTTTATGACAAGCTTATATTTATTATCTTTTATACTGGTATCAAACTGACATATAGCTGAATAATCACAGTATTCACAATAAGTTGTAGATTGACTTTTGCAAGGCTCTATTCTTATTTTTCCACTAAGCATATCCTCACAAAGCTCTACCATCTTACTTCCTACATATTCCCTTAATATATTAAACTGCTCTTCAGTAACTACAGAACTATTAGCAGAAAAATCTCCATCTTTCTTAAAAGTTGCTGGAATAACTAAAGAATAAGTTTCCATGTTATTATCCATAGCTCTAACAAGCTCTGCATCCTTTAATAAAAGCCCATTCATCTTTAATTTCTGAAGAACTTGCTCCCTTATCTCTTCGTCTTCTAACTCAGTCTTACTTTTAATTATAGGATCATCTATCCTAAAATAAAGAATTGCTCCTGGCATTGCTTGATGTCTTAAAATATACTCTGAATTTCTAAGTATAGCATCTAAATAAACCAATAACTGCATTTGAAGTCCATAATACAATTCATTTAAATCAAATTTCTTTGCCCCTGATTTATAATCAATTACTCTTACATAAGTATTTCCATTCATATCTAATGTATCTATTCTATCTATTCTTCCTGTTAAAAATACCTCTTCACCAGAAGGTAAACTTAACTTTATAGGAGCTCCATCATTAAAACTTCCAAAAACAAATTCATTACTAAATACCTCAAATTGTCCTCTTCTCATTTGTTCTGAAATTACAGACACAGACTTTGTAATAACTCTTTTAAATCTATTAGTAAAGTATTTATATCTCTTACTACTATTAAGAATAGAACCACTATCTTCTCTTAACTTAGTTTCTACTAAATCACCTACTAGTTTTCTGCACTTATCAGCATTTAACTCTGACCATGCTATTTTTTCTCTTTTTATCTTATTAGTAAATTCATCTAATATATCATGCATAAATGAACCTAAATCTGGAGCTGTAAACTCATATATTTTTCTATCTCTAGCCTTTAAACCATATTGAATAAAATAAGAAAAAGGACACTCTGCATACTTTTCAAGCCTTGATACACTAAATAATAATCTTCCGCCATTAGTACTATATAATTCCTTAACCTTATCACGAGCCATCACATTACCAATATTACTGTAATTTAGGCCTTCAAGTACATTACCATATCTATTATTAAATTCTTCTTTAGATTTATACCAAGCAAATACTTCTTTCCAATACTCTTCAATAACTTCATTTTCATAATTTCTTCTTAAAGCTAATATTAATTTATTAAAAGTGGGAATAGGTGAAATTATATCAGGATACTTATCTCTTCTATCTCTAAGATTATAAATTTCACTTTCCTCAATTAACTTTGGAAAAATTCTTTTTATCCTTGGAATAATAATAGAAGGTCTTAAAGATTTACCTTCAAAATCAGCCATAGGATAAGTAATCATTAAGAACTTACTTGCTAAAGTTATAGCAGTATAAACCATAAATTGTTCTTCAAAAACCTTAGCTCTAGTAGTTGAGGATAACTCCACTCCAAGATCTTTTAAAATATCTCTATCTCTATCAGAAAGTATTCCTTCTTCCTTATTAGCAGCAGGTAAAACACCATCATTTACACCTATAATAAATAAAGCAATTACTTCTCTACCCTTTATTCTAGCTATATCGCCTACATTAACTTGATCTAAAGCAACTGGTATAACACCTATTTCCTTACTTTCAAAACCAGCAAGTAAAATCTTATAAAATTCAGAAGGATCTAATATATCATTTCCCATAACTTCAACAGCTTGATTTAATATATCCATAACTATTTCAGGAACTTGTTCATATTCCTTAACCTTATTTTGCAATCCTATTTCATCAAATTTCTTAATCCATTTCTCAACTGTATCAAAAACTTCAAGCTCTACTAAAAATTCATATATTGAAGTACAAATACTCCTTACATTTTTTCCTTTAGCTATAGCCTTATGGAATTTCATTAAAGGCTCTCTAACCTTTAGCATTATATTAATAATCTCATTTTCCTCTGAAAGCTCTTCTTCTGAATCTTCCTTAACTTCAAGTTCTATAGTCCACTTATATCCCTTAATTCCATTAGCTAAAACATAATTTTCAAGTACATCAATTTCATCTCTATCTATATTTACTAAACCGCTTTTTAAATATTTAAATACAGTTTCATAAGACCAATTTCTAAGATGTATTTCAATTGCTGATAAAATCAAAATAACCATAGGGTTATTTAAAATATCTATCTTCTTATCTAAAAAGAAAGGAATATCATATTGATTAAATATAACAGTTGTTATTTTTTCATATACATCTATATCTCTACAAACAACTGAAATATCTCTATATCTATAATTTTCATCACGTACAAGTCTTATTATTTCTTTTGCTACAGCCTCTATTTCATCATAAGAATTATTTGCTTTATATAATCTCATTGTATCAACTTTATTGTTAAATTTTTTAAATGGATAAGTAAAAAAATACTTTTCTAAATGACTAAGTTCTTTATTTTCCTTAAATCTATATGGAATCTCTTTATTAAGATCAATAGGTTCCATATAGCTTATATTATTGTCTTTCATCATTTTTAATATTTTATATTCAGTAGCTTTTATCGAATTAAAAATATCAGTTACTTCTTCATCAGAATCATTTTTAATACTATCCATACATAAAGTTATATTTACAGTTTTACACTGATTAGCCAAACATCTAATTACCTCTATTTGTTGAGGTGTAAATGTAGTAAATTCATCTATCCAAACTTCTGCGTCTTCATACACTGGATTAACTCTAAGTTTTTCTGCCAATAAAGTTAATTCATCATCTCCATCAATTAAATTTTCAGCTATACTTTTGTTAAAATCATCATAGATTAAAGATAAATCTCTAATCTTATCTTTAAGATCTTTATCCTCTATATTCTTTAAGCTATTATTAAGATTCTCTGGTATCACATTATATTTCTTAAACTCAGTTATAGTTTTTGAAATTATATCTGTAAATCCTTGCTCCTTTGAAATTCTATTAAAGTATTGTAAATTTTCTTCATCTTCTTGGAGAATTTTATGGATAAGCATGTTTCTACCAGAATCCTTCATTCTATCATGAACTCTTCCTCCACATTCCTCAAAAATTCTATGTGCCATTCTTTTGAAACTAAATACCTTAGTCTTAAGTAGAGACCTTTCTCCTGCCTCTCTCAAAAGTAAAGTTTCCCTTTGAAAAGTATATTGTTCTGGAACTATATAAATAAGTTCATTTGTAATACCTTTCTCTATCTTTTTCTTTATTTGTTCTATGCAAAAATGACTTTTACCACTTCCTGCTCTACCATATATAAATCTTATACCCATAGCATTTATCTCCTATTATTTCTGATTAATAACTAAATTCTATAAACTATTTAAAATACCTTTTTATTATCCATTAAATAGATTTAACTATTTTTATGTCTTCTAAACATTTTTATTATAATAACATAAAAAAGCTATTGTATAATAGTAAAACACCATTACACAATAGCTTTTTTAATATATTTTAATATTATATTTTACCAGTAACTTCTTGTTAAGTTAACAGTATAAGTTGTCTTAGTTCCATCCTCAGCCTTAACAACTATTGGAATACTAAATTCATCATAATAAGTTGATAATCTTAATGTTCCTGAATAGCTATTGCTTCCAACAGCCTTACCATTAACAGATTCTATTGTAGCCTTGCTATCTTCTGTTGCAAGAGCAATACTTAAACTACTAGTATAGTAATTTATAGTTGCATTTATTTCATTATCTTCTAACCAGCTTAATACATTTGTTCTACCTAATACAAACTTAGATAACTTTGTATTTGAACTTAATGCTGGATCCGGAGTTGGATCAGGATCTGGTGTTGGTGTTGGATCAGGATCTGGTGTTGGTGTTGGAGTAGTTCCTGTCTTTGTAGTTATAGCTTTAATAGAAAGACTCTTAGGGCTTGAACCACTTTCATTCAAATCAGTTACAGAACTTCCATTTATAACAAAACTTTCACCTTTATTAGCTTCTGCTGTATATAATCCTGAATAAGATTCTTCATCACCTAAAGCTACTTGTACATTAGATTTTGAACCATCTAAAGTTACTATAATAGCGCCTTTACCTGTTGGTAATGTAAATGCATCAGTTTTTACAGTAGTATATCCTGAATGATCAACAGTACCAGTTTTTAAAACTGTTTTATTATTTAAATCTATCGTATTATTAGTATATGGAGCATAACTAATTTCATAAGATGCACCTGCTGATTCAGTCATGAACATAACTCCATCTAATTGATTATATCCTTCACTAAAATCATATACATTAGCAAATCCTAACTTAGAGCTTGTACCATTTCCATATGTGTTAACAATTCCATATGGATCATATTGATATAACTTTTGATCATCTTTCACATCTTGAACCCCTGCAAAACAAGCATTCATATTATATTGTGAGCTTAAGAAATATTTATCTTCGTAAGATACCCAGAAGTATCCTCCATCTCCCCAGTTAGACCCCCAGCTATTTTTAACTAACCAAGCTCCATTGCTACTAGGTTTAGTTCTGAAGTTATTCTTTGAATAATTATCATCCCAACCAACAACAAGTACTTCATGATTTGGTTGTACATTAGACTTTCCGCAATAATATGCAGCTGTAGATGAGTTATAATATGAATCATCATGATAATATCCAGTATCTACACTTCCGTATTTCTTTATTGCATTTTTTACAGTTGTTTTATCATCATTAATAAATACTATATCAGTTACATTCTTTTGTGTTTTAGCAGTATTAAAATTACTTGGTTTACTACCACCTTTATAACCATAGTAAGGCATATCTTTTTCTAACTTTGGTCCAGCCCATGAAGTAAAGAATCCTGAAGAAATTATTGCATTTCCTCCATCTCCATCAGTTCTCTTCCATCCTATTCCTTTTGAATCAGGCATAGCCCACCATCTTAAGTATTCTTCTGAAAAATCACTTTCAGATTCCCCTTCGTTTATAAGATAATGTTCTAAATTAGCATGTGCTGCAAAGTCCCAGCAAGTCCCCAAATTTAATTGATTCTTAACCTTAGAAGTCTTTGTACCTCTTGGATCATACTTAGTTTCTAATCCCATTCTAAATGGTGATACTATAGTAGTTTTGTTAAAGTTATGTGGCATAGCTATAATACCATCTTTAACTTTACTTATCTCCTCTACAGCTGAAGCTGTTATTGGTGTAGTAGACATTAGTGCTGATAAAGTCAACCCTAATGCTAAAAGACTCTTTATTGACTTCTTATTCATTATTATCTCCCCCTTTTCACTTATTATTACTCTTTTTTACTTTTTTGTCTACAAGTTACACATTTTTTTTTGATTTTTTTAGTTTTTCATAAAAAAAACTATTCTTTATTAACTTTAATCCAAAAATCAAGCTAATTTTTTAAGCATTTGTTAATAACTCATAATAAATTTTATTGCTTTCATAGTAACTTATCATTAATTTTAACATTTTCTTATCCTTTATATTTAGATAAAAAAACAAGAAGTGAATTTTTCTAATCTTCGCTTCTCATAATGTTTATACATTTTAACTATATTTATTTTTTAACGTATTTGACAACTTACATATCAGAAAGCTAGTAATAATCAGTGCTCGCTCTCAAAAAAGTTTTAAAATTTCCTATACGTTAAAAAAGTGGCTTCTCCACGCCCCACACTTCATATCCCTCAAATCATTGGTATTACTCACTTTGAGATTTAAAATTTTTTATAAATTCCTGTACATAAAAAAAACACCTAACTAAATGTTAGATGTTTTGGCGGAGAATCCGGGATTTGAACCCGGGCGCCAGTTGCCCGACCTACGCCCTTAGCAGGGGCGCCTCTTCAGCCACTTGAGTAATTCTCCATGTGCCTTCTATTAAAAATTATATATGGCGGAGAGATAGGGATTCGAACCCTAGGTACCCGTGAAGGTACGCCGGTTTTCAAGACCGGTGCCTTAAACCAACTCGACCATCTCTCCGTGCTGACATAAATAAGTATATCAGCATTAGATATACTTGTCAATAACTTTTTTAAATTTTTTTATTTTATATTTTAAACTATTTTTATTCTTTATATTATATAATTGAGCTATAAAAAAATCATTGGAGGTACTTATGTTTTTATATGTTTCAGACTTAGATGGCACTCTACTTAATAATAATGCAATAGTGTCCCCTAACAGTAAATATCTTATAAATAAATTTTTAAAAGATAATGTTAACTTTACCGTAGCTACAGCTAGAACCCCTGCTACAGTTTCAAAATTACTAAAAGATATAAATTTAACTTTACCTATAATAACTATGAATGGTTCTGCTATTTATGATTTACAAAATGATAAATATTTATATTCTTTACCACTTGAAAATAACTTAGTTCCAATTATACAAAACTTAATTGACTCAGAAAATTTAAATGCATTTGTTTATACTTTAAAGGATAATCATTTATTTGTTTATCATAATAAATTAATTAATCCCTATCAAATTAAATTTTATAATGAACGTAAAGACAGTACATATAAAACATTTATAGAAGGTTCAGTTCCTTCTGATTGTAGAGTTCTTTACTTTACTATTATGGATTATGAGGATAAAGTAAATTCTCTTTATAATAAATTAAAAGGAATAACAGGTATATCATCTATAAAATATAGAGATACATATGATAAAAAAATAATGAATTTAGAAATTTACCATACCTCTTCATCTAAAGCTAATGCAATAAATTATTTAAAAAATTACTTTCACTTTGACAAATTAATTACATTTGGTGATAACCTAAATGATATTCCAATGTTTAAAATTTCAGATGAGTGTTATGCAGTAGAGAACGCTGCTGAAGAATTAAAGAACATTTCTACTAAAGTAATTGATAGTAATGATAAAGACGCTGTAGCCAAATTTATATTAGAACATTCAAATAAATAATTTCACATAACAAAAAACCTCAATCAAAGATTGAGGTTTTTAACTGGCGGAGAGATAGGGATTCGAACCCTAGGTACCCGTGAAGGTACGCCGGTTTTCAAGACCGGTGCCTTAAACCAACTCGACCATCTCTCCAGATACTACTTCGTTAGTATATCAAGATAAGTAAAGTATGTCAATACTATTTTAATAAAAATCAAAAAAATTTTATCTTTTATAATAAAAAAGTGGCTTCGCCACGCTTATCTTAACTAAATTACATCTTAATTTTATAAAAGCATTTTTAGTATATTTAATCTTAACTGAAGTCACTTTTTTTAGCCTGTCAAAAGGTTCTAAAAGAAAAATAATTCATTATAAAAATGCCATTTAATTATTTTTCTTTTTGGTTCTTTTGCGGCACTATAATTATTTTTTAACGTATTTGACAACTTACATACCAGAAAGCTAGTAATAATCAGTGCTCGCTCTCAAAAAAGTTTTAAAATTTCCTATACGTTAAAAAAGAGCTTATAAAGCTCTTTTTTATTAATTATCTTCTAATCGGCCATGTTTTTCATATCTACTTATTTTATCTACTTGGTTTTCATCATTAACAAAAACAACCTTTGGTCTATGATCTTTAGCTTCATCACTATTTACTTCGCAATAAGACATTATGATAATTTTATCTCCTACAGAAACACATCTAGCTGCTGCTCCATTTAAACAAATCATTCCTGAACCTTTTTCTCCAGCTATAGTATAAGTTTCGAATCTTTGTCCATTATTTACGTCTACTATTTGAACTTTTTCATATTCTAAAATTCCTGCTGCTTCTAATAATTCTGTATCTACTGTTATGCTTCCCACATAGTCTAATTCAGCTTGAACAACTGTAGCTCTATGTATTTTTCCCTTTAACATTGTTATATTCATCTTCTATTCTCTCCTATACTTCAAATATAAAATTATCTATCAATCTTGTTTTTCCAATATATACAGCCATAGCTACTAAAACTGTACTTTCTATCTTTTCTACATCTACAATAGATAATGCATCAACAATTTGTACATAATCTATCTTTGCAAGCTTTTCTTCTGCAATTTTATTCTTTATAGCTTCTATAACTTTATTGCTATCTCTTTCTCCAGACTCTAATAAAGCTTTACCAACCTTTAAAGATTGACTTAAGATTAAAGCTGCCTTTCTTTCCTCTTCACTTAAATAAGTATTTCTAGAACTTTTAGCTAATCCATCTTCTTCCCTTATTATTGGACATCCTATAACTTCTATATCCATACTTAAATCTCTAACCATTCTTTTTATAATGGCTAATTGTTGAGCATCCTTTTGTCCAAAATAAGCTCTATCAGGAGTAACTATATTAAATAACTTACTAACAACAGTACAAACACCACTAAAATGAATTGGTCTACTCTTACCACATAAATTTTCTGTAAGACCAGTCATATTAACAGAGGTACAAAAATCATCAAAATACATTTCTTCCTTAGTTGGATTAAAAACTAAACTAGCACCTGCATCACTACATAATGCTGTATCTCTTTCTATATCTCTAGGATAACTTTCTAAATCTTCTGTAGGTCCAAATTGTATTGGATTAACAAAAACACTAACAACAACTCTATCATTTTCATGTACAGCTCTATCGATTAGACTCTTATGACCTTCATGTAAATATCCCATAGTTGGAACTAAACCAACTGTTAATCCTTGCTTTTTCCATTCCTTTACGGATTCTCTTACATCTTTAATATAACTTGTAACTTTCATTTCTTTCGCCCCTTAATATAGTTTTTCTATAACTTCTTCATCTATCTTAAAAGTGTGTTTTTCTTCTGGAAAAGCACCACTTTTTACTTCTTTTACATATTCCCCAAAAGCATTTTTCATACTAGTTCCTATGTCCTCATACTTCTTTGCAAACTTAGGGGTAAAGTCTGGGAACATTCCTAACATATCTTGATAAACTAATATTTGTCCATCACACCCATTACCTGCACCTATCCCAATAGTTGGTATAGTTAACTTTTCACTAATTAATTTTGCAAGTTTAGCAGGTACACATTCTAGAGTAACAGCAAAAGCACCCGCCTCTTCTACAGCTAATGCATCTTCTAAAAGTTTTCTTGCAGCTTCTTCACTTTTACCTTGAACCTTAAATCCCCCAAAAGCATTTATTGATTGTGGTGTAAGTCCTATATGACCCATAACAGGTATTGAAGCATTTACTATTGCTTTTATATGCTCTTTAAACTCTACTCCACCTTCTAATTTTACCGCTTGTGCTCTACCTTCCTTCATCAATCTTCCAGCATTAAAAACAGCATCATAAACAGAAGTTTGATAAGACATAAAAGGCATATCAGCCACCACTAGAGTATTTTTTGCTCCTCTTGCAACAGCTTTAGTATGATGAATAATATCTTCTACAGTTACTGATAATGTATCATCATATCCAAGGCAAACCATTCCTAAAGAATCTCCAACTAAAATACCATTTACTCCTGTCTCATCAATAAGTCTAGCTGTTGAATAATCATATGCTGTCAGCATAGCTAATTTCTCTTTCTTGGCTTTAGCCTCTTTGAAAGTAATACTTGTATTCTTCATTTTTTATTCTCCTATTATTTCCTCTATTTTTTTATAATTCCTATTAACATTTTTCACCTTAGCTATATCTAATAATTTTTTAGATAATAGCTTATACAATTTTTGTTCTTCATAATTTAGACAATCTAAATGTTTCCTTAAAGTAGATTCATCCCCTCTCTCTAAAGGTCCACTTAAACTATTATTAAGACCCCTCTTTATATTTTTAGCATTATTTATAAATAATGGATATAAAGCTTTAATAGCCTCACTTTCTTGAAAACCACAATCTCCTAGTAATTCAATTCCTTCTTTCATTAAAGCTAGAACATGATTGCTTACAAATACTGAAGCAGCATGATATTTAGCTTTATTTTCTGAAGAAATTATTTTATATTCATTTCCTAGTGTTTCAAGTAAATTTACTATTACATTCAACTTTTCTTTTGAACCTTCAATTGTAAAAAAGGCTTCATGTATATTTTTATGAGAATTATATTTATCGCTGAAAGCGAACATTGGATGGATTGAATAGCCATATGAATTATAACTATCAATATTAGAAAATACCTTTGAAGATAACGAACCACTGCAATGGCAAATGATTTTATTACTTATAGACAATTCTTGTATATTACTCCATATACCTTTAATAGCATCATCAACTGTTGTTATAAAAATAGTATCACATTCTTTTATTAAATCTTTTATATTAGAAAAATATTTTGAATTTGTAAATTCAGCAGCTTCTTTTGCTGATTCTAAACTTCTACTATAATAACCTATTACATTTAAACCTTTATCTTTAAAATATTTACCCAAAGTAAAACCAACTTTTCCTGCTCCTACAAAACCTATATCCATGTTATCACCTCCAAAACTAGAGTGTAATACATACTTAGTTTTATTTTTTTATGGATAAAAATTGTCTAAAAACTAATATTAACAATGGTGTAGCTTACAAAAATACCACCCTGTATAATAATTTACCATATGTGATTTTTTTTGTCTACAAACAAAAACAACTTAATCCTATATCCTGTAAATTAAAATATTGTAAAAAATAATAGGATATAGCATTTTTATACTATATCCTATCATTTCTACTTTAAATATTATTTTATTACATCACATCTAAAGAATGGTCTTAAAGCTTCTGGAACAACTACAGAACCATCTGCTTGTTGATAATTTTCTAATACTGCTGCAACAGTTCTACCTATAGCAACACCTGAACCATTTATTGTATGAACAAATTGTGGTTTATCTTTTGGATTTTCTCTATACTTGATATTAGCTCTTCTTGATTGGAAATCTTCAAAATTAGAACAACTTGAAATTTCTACATATCTATTATAACTTGGCATCCAAACTTCAATATCATACTTTAATGCAGCAGTAAATCCTAAGTCTCCTTTACATATTCTAACTATTCTATATGGTAATCCTAACCCTTGAAGTACAGATTCAGCATCTGTTACTAACTTATCTAATTCACTATAGCTTTCTTCCGGCTTACAGAACTTAACTAACTCAACCTTGTTAAATTGATGTTGTCTTACTAATCCTCTTGTATCTCTTCCTGCAGAACCTGCTTCTGCTCTAAAACAAGCTGAATAAGCTGCATATTTTATTGGAAGATCAGCACCATCTAAAACTTCATTTCTATGCATATTAGTTACAGGAACTTCTGCAGTTGGAATTAAGAAATATCCATTGTTTTCCACTTTAAATGCATCTTCTTCAAACTTAGGTAATTGCCCTGTTCCTGTCATACTATCTCTATTTACCATGTAAGGAGGTAAAACTTCTGTATATCCATTTTCAGTAGTATGCTTATCTAAGAAATAGTTTATAATTGATCTTTCAAGTCTTGCACCTAAACCTTTATATACTGTAAATCTTGAACCAGCTACCTTTCCGCCTCTTTCAAAATCTAATAAATCTAGATCAGTACCTAAATCCCAGTGAGCTTTTGGTTCAAAATCAAATTTAGTTGGTTCTCCCCATCTCTTAATTTCTACATTATCTTCATCAGTTTCTCCTTCTGGAACTGCTGGGTTTGGAATATTAGGTATTCTAAGCATTATATACTTAATTTTTTCATCTATTTCAGCATTTTTAACATCAAACGCTTTTATTTCATCACCAAGAGCTCTCATTTCTTCCATTATAGCCGTAACATCTTCACCAGCTTTTTTCTTTTTAGGAATTTCAGCAGAAACTTGATTTCTCTTACTCTTTAAAGCTTCAACTTCTACAAGTATCTTTCTTCTTTCTTCATCTAATGTAACAAGTTCATCTATTACTGAAACATCAAAGTCTTCTCCTCTATTTGTTAATGCTTTTTTAACTTCTTCTGGATTTGTTCTTATTCTCTTTAAATCTAACATTATTCTCTTTGCCTCCTATAAAAATCTAAATAAAAAAGTGGCTTCGCCACGCTTTTCTTAACTAAATTATATCTTAATTTTATAAAAGCATTTTTAGTATATTTAGTTTTAACTGAAAAAAAAGAGCCTATTCCCCATACAAGGGACGAAAGACTCCGCGTTGCCACCCTAGTTGATAGGTAAAAAAATACCTATCCTCTTAAATAAATTTAACGATTTCCCGTTCTGCTCATCACAGACCCTCCAAGGTGGATTCATAATAATTAATTATTAGTTTACACCAACCACTAACTCTCTTAAAATTAACTTATTATTACTAGCCTTATCAACAGTTTATTATTTCATTAACATTACTATATAACACCTAATATTTCTTGTCAATATTTTACTAGCTTATTTTATTTTTTTCTATCTTTCTAGTACAAATTATATCAACTCCTGTATTAAGTATGTTTTTACATATAGTATCACCAATATTTATTGGAGTACTTACATATATCCTTCCAATAACTTTGGAAAACTCTAAAAATAAACTTCTATCAACTTCCTCACTACTTTTTACAGGAACAACTTTATTTTTAGTATCACCTTTTATTCTAACTAAACTTGTAAATACCTCTTTCATATTATCACCTATACCTCATCAAATTCTTTTATTCTACTAATCCATACCCTGGATTTATTGGAATCCTCAACAACTTCATTTGGTTTTTTATCCATTTCTCTTGCTAGAATATTAATAATCTTTCTAACACAATAAGATCCATGACAATTTCCTAAAGCAGCTCCTGTCCTCCTTTTTACTCCTTGTACAGTTCTAGCACCTAAAGGTCTTCTTATAGCATCTATAATTTCACCCTCTGTTATTTCATTACAAGCACATACTATATTACCATATCTTTTATCTACAGAAATTAATTCATTTCTATCTTCTATATTCATATTTCTAAATCTATATACTTCTCGTCTCTTATCAACAAAACATTTCTTTTCTTTTATATTTAAATTAGTAGCTATAGAATTACATATACTTTGAGCTATTGCTGGAGCCATTGTCATTTTTCCATAATGTGTACCAGTAACTCTTATATATCCTTTATCTATACAACTATCATCTATAACTACAGAATCCTTATTATAAACATCTGTAAATATGTTGTTCAAATTACTTTTATCGATTCCGGGAATTAGTATGTTAGCATAATCTAATCCATTATTTATATCCACTGCTTCTGGATTTTTAATTCCTATAATAATTCCATCAGATAAGTTAGGTATACTTAAAACAAAAGCAGTATCATCTAATACTTTTATAACAACTTTATTTAAACATTTATCTATACTATCATTTATTAGATAATAGCTCATATTCTTTGATTGTTTACTATCTGAACTAATCATTTCTTTATTTTCAGAATCAGTAACATATATTTCATTAGTAATAGTGTTTACTACAACTCTACATGTAAACTTATTTTTATTGGTTGTTACTTTAAAACCTTTATTGATATTACTTATATTTAGTACTTCTTCTTCAAACCTAAAATTAACTCCATTTTCAGCTGCAACTTCTGCATAAGCTATAGCTAAATCATATGGTGGAATAATAGCCACGTTTTCAGAATATAAAGCTTTCTTAATATCTATATTTAAATTAGGCTCTATCTCCAAAGCTTCTTTCTTATTAATTAGCCTTACCTTTTCAATCTTTCTTTCTACAGATCTTTCATACATCTTTTCTAACTTTTTAACATTTTCATCACTATCTGCTATTCTTAAAGCTCCAACCTTTTTATATGGCACCTTAAATTTATAACAAGCTTCTTCTACTAACTTACTACCTATCTTTTCTAACATTGACATAATAGGATCTGAAGTCTCAGAACCATCGTAAACAACTGCCGTATTTATAAAAGATATATCCTCAGCTATATCGTAATCTCTTTCTATTAAAGCTATATTTAAATTATATTTAGCCATTTCATATGCTACTGAACATCCTATTATTCCCCCACCAAGAATTAAAACATCATAATCCATGTTTTACCTCCTCAAATTTATTCTATAATAAATTTCTTTTCTTTTAATTCACTTAATATTAAATCCATATTTACCTGAGTATCAGTAGATATGGTATGAATATGTACACCATTAGTTAACACAGATAATAATTTAGCTTCATTATTTTCATATTTCTCTTTAAAATTTTCTAAATCATTCAAGTTTTTTATCATTAACATTCCTTTTATTTCACCATATAAAGGATGCTCCACAATTACATCTTCAACTATTCCACCATACTTTACTATTATGTTAAGCTCTTCAATCATTCTATCATCATTATGAGTCACAGCTATTATCTTTTTTATTCTATCATCATATTTTGATATAATATATCCCTCTGGAGTAGCAATAATATTCTTTCCCTTAGCTCTTAATATAGCAATATCTTTAACTATTATTTGCCTTGTTACATTATAATTATTAGCTAAAATATTTCCTTTTAAAGGTCTATTACTTTCTAATAATTTTTTTAATATCTCATCTCTTCTTTCACTTGAATTCATTGCTTCCCCTCCTTATTAATTCTTATCATCACATTTTTTTATTATTTTTAAATATATATTTGATCCACTATATTTATAATGATGTTTTTCTATAGCTTCCATAAACTCCTTGTCATATTCATCTATTCCTTTTAATATCTTTACAGATTCTTGAGGGTGGTTATAATACATATCAACCTTCTTATTAAATGAATACTTTTTTAAATTTCCTTTAGTTATCTTATCTAAGATAACTATTATAGACTTATCGATTATATTTAGATTTCCATTACTCTTTCCTACATCATGTAGCAAAGCTATTTTGGCTATTTTATTCTTATCTATATCAATTTCATTACATACTTTTAAAGCATCTTTACAAACTCGTATAGAATGCTGTTTTTCAGATATTTTTAATTTTGAAAAAACTTTTTGTTCTTCAGCATTTAAATACCTTTGTATCACTTCTTCATCCAATGACTTAAAATTAGCAGTTATACTCCACAAAAATTGTTTTATTCTATATGTAAACATATCTAGTACTTCCTTATCGACTATATAATCTACTCTTATATTAACATTATCAAAAGTCATTATCAATTTTTTATAATTTTATACAACAAAAAAAGTTATGAATTTCATTCATAACTTTTTCTAAATGGTGGAGATAAAGAGATTCGAACTCTTGACCCCCTGCGTGCAAGGCAGGTGCTCTCCCAACTGAGCTATACCCCCATAATGGTGGACCTTCAGGGACTCGAACCCCGGACCTACCGGTTATGAGCCGGTTGCTCTAACCAACTGAGCTAAAGATCCAATCTTACCTGGCAACGTCCTACTCTCCCACACGGTCTCCCATGCAGTACCATTGGCGCTGTAGAGCTTAACTGTCCTG